>DHQK01000111.1:811-2853 GCA_002411085.1 Marinilabilia sp. UBA5340 | reverse complement strand
AATAAAAATTCCTGCTCAGGATCTTGATTTGTGTCCATTTATCATGACTTTATTTAAAAGATAAGTCATTGACATATTCTACAAAAGCATTCATGCTATTCAGCTCTGACTCCTTTTCGCAGGCTGAAGTAATCCAGGTAGAAAGATATTTGGTAGGTTTGGAAATCAATTCAAACTGTTTTCCGGCCTTGGTAATACTTTCAAAATCATCAGGATTAAAGAGGATCGCTCCGCCTATATTCAATTGAACAGCAGCTACATCCTCAGGATGAATCCCCCAGGTACAGATATAATTATCCGCTTGTCTGGTCTCCGTTTTTTCATGATAATTGATGCCTGTCAGAAAATGAACCGGTTTACAGCTAAATGCAAAAGCCTCAACTTTTGCTTCCCGGTAACCGGAAAATACGGTTACCCGCACCAACACATCAATGGTATCGCCCATGTAGGGAATGTCTTCCGACAACATCTCCATGTAAGAAATTCCGGCTTCCTTTTTTACCCGTGCTGTTCTCTGGGTGACAGGATCCAGAAACATCTCCTCTTTGGTCTCCGGATTCCATAATCGAACACCTCCCATACCAACAGTGGAGCCTACTTTATACTGATCAGCACCCCATCCCTCATTCTGCTGCTCTTCGGTAGGGTACCAACCCGCTTCGGCAAGCTCGAGACCGGGACGTGTTTTATTATAAACATCGATCGCCACTTTATGATCAAAATAGAGCCTTAACCCCATCCACTCGTTTTCTATGGCCGGTCCATGATGTTCCAGTTTTTTATAGAGATCGCCTGTTTCCGAAGAAATCTCAGTTTTTTGTTCGTCTGTATCTTTCCATTTCAGACTGATATCGGTTTTGTTTTGGGAATAACTACCGATTGTAACAAAAATCAGTAGCGCAATAAGTATTGTTTTCATTCGTTTAAAATTTTGTAATAATCTGATAAAACCTTAATTAAAAATTTGAGAACGAATGGAACCGCTTCGCTCTCGCATAATATTCTTTTAAACATATTCACTTGTGATATTTATGTTTAAAAAATATCATGCTCGTTTCATCAGTAAATAATTAAATTAAGTTATTGGTCTGATGGAACTCGCATGGAAGAACTTATACATATTCTCTTGTGGCAATAGTTGCCATGCTCGTTTCACATCAATGGTTTTTTATTGGTGATATCCATCACAGAATAAAGCTCTTACATCCGGAAAATATTATTGTTTTAAAGCTTCTGCCAGGGGAAGTTGCATCCTCTCAAGCTCTTCTACAACCAGACGTGCCATTTCCCGGGCTCCGAGAGAAGAAAAATGGGTGTCGTCTTTTTCTCCTTGAGGGTAGTTGGGATGTCCCGCTTCCACCCATAAATACAATTCCTTAGAGAGGGAATCTCCTTTTTCACTTACCAGTTCAGCGCTCAATGCACGATGATCAATTAACGGGACATTCATTTCCTCAGCGACCTCTTTGGTGGCATCCGGATAATCTCCATGTGTGGGTATCAATTTTCCATTTTTATCGAATTTTCGACGAACCACGGGAGTCATCAAAACAGGAAAAGCCTCCCTTTGCCTAACATCCGTAACATATTTTCTGAGATTATTCTTAAATTCCGAGAGTGTTGAGTATCTATCACCTTTTGATGGACTTTCATCGTTATGACCGAACTGAATAAGAACAAAACTACCAGGTACAACTCGTCCCATTAAGGAGTCCCATCGTCCTTCATAAATAAAACTTTTGGAACTTCTGCCATTTTTTGCATGGTTTTCAAAACGAGCTTTAGTCGAATTAAAAAATTCAGGAAAAACCTGTCCCCAACCGGTCTCCGGAAAAGCATCCGGCTTTTTATCAGCCATTGTTGAATCTCCGGCAAGGTAAACACTAAAAACAGTAGGATTGGAACATCCTGTTATTAACAAAATCAATATTAAAAGGCTAAAAGACCGTTTCATCCGTATAAAATTTATCTAAGTTATTGGTCTGATGGAACTCGTCCCGAAGTTTCGGAACTCGTTTCATCCGTTTAAAATTTTATTATTA
>DHQK01000111.1:0-564 GCA_002411085.1 Marinilabilia sp. UBA5340 | reverse complement strand
CCCAGAAAGAACTCGCATGCAAAACTTATCAACCGTTAAAACAAAAGCAAATGGTTGTCCTTTTCTATGCATTAAAGAAATTTGAACAACCATTTTGCAATGCTCTGGTAAATCTTATTGACTATGAAAAATTATTCTACCAGACTATTGAACCAAACCTCGATGTTGGCATAATCATCAGAGATGGACTTTAAAGCTGCGTCTTCCGGATTCTTTGGATCCAGACCATTTGCGTCTTCCCAGGCATCCGGTATTCCATCGTTGTCCGAGTCCTTTGGATATTCTATGGATTTCAGTTCCGGCCAACCACCAACATCGGTCTGTGAATTGATTATTCCATTGTCTCCGTATGTAAAAGTTCCCTGCTGAACCTCTTCCATTATCCTGCGATCAACAGCATCGCGGTATAGAGAAGCACCGGCATGTAAAACAACCTCCCTAAAGGCTTCTTTGGCGCTAAGCGGAGAATAATCGGAGATTTGATGTGGTTTCGAAACAAAAACAGAGTCAGTAAGGGAATCATCGATATCAATTCCAAGTACATTGTATGCCGGTGAGGACGGA
>DHQK01000033.1 GCA_002411085.1 Marinilabilia sp. UBA5340 | reverse complement strand
GGATGTTTTGCTCATCCCAGGCTGGCCCTTCCCAGTTGCGGTAAGCCTCTTCCTCTGTGGTACGCAATTCCTGGTAATCGTCGATATTTAGTTGTCGTAGCTCTACTTTTTCAATCTCTTCACTCATATTCTTTGTTTTTAGGATGTCTCGAAAATATACAAATTTTCTTCCAATGTAAATTTTCGTTGATGGGAAATATTTTATCGGGTGAAGATGATTTCTCCCTGACCTGTTAGCCTGAATTTTGAAACTATCAGTTCTTTTTTAAGCGAATGGAGGGGTTGATTTTTGGCCTTGCCGAAAATCAACCCCTCCATTTCTTAAATCTCTCTACTGGTCTGTTGTTGGTGTGAAAGTGAAGCAATCTCCATCTTTTTCTGAAAACCAATGTTCTAATACCTCAAAATCTTCCCGCTTTTCTGCTCATCTCCTGCATTCATCCTATAGTAAAACAGTCTTTCCGGGCTTCTGTTCAGTTGCACAGGTATTTCGTACCTGATGTCCTCCAGGGCTTCCCCATCAAAAACGGTTTCCACTTTATTGCCTGCAACATCGTACAGATCGATGGTAACTGCTGTCGGCCCTGGTACCGTAAATGAAAATGTTACGTTTGAAGGCGAAGGGTTGGGATATACCTTGAGTTCGATTTCTCCTTTGTTATCAGATGATGCTGATTGAGAATTGTCATGTTTAAAACTGACAATATCGAGACATTGTCCTGCCTTGAAGGCCAGTCTGGTTTCCTCCATTGGTTGGGAGGCATTGCAGACTTCAAAACTTACCTCCATTTCGGTGTTTGTCTGACCAAATCCCTTTATTTCATCCACTTTGATGCCATAGATGCCGGATTTCGGATCTGTGGCATTGATTTCCATGGGGAAATACATTGAATTGAAAACATTGGAGGCTACCTGACCTTCCGGAAGTTTAATGATGAGGTGTGATAAATCGTAACGGCACGATCCATCAGCTGTAATGGTATAGCTATAGGCAAAACAATCCTGTCCGTTTGAAGTCACCGGTTCAGCCGATATTTCGTAGCATCCGCCGTTGCACGGGGTGTTAACAGCATCGTCCCCGTTGTCCTCATCGGGATTCTCATCTTCAGAACCGTCATCGCCGTTGGAATCATCAGGAGAGCCATCATCAGGCAATTCATCATCAGTTCCGTCATCAATAGAGTCGGTGGGTTGGGATGTTCCGCTGCATTCAAGCAGTATATAATCCGAAGCCAGGCATCCACTACTGCTGGTTGCATGGATGAAGGCAATGGCACTTCCGGTGCCTGCAGTATAGGTGGCTGTATCTTCACTTGTAGAAGTAAAGAACCATGAGCTGTCAGAACTTTCAAATTCCCATTCAATGGTTTCGGCATTGGTGGTGCTGGCTGTCAGAATATTGTTGTTGCTTTCGCAGTCCATAGTAGTGGTGGTCGTCAGTATTTCTGCTGTGGGAACTATCACTTCGCTGATGGAGAATGTCTTGGTAGTTTCACATCCTTCTTCATCTATCACAGTGATTTCATGGCTTCCGGGCTGGAGACCGCTTTTGTAGGTCGATCCCTGGATGCCGTCCCAGTAAACGGGCAATGTTGTGGCACTTTCCAATACTACAGAGGCCGCACCTTCCGGGTTGGTGCAATTGGCATCTATGACGCTCAGGCGGAACTCAGGACCCGGAGTGGCCGGTGAAACGGTCACCGCTTCAGTGGTGGCACATCCATTATTTCCGGTGACAGTAACCACCAATTCTCCGGTCTCGCTCAGGTAAAATTCAGAAGCTGAAGGCATATTGTTGACCATCCATTCGTAGGGTGCCTGACCGTCCGTGGCATTCAGATTCACCTTTATCGAGTCATCTGGAGTGCAGCCGGTCCATTCTGCGGATACATTGATTTGAGGCCCTTCTTCCCGGCCGATGGTCACATCTTCGGTGATTTGGCAGCCGTTGGCATCAGTAATATGAACGGTGTGATTGCCTGCTGGCAAATTTTCAGCCGTAAGGGTGGTGTCGCCTGTGCTCCAGCTGATAGTGTAAGGGGCGGTTCCATTGATGTTTGTAATAGTGGCACTGCCTTTATCTTCCAGACATCCGGTGTTGGTGGATGCAATATCCGCACTTAACTGCTCCCGGTTTACGGATATTTGTTTTGACTGTGTGCATCCCATGGCATCAGTGACCCACAGGAAGTAGGTGCCTTCTGAAAGTCCGGTAAGATTTGGAATGGTGTCGCCGGTTGACCAGAGCAAAGAGTAGGGCTCAGTACCGCCGGAAATAGTTGTTTCTATGCTGCCCGTACCGCTTTCATGACATTGAATGTTGGTTCGAACGACATCAGTTTCAATTGAGGAGGTTTCCCGGATGGTAAAGGATTTCTGTTGCTGACAACCATTGCTGTCGGTGATGGTGACACTGTAATTGCCTCCGGGGAGGTTGTTGATATCTTCGGTAACAGCACCGTTATTCCACTGATAGGTGTAAGGGGTTGTTCCGCCCGAAACTGTCAGGTCGATGGCCCCGGAACTCTGTCCGCATTCGGTGTTTGTTTGTGATGCATCGATCCTGATGGGAGCAGGACTGTTAACTTGTGCTGAAAGTGTAACTGTGCTGTCTGCTGCATCGGTGATGGTCAGGTTGTAAACTCCTGAAGAAACATTTTCCAGGTTTTGGGTTGTTGCACCATTGGACCATTGAAACTGATAGGGAGGGACACCTCCATATACGGTAATGT
The DNA here is from genome assembly GCA_002411085.1 of Marinilabilia sp. UBA5340. Classification (GTDB taxonomy): domain Bacteria; phylum Bacteroidota; class Bacteroidia; order Bacteroidales; family Marinilabiliaceae; genus Marinilabilia. The sequence continues at coordinate 1,601 of DHQK01000033.1, read as the reverse complement.
TAATGCTACCGTTGGTGTCTCCGGAGCAGTCGAGATGGGTAACCTCGTAATCTGCACTCAGAGGCTGAAGAGCCGAAGGAATGGTTTCGGAGGTGATACATGTGCCTGCTTTGTAAGCTACCTCAAGGCTTTGTTGTGTGAGCGTTTCCAGACACGATTCGTCGCTGGAACAGACGGTGAAGGTCAACCGGAAAGTTTCATTGCCACTTTCGCCAAAGCCTTCAATGTCATCGACTTTTATTCCTGAGAAACCCGTGGTAGGATCGGTGACAGGATATTCCATCTTCCACCCTCGGGAATTGGATGCATCAGAAATATTGCCGCAGGGAATGGCAGCAACAAAATGGGAAAGCGCAAATTTAGATTCTCCCGTAGCTTCTATCTGGAGGTCATAAACGATGCATTGATCCTGAATTTCCACAGATTTAATAGTTGTGGTAAAGCCTTCACTGCAATCTGTTTCATTGGCCGCAGAAGTTGTGGCAAAAAAAACGGATAAAAATATTCCGATAATAATCAGCGCCGGAATCTTGCGCAGAAAGCGGTCAACAACCGGAACTAAATGGTAAAATGGCCCCATGTTCAAAAAGATTTTATAATTAGATACATACTTAAAAAGTGGCAAAAAGTTACATTAATCAATAAAAATGTATTGTTGGTGTAAGGATCTTAAACTTTTATCCCTTTTATGTGTCATTGTTGAGACGAAAAAAAAGCGGCTGGGTTGGAAAGCATCTGTCAGTTTGGTTGTAACAATATTTTTATATTTTCGGGCCGGAAAAGTTTTATATATACATATTTAAAGCATTACGCATGAGTGAAAAAGTTAGGAAGAAAAGTTTTTTTGATAAGTTCTTAAACATTTTGGAAAAAGGGGGGAATGCCCTTCCTCATCCGGCGACATTGTTTGGTATATTTGCATTGGCAGCTCTTATTTTGTCGGCTGTAGGGGCCTGGTTGGGATGGACGGTTCAGCATCCCGGAACCGGTGAAACCATTCAGGTGGTGAATCTTTTCAGTAAAGAGGGCATTGCCATGATTATGGACCGGATGGTCGAAAATTATACCGGATTTGCTCCGTTGGGGATTGTAATGGTGGCTATGTTGGGAATTGGTATTGCCGAGTCGAGTGGTCTGATTGCAGCTTTTATTCGCCTGCTGGTGCTGTCATCGCCCAAACGCCTGCTCACTTTTGTGCTGGTGTTTTCAGGAATCCTCTCTAATTTTGCCAGTGACATCGGTTATGTCCTTCTGATACCTTTGGGAGGAATTATCTTTCAGTCGGTTGGCCGACATCCTATTGTGGGTATGGCAGCTGCCTTTGCCGGTGTTTCCGGAGGGTTCAGTGCCAATCTGATATTGGGAACAGTGGATCCTTTGCTGGCTGGACTTTCGCAGGAAGCGGCCCGCATTATTGACCCTGCCTATGAGGTCAACCCAACGGCCAATTACTATTTTATGATTGTATCCACTTTTCTGATTGCAACAGTGGGCACCTGGGTTACCGAGAAAGTCATTGCTCCTCGTTTTGGGAAATATGACGGCCCCGAAGGGGAGGAGAAACTTGAACGATTGTCATCAAAAGAGAAAAAGGGATTGCT
>DHQK01000040.1 GCA_002411085.1 Marinilabilia sp. UBA5340 | reverse complement strand
GACTCCTCTGCATAAAACCGGACATTATCGAGATACAAATCCTGACCATCTGAAGACCAAAACTCTATTCGGATAGTGGATGCAGTTGCTATCGGCAAAGCAACTTCACACCAATCAGCTTCATACCTGGTTGAACCCTGATCATAAACCGATAAGGCATGTACATTGATGCCATCAACAATGGTCATAATCCGGAAAGAGTTGCTATGATTCAGCTTCACATCAAAAGTGATCATTTCTGCTCCGTTTGTTGCAAATTCAAGATAGTCTGAAGCACTTGCGTTTCCCTGCATATAAAATGCAAAATCAGAACCAGCCCCACCCGTAACCACACTTGCAGATCCCCCCACCGTTATTTCGGATGGCAATACTCCTCCCTCAAAATCCAAATTGTTAAATTCGGCATACTGTATTCCATTATGATCCGGAACCTCCAATGCCCCAAGCGTTAAATATGCGCTTTCATCATAGGTATCCCAGAAGTAAAATTGAATACTTGTCTTTTGCAAAATTTCCTGCTGGGTAACATCGGCTATTGTTCCGGTATTTGAATCAATCAAGTTGCCTGAAGAATATCCATCTGAATATGTTAGAACAGAATAACTAAAATCCGGATTCACTGTAATAGTTGTGTAGAGCCACTGATTCAGGTCCGACACAAAACCATCAATATCATTGGTGAAAACATTCGTTCCCTGAAGACCTATACGCCCTCTGATATAATGGCCAGTGTTGGTCAATTTCCATTTTAAATTCACTTCGCTCCCCACTACATTTAATAAATCTTTCAAAGAAAAAAGATTTCCATTACGATAACCAACAGAAGGAAAAACCAATCCCTCATCATCGTTAACAACAGGAGCAGAATAGACCGTACTAAAACTTTCTGGCACCAGTGGCACTGATCGGTTCTGAGAATAAACCTCTCCTCCCAGTACCAAAATCATCACAAAAAGTAAAAATTTCTTCATAACAAGTAAGTATTTTTAGGGAATCATATAGATTAATGAAGTTTTATACGCCATGACTACCGCGAGGTTGACGATTAGTGGTATTCGTAAAGAATTTATTAGAATTCGTTTTCTTTTTGGAAGTATTCGAATCAAGGTCTATTATCTCACGTTCATCGCAAAATGGACTCCGGTCATCAAATTTAACGAACCATTCGCCACTGAAAACCTATAAATAAACAATCCGCAAGGACATACGAACAACCATAGCTGTCACTTTCCTTAATTCCGTAACCACCCAATCCAAAAGGCATAACTCTATATAAGAGCTAACTTTAATATCAGAACCAACGAACAATTTCAGATGCGCCTAAAATGGCTGATCATATCTCTATTTTCTTTGGGCACTTCCGTGTCTGGTCAATCTTATTCTGTTGAGCAGGATTATTATACGCGTTTTGGGCACCTGACTGTATCGGACGGGCTGCCCGGCAACCACATCACCGTAATCAGACAGGATACTGAAAAATTTCAATGGATTGGAACACGCGAAGGCCTGACACGTTTTGATGGCACCCGGTTTCATTCTTTTCGTCATATTCCCGGTGACAGCACAACCGTTCCGTCTGATTACATCAACGACATCCTGATTTCTTCAACCAAACAGGTCTTTATTGCTACAAAACAAGGCCTTGCTGTATTTCTTTCCGAAACAGCCGGTTTTCAGCAAGTCCCTACACTCTACGAAGATGGTTACGGGCTACAGGATAAGCACATCAGAGCTTTGGCAAATGCGGATGACACTCATATCTGGGTGGAAACATTTGATGGAACCCTTCATCTGCTCAACACCTTATCGTTCAAAGCCGAAATCTGGTCTCATGAGGCACCTACCCAACCCTATTACGATTATCATGCGCTGCTTCAGGATACCGATAGTATCCTCTGGATTGGGGGACGAAATATGGGGCCGTTAAAATGGGAAAAGGGAAAAATCACAGCCATACAAACCAATCCTGACAACCCCCTCAAAAAGCGGGATCGGGATGTAGCATTTTTCTTCGAGGACAGCAACAAAGATTTCTGGATGGGCGGTCTCGATGGCCTCTACCAATACCAAAGAGATAAAGACATTTTCCACAAACGAATGGCCACTTCTTCTTATCAAATGACAGAGTCAGCCAACGGCATTTTATGGGTTGCCACCGGTAAAGGGTTTGCCAGAATAGATAAAGCAAATCAAAAAATAACACTTTTCCTTGCTTCGGAAAATGATCCCTCTTCCATCATACATGATCATATCAATTGCGTCAGCACAGACAGCGATGGAAATATATGGATTGGAACCAGCAGGGGTATCAGCATTCTCAGTCCTGTTCAAAACCTCATACATCATTATCGCCACCTTGCCGGATTGAAAAAATCACTCAGCCACAATCATGTCTCAAGCTTCCTGGAAGATCATTCCGGTGATCTGTGGATAGGAACACGGGGAGGCGGACTCAACCGCTTTAAGTCTGCAACCAGTCAGTTTGAGATTTTTGACGCCACTACCCCGAACAAATCAAGCATTAGCTCCAACCAGGTTTCGGCGTTGCATCAGCATGAAGATGCAACCATGTGGATCGGCTTGTGGAGGGGTATAGGATTTAATAGATTTGATCCCCAAAAGAACCAATTTCAACGTTTTGCACTGGATTCCACCTCACTAAAAAAAGACTGGTACGCAGGAATCCAATCATGGGGCAGCGACACGCTGGTCGTGGGTTTTTGGGGGGCAGAAGGTATCCGGCTGTTCCACAAAAAAGAGAAACGCTGGCTTCCTCATAATTTCCGACCGGTTTATCATCCCACAGATCACAACCTGACCAAAATACTAGCTACCGACACGCTGGTCTGGCTTTATCAAAGCGGAGGAATTATCAGGTCATTTCATCTCAAGACCAAACAATACAGTGCCTATCGAAGCAATGCTCATAATCGCAACAACCATTTTCACAAAATCAGATCCGTTTCTCTCCCTGACTTCTCAATACTCCACCAGATGGTTTTCCATCAGGGGATGACATTGTTCTTAACGGATAAGGGATTGGCTGGATACGATCATCAAACCGACAAATTTTCTTTTCTAAACCCTCGAGTTTTTCTGAAAGCTGCACAACGCGGGGATACCCTTTTATTGCTCTCCCACCATGGAATTTATGACTTTGACCATCGAAGCCAAAAAATCAGAAAAGTAAG
>DHQK01000089.1 GCA_002411085.1 Marinilabilia sp. UBA5340 | reverse complement strand
ACAAAAACGATGTCACCACGATAGACCTAACAGGAACATCTGCTTCAATTTCAGGAGAAGGAGCTTCTGCTAACGGAGGCGAAATAACCATCAGTTCCGCCGGCAACTACAAAATCAACGGAACATTAAATGATGGTCAGATTATTGTTGATACTGATAACAAAGAAACTGTAAGAGTAATTTTGAACGGGGCTAATATAACCAATACATCAAATGCCCCCGTTGCAATTATGAATGCAGAAAAAACGATAATTATTCTTGCAGAAGGTACCACAAACACACTGACAGATGCAACTTCTTATGTTTTTGACAGCGATGATGAAGATGAACCCAACGCCACACTTTTCAGCAAAGACGACTTAACGATTTACGGGAATGGAGCGCTAACCATTAACGCCAACTACAATGATGGAATTGCCAGCAAAGACGGCCTCATCATAAAAAGTGGAAACGTTGAAATAAACTCCGTTGATGATGGCATCAGAGGGAAAGACTATCTGATTATAAAAAGCGGTGATATCTCTATTTCGGCTGATGGAGACGGCCTCAAATCGGACAATGAAGAAGACGAAACTCGTGGCTATATCTCGGTAGAATCAGGCAACCTGACCATTGATGCCAACGGAGATGCCATTCAGGCCCAAACCGATCTGATCATTGCAGGAGGAACTTTTGATCTTAGATCCGGAGGAGGCAGTAACTACTCATACAATGAGAACAACTCCGCCAAAGGGCTGAAAGCTGATGTAAGCATTACCATTGACAATGGAAATTTTAATATACAATCAGCCGATGATGCCATTCACTCCAACAAAAGCATCTCTATCCATGATGGTATTTTCACCATTGCCTCGGGCGATGATGGCATTCACGCCGACTCATCAATTGGCATTCACGGAGGCAACTTCATGATTACCAAATCCTATGAAGGCATTGAAAGTGCAATTATCACCATCAACGATGGCAGCATCGACCTTACTTCCAGCGATGATGGCATTAATGTCGCTGGAGGCAACGATGGATCAGGCATGAACAGGCCAGGCTTTGGAGACTTTAACACCACCAACAGCAATTATTACCTATACATCAATGGTGGATACATAGCCGTCAATGCCAACGGTGACGGACTGGATGCCAATGGAAGCATCGAAATGACCGGAGGAACCGTAATCATCCATGGCCCCACCTCCAATGGTAATGGCACACTTGATTTTGATGGTTCTTTCACTCTTGATGGAGGATTCTTTGCAGGTTCCGGCAGTGCAGGAATGGTGCAAATTCCGGGAAGCAACTCAGCACAAAATACGGTACTAATAGGCTTCACTTCCACGCTGACATCCGGCACACTTATTCACATAGAAAACTCAGAAGGAGAGGAACTAATCACTTTTGCACCGGCAAAAAATTGTCAGGCCTTCCACTTTTCTTCCCCCAAGTTAAAAAACGGCAACACTTACAATGTTTATACAGGCGGTACATCCACCGGTACAGCAACCAACGGTCTCTACACAGGAGGCAGTTATGAGCCGGGTACACTTTTTGAAAATTTTACCATCTCAAGCACCATAACACTGATCAACTTCCGGTAGCATAATTTTCCAGGTCACAAGGTAACCTTAAAACAGGCTACCTTGTGACCTGACACAATCTCCCCTGACAGAAATCATAACAATTTCATCATAGGTATCGTATTTTCGAAAGAAATTACAACACCTATGGGCAGACTACTAAAAAACAGCATCTTCTCCAACACCCGTCGTGGTGGGGACATCCGTTTTCCATGAGCGGAAATACTTCCTGGCGAATCCGCACAGAATAATTATCGCAAAAACAGCGACATAAGCCCTCCAGAAAAAAGAGCGTTTGAAAAGTCATTGAATTTGTTGCACAAAACACTCTGAGACCGAAAAAATCAAAAGAGAAGTCTCTTCATTCTGTACCGAACAACAAGCGACTCAAAATTTATGACTTTGAGGACAACTCCGTAACGTAAAACAATAAACCACCATGGAAAACACACATCTTATATCTCCCAAACCGCTGACATTTGAAGTCATTTACCAGATTCTCAACGAAAACAAAAAACTGGAACTCTCTGACGAATCCGCCGGACTGATAACTCATTGTAAAAATTGGCTGGATCACAAACTGCGAACCGAGGACGGCCCAGTATATGGCATCAACACCGGTTTTGGAGCCTTGCACAATCGTTCGATATCGAAAGCAGATCTAAGCAAACTCCAGGAAAACCTGCTATTGAGTCATGCCTGCGGGGCAGGCCCGGAGGTGCCGCGTGATGTGGTTCGCCTGATGTTGCTACTGAAAATACATGCCCTGAGTTTGGGAAAATCAGGTGTCCAACTTCAGACAGTATTGCGCCTGATAGACTTTTTCAATAAAGGAATCGTTCCGGTAGTTTTGGAACAGGGATCACTGGGGGCTTCAGGTGACCTTGCACCTTTGGCACACCTATTCCTCCCACTTCTGGGACATGGAGAAGTATGGATCGGAGAAGAAAAAATCGCAGCTTCCGAAATGCTCCAGAGACACCACTGGCACCCAGTAAAACTGGAAGCAAAAGAAGGATTGGCCCTGCTCAATGGAACCCAGTTTATGAGCGCCCATGCTGTCTATACACTCTTAAGAGCTTTCAGGGTAGAACAACAGGCAGATATGGTCGCAGCGCTAAGCATAGATGCCTTTAACGGCAGGATCGATCCTTTTCGGGAAATGCTTCACACCGTGAGACCGCATCCCGGACAGATTGAGACAGCCAGAAACATTCGAAAACTATTAGATGGAAGTGAAATTATTGCTCAAAAAAACAAAGAGGTACAGGATCCCTATTCATTCAGATGTATCCCTCAGGTTCATGGGGCAGTGAAAGATGCAATAGGCTATGTGGCGCAGGTAGTAGAAACCGAAATTAACTCAGTCACCGACAACCCCATTGTTTTTCCGGATGAAGAACAAATCATCTCCGGAGGCAACTTCCATGGAGAACCACTAGCCCTGGCCCTAGATTTTTTAGGAATTGCCATCAGTGAACTTGCCAGCATTTCGGAGAGACGTGTTTACCGGCTCATTTCGGGAGAAAGAGGATTACCTGTTTTTCTGGTGGCCAACCCCGGACTCAACTCCGGATTTATGATCCCGCAATATGCAGCAGCTTCCATCGTCAGTCTAAACAAACAAATGGCCACCCCCGCTTCCGTGGACAGCATCCCTTCTTCCAATGAACAGGAAGACCATGTGAGTATGGGCGGAAATGCGGCAACTAAAACTTTGAAAATTGTTTACAATGTAGAGCGTGTATTGGGAATCGAGCTTTTCAATGCGGCACAGGCGCTGGAATTTCGAAGACCGGAAAAAACTTCTGCTGCTCTGGAAGCCTTTCTGGCCGAATTCAGACAACAAATCCCCTTTGTGAAAGAAGACAAAATCATGTATATGGAAATAGAGAAGGCAGTGGAATTTCTAAGGAACAAACCCACCGAAAACTTCAGGTCACAGGAATCTCTTCTTTAGGCAGCTCATCGCAATCCTCACACGAAGACTTCTTGCCATCTCTGATCAGGTGAAGCATTTTTTTCTTAAACTCATGCTCAGCACCGTAAAGCTTAATCACCTGATCGATGGTAAGAATCTCTTTAAACTTTTCATGGTATTGAATTTCCACCTGGGCTTTTTTAAGCTCAAAGTTGATGTATTCATCCACAGCTTCTTCCTTCTCTGCAACACTCAGATTCTTATCCGACATATACAATTTATCAATATTGGCCATTTTCCCCTTCCATAGCTCGTCCATCTTAGCACTCATTTCGTTGTAAACGGGCCAGAATTTTTGTGCATCTTCAGTACTCAAACCAATACGATCTGTCAAAAAGGCCACCTTCTGTGATTTTAATCGTTCAATTCTGGACTCCTCATTATTATTCTGCGCTACTGCACAAAAAACAAAAGCCTGACCAACAAAAACGAACAAAAACAATATGTAGTTCAATTTCTTCATAACTCTTTGTATTATTCTTTGGAAAAAAGTTCATTCATCAATAAAAAAATCATCTACCCCCCGGCCTGACAGCCTGCCCCGATCTATCGGGGGAACTCAACCCGAACATGGGAGACGTTCATTTTATCTATTCAAAATAAGTCACCGCAGCCAACTCTTCCTCTGTAAAGGATCCAAACAATATTGAATCCGGAGCAAGTTCCAGTGCAGAGTCTTCCGAGAGGATCAACTCATTAATTTCTTCTTCATCAATAATTAACGCCAACGAATTGATAAAATCATCTTCCACCTCCTGAAGATTAGTCACCTCATCAGAATTCCCAAAAAAATCAGGCACCTGGTAATAAATCAATGCAATCAACACAAAGGATGCAGCCATTGCAAGCCAGGGCTTAACCACAGAAATAAGGGCAGCCACGGAATCTTCTTTAGGCTTTTCAGCTGATTCGGACTGAAACTTCCTCAGCATTTTATTTTCGAAATCCTCAAAATAATTTTCAGGAACCTCGAAAGGAAGTTTTTTCTTTCCAAACAATTCTTCATTCATAATTGATCCTTTTTTCCCGTGTCAAAACACTTATTTAGAACATTTAAAAGCGAAAAGGTTTAACCACCACTGTTTGCTTTTTCAAAATCCGGACTCTTCACCTGCTTTTTTCGCAATCAACCAATTCCAGGAACCGGCATTTCGGCAAAAGAGGATTGTCCTCCCATGAAATGAATTTGAAACAATCTTTTATATATCCATATCCACTTCGCTTTTTTGAACATACTCCTGACATTGAAACATCTTCAAACAACAATTCTCAAAAAAGCAATCTAAAAAACTTCATTTTTTATAAAGGCCTCTATTTTTCTAACTGCATGAAAATAAGAAGCTTTCAATGCCCCTACGGATGTTCCAAGAATTTCGGACATCTGCTCGTAAGTCATATCTTCATAGTACTTCATATTAAAAACGAGGCGCTGCTTTTCGGGGAGGGCCTGAAGACATTTTTGAAGACGCTTTTGTATTTCATCACCGGTAAACAGGGGATCCGAATCCACTTTGTTTCCCAGCATCATCTCCATATCTGTATCTTCACTGAGTAACCCTTCCTTTTTCTTATTGATGTAATTAAGAGTTTCGTTGGTTCCAATGCGGTACAACCATGTATAAAGAGAAGCATCCCCCCGGAAATTCCCAATATGTTTCCAGGCTTTCATGAAGGTATTCTGAAGCAGGTCATCCGCATCTTCGTGAATAATTACCATTTTCCGAATATGCCAATAAAGCCGCTCCTTATACTTCTTCATCAACAACACCAGGGCCTCATCCTTTTTACCGGCCACTTGCGCCAGATGCAATATTTCTTTATCGTCGGGCTGCATTTTAAAATCGTTTATCTTGTGTGCGAAGATAATAAGAAATTGAAATACCACCTGTTTAGCGTTGCTTCTTATTTTAATCCGAAAAAATCAGCTACCTTTGCACCCTGATTTTAAAAATCCGGAAGAACACACAAAAAAATACTGTATACAATGGCATTACAATGTGGCATCGTAGGTTTACCCAACGTGGGAAAATCCACTCTTTTTAATTGTCTATCCAACGCCAAGGCCCAATCAGCCAATTTCCCTTTTTGCACCATTGAACCCAATGTGGGTGTAATTACCGTTCCTGATGAACGGTTGGTACAACTGGAAAAACTGGTCAAGCCCCAGAAGGTGGTTCCCACCACTGTGGAAATTGTGGATATTGCCGGGCTGGTAAAGGGAGCTAGCAAAGGAGAAGGATTGGGAAATAAGTTTCTTGCTAACATCCGCGAAACTGATGCCATCATTCATGTCCTCAGATGCTTCGAGGACGATAATGTAACACATGTGGATGGATCTATTGATCCGGTTCGGGACAAAGATGTTATTGACATGGAACTCCAGCTCAAAGATCTGGAGACCATTGATGGGAGAATCACAAAAACAGAGAAAATTGCCAAGACATCAAAAGACCCTGAGGCTAAAAGATTACTTGATGTCCTGTTAAAATATAAAACAGCCCTTGAAAGCGGAAAATCAGCACGGACAGTAGAGCTGTCAGAACAAGAGCAAAAGGTCGCCAAAGATCTTTATCTATTGACCAACAAACCAATCATGTATGTTTGCAACGTAGATGAAGCCTCTGTGGTAACAGGCAACAAACATGTGGAAGCAGTCAGGGAAAATGTAAAAGACGAGGATGCACAAGTACTTGTCATTGCTGCTCAAACCGAAGCAGAGATTGCCGAATTGGAGACCTTCGAAGAGCGGCAGATGTTCCTGGACGACTTGGGACTTAAAGAGTCCGGTGTATCAAAACTGATTCGTTCAGCATACCAGCTTTTGAATCTGAAAACTTATTTCACCGCAGGAGAGAAAGAAGTACGTGCCTGGACTTTCCCGGCAGGTGCCCTTGCGCCTCAGGCGGCGGGAGTGATCCACACTGATTTTGAAAAAGGATTCATACGTGCTGAGGTTATCAAATACGAGGATTATGTAACCCTGGGATCCGAACAGGCCTGCAAAGAAGCCGGCAAAATGCACATTGAAGGAAAAGAGTACGAAGTGCAGGACGGGGATATCATGCATTTCAGGTTTAATGTGTAGTATTTGACTCAACCTCCGTTAAAAAAATCTTAGGCACAAAGATCTTTTTATGAGAAATAAGTGCACTGAATCACTAAACGAGTAATAAGATAGTCACCAAATACTTACAAACATCCAACAGAGCATTGCAACTTTGATAAAATAGTAAATGCCGGGCTGCTAATTATTTACAGTCCGGTTTTTTTAACCAAAAAATCACCATTTTCACAGAACATTTTTTTCACAAACAGACCAATACAAAAACGACATTTTCTTAGCAAATCTTATCACTTAAATTGCCAAAGCAGTTCATAAACAACCACCTGACACACAGATTAAAATATGTTAAAAAAACACAATGATAGTTCCGTCGCTTCTAAATATCTGCAATTTATTTTTCCTTTGCATTTATGAATTTCTTGAAAAAAAAGAAGATGAGAGAGACAGAAAACGATACGATAGCGAAGTTGAAACGAAAGATTTTGATTTACTCTATCATTGAAGTAGCTATTGTCATTGTGCTGATTATTTTCGGCGCATTCCTGTTTAATATTACCTTTTCATAAGTAATCATGGCATGTAAAGGCTGAATATTTTACGAGCAATTTCTTTCCCCCGAAGTCGCGTAATGAGTTCCCACTTTCCTGCTTTATCTTCGTAAGGTTTCCACACAGTATCTCCTAGAAAAAATTCCCAGTCATTTGAATTTATAACCACCTCGCCCGTAAAGGGAGGAGCCTTTCTTCCATCCTTATCAAAAAAGGGAGGATGATTAATCGTAAATTCCAACATCTCCCCTTTTCCACCTTTTATTTTTAGCACATACCCGAATTCCACATCCGGAATTACAGGGATTTCCGTGGTAATCTTTTTCAATTTCGGCAAATCACGGGAATTTCGATCCCATGAGCTGTAAATTCCATAACTGTAAAGTTCTGTCTCCGGTTTTTTTCTTTTGGGCATAATTCAATAACTGGAATATTCAGGCAAAAATTAGTTAACCAAATAATAACGCAATTGATCAAGCATAATGGGAATATCGTCAGGATCAACTCCATGCTTCATTAAGATATGCCGATCTTCGACAAATGCCTGTACAAACTCCTTCAGCGTCCAATTCTGATGCTTTACGGATTTTAGGTACCATTCAAGGGCTGCTTTCCGATCACCACGGCACCAATGAATATGTCCCACATTCATAAAATCATGCTGTGTGGGATTTTCTTCAACAGGTTTCACTCCATATTTCAAAGCCTGATCCAATTTTCCCTCAACAAGCGAACACCAGGCAATGGGGCGCCAAACCTTATGATTATCCGGTGCCAGATATTCCACTTTAAAGTAATACTGCAACGCCTCATCAAATCGCTTCAACTCAAGCAGACAGTGACCAATACTCACCTGGGTATGCAAATCATCAGGCTTAAGTTGCTCTGCTGCCTTATAGTACTCCAGAGCTTTCTCCGGATTTTTCAGATAACGATAACAGAGGGCGATTTTCTTAAGATTCCACACCTGGGAATCGCCATACAGATCGGCTTGCAGATAGTAATGCAAAGCCTTTTCATAATCATCGCTCTGCTGATAACAATAAGCCAGCTTTTGAAGTATTTGTCGGTCATGCATCTCCTTTTTTGCCTCCTGCTCATAAATCCCGATAGCTTCACGAAAATAATTCTTCCCAAACAAATACTCACCAAGTTTCAGTGCTATGTTCTTTCCGGGTGTCAACAGTGATAAAAACCATTTCTTATGAAAAGCCATTTCCCAGTTGAACGGATCATCAAAAGAGGACTTCTGAGGATGCAGTTTAAAAAAGCGATAAAGATCCTGAATATATTGATTGGAAATAAACAGCTCCTTCTTCCCGGGATCAACCAATTCATCACTTTGCTGAATCTCCCGCATGGCCTCCAATTCACTCGAAAACATTTTTCCCATCATCTCTTTCTGCATTCCGGGCATTTGCGGAATACTCATCACCAGACTGTATTTATCGGAATTACACATAACTCCCGAATCAGCCATTGACTCTAGCATTTGATCATTTTTCAGAGGACCCGTTTCATTCTTCAATGCATCTTTGACGATTGGATTAGGATAAAAGAACGGTAAAAACCAGTGATGCAAATCATTGAAGAAAGGAAAATGCTTCAGCATTTTAAAAGTGGACATAAACAGATCGGCACCCTCCATTTGCATGTGGCTCAACTCTTCCAGCTTATTCATCAGCTCCGGTGAATCTGAAAAAATATCCTCCCAGTCAGGATTTTTATCTTCCGACAATGCATCGTTCAACAAATTATCAAGATCCAGTTTTTTCCGGAGATTAGGCTGAATACGGGCTACCTCGGGAAGAATCTCCTCATTCATCTTTTTGGTGAGTTTTTCAGTCTCACGGGTACGGATAATCTGAATCAAAACCGACTGAATGGTTTCCACGGAAAAATGCTCATTCAAACGGGAAATTTT
>DHQK01000066.1:5368-6061 GCA_002411085.1 Marinilabilia sp. UBA5340 | reverse complement strand
GGTTGAAAGAAAACTGAAAATCATATATATTTATTTGTTGTTCAGTATTTAACCTTAAAAATCCTGACCTTATGACAAAGTTTCGAAACAGGTATCGCGTTGAGGGTAACCGTATGCGGATATTGAATTATTCTGCCCCGGGATACTACTTCATTACCAATAATATTCAAGGTCGCCATTGGATGTTGGGTCACGTATCTAACCAACAGATGGTTTATTCCGAATATGGTGAAATTGTAAAAAAGGAGGTCTTAAAAATACCGGAGTATCATCCTCGCATTATTTTGGACGAGTGGGTGGTAATGCCCAATCATTTTCATCTGTTGATTGAACTTAAGGATTATGGTTTTCATAATGGGATATCCCAGGTGGATGATTGTAATATGCAGAAGAATTACGAGTTCTATCTTTCGGAAAGATGGTGGAATAAACCCAGTTATTATCCTGTCCCAAAAGAAATAGAGGAATATTGTAAGCTTCGCAGACGAATGATTATACCCAAACTTATGGGGAAGTTACAAATGAAGACCTCTAAGGGTATCAATATGCTACGTAAAACGCCCGGGACAAAAAACTGGCAACATGATTACCATGATCATGTGATCCGGGACAGGGCAGCCTATATCAACATAAAAAACTACATCATCAACAATCCAAAGAACTGGAAACAAGATACCTTCTATGATAGGGCAA
>DHQK01000066.1:3731-5114 GCA_002411085.1 Marinilabilia sp. UBA5340 | reverse complement strand
AATTTCCTTTACCTTTGCCCTAAAGCTTACAAACTATGAAAAACACAGATATCAGACCCGGAGACAAAGTAAGGTTCCTCAACGATGTAGGAGGCGGACTGGTTACCCGGATAGAAGGAAAAATTGTTTATGTAGAGGATGAGATTGGTTTTGAAGTTCCCATGCCGGCCAATGAGATTGTGGTGATAGAAAGAAGTGAGGGGGCGCCACAGACCTTTGCCGCCAACAAGAGCGAACAGCCTTCATTGCAGAAATCAGCGCCACAGGAAGAGCCGGAAATGGAAGAGGATGACTTTGCTGAAACCGACGAAGGTCACGATGATACCAATCCCCGGTTTTATTTGGCATTTCTGGATGGAGGACATCAAGGCGACAAGCAGATGGTCGATTTTCATCTGGTCAATGACAGTAATTTCTATTGTCTTTACCTGATTGTTGAAATGGGTGAGGATGGACTGGCCCGACAGTTATACAACGGTCGTATTCAACCCAATACCAAAGAGTCACTTGATCAGCTGGATGCATCCAAACTGGATGTCTCATGGCATGTGCAGGTGATGCTTTACCGCAAAGACAAACCTTTTGCGCTTTTTGATCCGGTAAACGAAGTGATGAAGATCAAAGCCCACAAGTTTTTTAAAGACAATGCCTTTAAAAATAATGACTTCTTCTATGAGCGGGCCGTATTGTTACCCGTCATCAAAAATGAACTGGAGCGTCAGATGGAAAATTTGACCAAACAGGAAACCCGTAAAGTGCTGCGTGAAAAAGGAGAACTCAAATCCTCTGCTCCTAAGCCAGCGAGGAAAAAGAATCCCGATATCATTGAGGTGGATTTGCATATTCATGAGTTGCTGGACGACACCCGTGGGCTTTCCAATGCTGATATGCTTAAGTTACAGGTGGATCGCTTCAATGAAGTGATGGAGGAAAACCAAAAGAAAAAAGGACAGAAGATTGTCTTTATTCATGGCCTTGGCAATGGAACCCTCAAGCATGAAGTACGTCGCCTCCTGAATACTCGTTATAAAAAGCATAATTTCCAGGATGCCTCGTTCCGGGAGTATGGTTATGGGGCTACCATGGTTATAATATAGGTTGTTAGGTCTTTAGGTCAATCGATTATTTACTCATAAAAGTATTTTCCCTGCCCCTTGTTTCCACACGAGGGGCTTTTTATTTCTCGTCTCCTGACGAGTTAATTCTTCATATTGTTAAGCTTGTTTGATGTTCGGTACACCTGAAGGATTTTATTACTGCCAACATTGAATAGCCACGGCAGTGGCGGCAGTATGGTAAAAGGAACTCTAAATAATATATACAAAGCCACGGCAGTGGTGACACTTTTTCTTGTTTATACATCATTCTCTTTCGCTACTGCCG
>DHQK01000066.1:3226-3477 GCA_002411085.1 Marinilabilia sp. UBA5340 | reverse complement strand
TCATTCTTTCAGTCAGCAGATACTATTACCGTACTGTAGCCCGCCTCCGGGGGTGGGAGTTGATATGTTGAGGATGCATGTTATTTCTAATATGGCTCATTTTTGTATTGGAAACCGCTTTTCTTTCCACACTCTCTCAACATTCTGTTCGGGACTTACCAACTTATGTTTTTTGCTTCTTCGGCACTCCATCCACCCTTCTTCGAGGCATCATCGTACCTTCTTCGAGTCTCCTTCGAGTCTCCTTCGAC
>DHQK01000066.1:2532-3036 GCA_002411085.1 Marinilabilia sp. UBA5340 | reverse complement strand
CCTTCGAGTCTCCTTCGACTCTTGTTCGACTGCTGTTCGACTACTGTCCGACTTATAAGGAGTCGAAGAACAGTCGAAGAACAGTCGAACAAGGTACGAACAAGGTACGGAGAAGGTACGACTAAACCATATTTGTGGCAAAGAATATGTGTATTTAAAGTGCAGTAAAACAAGCGGTTGTGTGGTTGTCGTTGGTTTTTGTTTCTTAAAAATGTGACTTCATTTATTCCAATTTTCAGAATTATCGTCCTGTAATAGATGCAATAATCTATAAAACAGAGTAGAAAGAAAATATGTCTTTCGGAAAGAAAAGTACAAAAAAGCTTCATCTATATATATTATTTCTTAATCTATTTATTTACAGTAGATTATTGATATCTTTTGTAGTGATAATATGTTGTTGTCTTGTTAATCAATTGAAAATGAAAGAAATAGAGATAATCACATATTTGTTGAATATTTTATTGGTATTTATATATTACGATTTATTGGATAAAAATTATG
>DHQK01000066.1:0-2209 GCA_002411085.1 Marinilabilia sp. UBA5340 | reverse complement strand
GATATGCATTATTCAAAGTTACCATTTGAAAACTTTGTAAATAAAGTTGATGAAGTACTTGGTCAGAGTTTGTCTGATCAAGGGCTGGTCTCATCTATGAGCTCGTTTGGTTATGGCCTGAAGGAGATGGAGCAGGGGAGGGAGCTTTTGGAAGCTGTTCGTCAGATAGATCAGGAGCAGGTAGCTGCCCAGGATCGCCGGAAAGAGTTGAATAAGGAGCGTGGGCAGTTGCAAAAAGATCTGCAGAAACGTTATATGCGCATCGTTAAGCTGGGACGCATCGTATTTGATGAGAATGAATTGCCCAGAAAAACTTTGGGGTTGGATGGTCCCAGAGAAAAGCAATTCGATGAATGGTATCGGCAGGTTTATATGTTTTGCAAGAACCTGATTGCTGAACAAAACTGGTTGAAATCACTGAATGGGTTTGGGGTTAAAAAGACAGACCTGGAAAATATTCTGGATGATCTGGAGAAGCTGGAAGAGTTGAATACCCGTTTTGAACATGCCAAGAATCTTTCGAAGGAGATGACCCGGAAAAAGAAGAAAAAGGTGATGGTCTTACAGAACTGGTTAAGTGACTATTTGAAAATCGCCCGACTTGCATTGGAAGAAAAACCCCAATTGCTTAATAAATTGTTGAATTGATAGAATAACCTTTTCAAAAAGTTGGAAAGGGTTTTTTTATGATATTGCCGTAATTGTTAAGGAGTGTTTAGAAAGCGTTGTAGGTGTTTAATAGGTGAATGTCAAGTGTCATAGGTGATTGTGTGGTTTTTAGAAAAGTTTTCAAGACAAAATGTTCCACTGTAAGGCGCTATGATTTTAGGTTTTGTAACACTTGTGCATTTTAGACGTATAAACATGTAGGGTGAAATTTATACGTATTCTAAATAGTAAATCTTGGGTAAGCTGACATAAGCATTCTATGGTTCGTTAATGTTTTTTGAAACTTCTTTTAATAAGCTGATTTTTAGTTTTATTTAAGTAAGTTTGCCGCTCCAAAGAACACCCATAGGTAAATTAAAATGTTTCATTCTATATATAAATTCACAGTCTTCCATCTGTTTTTGATTGGCTTGTTGGTTGATTGTTAATAAATATTTGACCCTAAAGTATTGGGAATAGCTGAATAAAATTATTTTTGCTAATTGTGTAGTAGGCCTTAGTGCAGTTGGATTTTAAGCATTACCCTAAACGAGATGCTATGAAGAGATTATTACTATCATTCGTTTTTTTATTGACCATATTGTTTGCTTTTTCCGGGCTTGAGGCTTTTGGACAAAGTGAAAGCAAGGATATTGCTGAACGGATAAAAACGTTCAATAATTCGAGATTACTTAAAGGTACACAAAATACAATTGATGATCTGCAGGATACGTATTGTTCCGATGCTGGAGTTGTTGATATTTTTGTGAATCCATCAGAAATAACAGTTGATACAGATTATTTTATCTGGAAGATTTACACTTTTGTTGGAGGTGTCGTGGAAGAGCATGATACTTGGTTTACTTCCACCGGATCTGCACCAAATAATGGTATATCATTCGATATTTCTCAGGCTTCTGGTTATTATGGGAATACAATATATGTTGAATATCGGCCTGTTGAAGGAGGAGAATTAAGACCTTCTGAGCTTGATGCAACTACAGTGTATAAAACAGCCGAAGCTTATGATTTTGGTTCCGATATGGAATTATGCCAAAATAGTGGTACCCCAAATCTTGTGTTAGAAAATTCGGAATCAGGTTATGAATATTTTTTGTTTAAGGATGGAGTGCAGCAAGGAGGATTAACTCCAGAGGGTAGTGATGGGGTAGCAATTAATTTTCCTATTAGTACATCTGATTTAGGAACATCTATTTACACTCTGGAGGCAAGGAGAAAAAGCACCCCGTCTTGTCCTACATTGATGAATGGCTCTCCCGAAGTCACGGTTTACCCAAATCCAACTCCCTCACCCGACTATCGTCCCTCTAGCGGAAATGCCGGTGATCCTGTTTGTCAGGGATTGCCTTTCGAACTTTTTGATAGTGCTCCGGAAACTTCCGGATATGTTTATAACTGGACCGGGCCCGGTCTGTCTGGCACTGTTACAGGACATACCATTACGGTTTCTGATCCCGGTGTTTTAGGAACCCCGGGAGATTATGAGTACACTCTTGAAATTGAAGATACCAATAATCCAACTAGATGTACTGCTTCAGCT
>DHQK01000231.1 GCA_002411085.1 Marinilabilia sp. UBA5340 | reverse complement strand
TCCATAAAGTACCATTTACTGCGTTACGCTTGTCCGAAAAGTACTCATTTACGAAAAGTAAACTCCGTATTTTCGGACTTGCGCCACCCATCGGTCGCCAAAGGCTTGCCGACGGCACGGCGCTAAAGCTTTAGGCGGCACGCGGTCGCAAGCCCCGAAAAAAAAATCGGGGCAGGCTTTGTAACTGGCACTTTCTGAACAGACGCAGCTCCAGCCAGAAACTTTCCCGACTTTATAGACAGGCACTAAAAAGACTTTATTTCTTGGAACAATGGTAATTAAATGTAAGAAAAAAGGGTAAAAAGTGATAGTTTTGGGATAAATAAAATGAGTTATCTATGACCTGGGGGAATAAATGAAAAATACTACCGAAATAATTCATGCTACAGTTGATTTTGTGAAAAAGGAGCTTGTGGGAGCCGAAGGAGGTCACGACTGGTTTCATACCTACCGGGTATGGAAGATGGCTTGCCGTATTGCCGAATATGAAGAATGCAATAAACTGGTGGTGGAACTTGCTGCTTTGTTACACGACATTGCCGATGCTAAATTTAACCTTGGAGACGAAGAAGCGGGCCCACGAAAAGCCGCTGATTTTTTAAAAGCATCAGACCTTTCCGATGAAGTTATTGATCATGTTGAAAATATTATCCGTCATATCTCTTTCAAAGGGGGAAATCATCAACAGGGATTTCGGTCGCCTGAAATGGATGTTGTGCAGGATTCTGACCGATTGGATGCCATTGGAGCCATTGGTATTGCACGCACGTTCAATTATGGAGGGTTTAAAAACAGGAAAATTTACGATCCGGATATTAAGCCTGATCTCAATATGACTAAAGAGGCATATAAAAACAGTACGGCTCCCACCATCAACCATTTTTACGAAAAACTACTGTTACTCAGGGGCCGGATGAATACAAAGACCGGGAGGGCAATGGCGGAACACCGTCACCAGTTTATGGAGGAATTCCTTAATGAATTTTATGAAGAATGGGAGGGAGTGAAGTGATTCTTTTCGTGAAGAATGTCGGAACTATTAAAAAGCAGACGTTATGCCAACACTAAAGAAGCAAGGCCTTAAAATTCTTAAAATGATTCACCTTTTTTTTGTGGTGATGTGGATTGGAGGAGCCATTGCGCTCTTAACTGTTCTCTTTTTTGTCCAGCCGGAAACAGGCGATGAGCTTTTTATGAAGTCCCGCATTATTCAGGTAATTGACGATTTTATTATTATTCCAGGTGCCATGGGAAATCTGTTGATGGGAATTGTTTATGGTGTATGGACTGGTTTTGGATTCTTTAAACATCACTGGATAACAGTGAAGTGGGTGCTGACCGTGGCACAAATACTCTTTGGTACTTTCTTCCTGGGCCCCTGGGTCAATGGCAATGTCAAATTAGCGAACACCTTGCGGGAGCAGGCTTTTTTCAATGATGTTTTTCAGTATAACTTTCTGCAGAGTGCTGTTTGGGGGACGTTACAGCTGCTTCTATTGCTGGTGATGCTGATTGTGTCAGTTCAGAAGCCATGGAGCAAAGCAGTAAAAAGAAAATAATTCGAAAACTAATTTTTGTGTGTATGCAACCGATTATTGACCATATCCAGATTACCGTAAAAGATTTGGCCGTAGCCGAGAAGTTTTATGATAAATTTCTCCCCGTTCTGGGTTTTGATATCAATCGAAAAGTGAAAGCCTCCATTAAGGAGCATGACTTTGATGTTGTTGAATACACGCATGATTTACTGGCTTTTGCAATTACCTCTCCCCGGCAGGCATTCAGGAATGAGCCAATTAATCGTCGAAAACCCGGAGCACTACATCATCTTGCATTTAAAGCCAACTCGCGCAAAGAGGTTGATGAAGCATACAGCCTGCTTTTTGAAATAGGAGCCAATATAGTAGCCGCTCCCCAGGTATATCCTGAATACGGTTCAAGTTATTATGCTGTATTTTTTAAGGATCTTGAGAATATAAAGTATGAGATTGTTTGTACGAAATAAGCATGGTAATGTTTTTTAAAAAATAGTGGGTAGAAGTTCTTGCATACGAACTCTCCCGAAGCTTCGAATAAAGGAATTGTAGTTGACTTGTCCATGAAGATTGCTTCCGAAAACCTTTGCGAAGCCTCCGTAGTAATTATTTTTCACTTTCTTTTATGATGAAAAACAGGTAACTTTTGATTGCTGTTGTTTGATATACAGTTGTTTTGGCTGTTTTGATGCTCGGGTTGTGAAGTGGTGCTAATTTGTGTCACTTTCCTGATCTACTGCTCTTTTCGGTATCTTTGGCGTAATAGTTTTATGCAACATCCCAAATATTTGTGTATATGAAAAATTTACTTGTTTTTATGGCAATATCCTTTATGGCCGTATGGGGACAGGCAGCTGAGTTAAAGTCTCCCAATGGCAGTTTTCATCTCAACTTTGAGGTGAAGGACGGGGTTCCGGTTTACAGTCTTCAACTGGAAGGACAACCGGTGATTCTTGAAAGTCGTCTGGGGCTTGAACTGAAAGCTATGGAGCCTCTTACAGAAGGCTTTAAGCTCTCAAAGGTGGATGAAAGTTCTTTTGATGAAACCTGGGAGCCCGTGTGGGGCGAAACAAAAGAAATCCGAAATCATTACAATGAACTGGCAGTTACATTGGAACAGGACGAAACTGAACGCATCATGGTGATTCGTTTTCGGTTGTTTGATGATGGTCTTGGGTTTAGGTATGAATTCCCCGAGCAGGACAACCTTACCTACTTTGTGGTAACTGATGAAAAAACTCAGTTTGCCATGGCAGATGATCATACGGCATTTTGGATTCCCGGAGATTACGATACCCAGGAGTATGATTACACTACTTCCAGACTGTCTGAAATCCGTGGTTTGATGGATCAGGCTATTACCCCAAATGCTTCACAGACACCTTTTTCGGATACAGGGGTGCAGACAGCCCTCATGATGAAAACGGATGACGGACTATATATCAATTTGCACGAAGCTGCGCTGATTGAGTATTCTTGCATGCATCTGGAACTGGATGATGAGAATATGATTTTTGAATCACATCTGACTCCTGATGCGGTGGGCAATATGGCTTATATGCAGGCTCCCACACAAACTCCCTGGCGTACCGTTATTGCCAGTAAAAATGCAGGTGATATTCTTTTATCCAATATAACCCTCAATCTTAATGAGCCTTGTGCTTATGATGATGTTTCCTGGATCAAACCCGTGAAATACATTGGTGTTTGGTGGGAAATGATTACCGGCAAAAGCTCCTGGGCTTATGCAGATCTGCCTTCAGTGAAATTAGGTGAGACAGACTTTACCAATGCCAAACCAACAGGAAAGCATGCCGCCAATACCGAACATGTGAAGATGCATATTGATTTTGCTGCTGAACACGGCTTCGACCAGGTGTTGGTTGAAGGTTGGAATGTTGGCTGGGAAGATTGGTTCGGGAAATCCAAAGACTATGTTTTTGATTTTGTGACTCCTTATCCCGACTTTGATGTGGATGAACTGCGTGAATATGCAAAAAGCAAGGGTGTGCGACTGATGATGCACCATGAAACTTCCAGCTCTGTGCGAAATTATGAGCGTCACATGGATGAGGCCTATCAATTCATGGAGGACAATAATTACAATGCTGTGAAAAGTGGATATGTGGGAGATATTATTCCACGTGGGGAACATCATTACGGTCAGTGGATGGTAAATCACTATATCTATGCAGTTAAAGAGGCAGCCAAACACAAAGTCATGGTGAATGCTCATGAGGCCGTTCGTCCAACCGGACTGCGTCGTACTTATCCGAACCTGTTGGCCAATGAATCTGCCCGAGGCACTGAATATGAAGCATTCGGAGGCAATAAACCTGCGCATACCACTATTTTGCCATTTACCCGTCTGATTGGCGGACCTATGGATTATACACCCGGAATTTTCGAGCAGGATGTAAGTAAATACAATCCCGATAATCATTCATGGGTGAATACAACCATTGCCCGTCAGCTGGCACTGTATGTGACAATGTACAGTCCTTTGCAGATGGCGGCCGACCTGCCAGAAACTTACAATAAATATCTGGATGCGCTTCAGTTTATTAAAGACGTTCCGGTGGATTGGGCGGATACCAAAGTTCTTGAAGCAGAGCCTGGTGATTTTATTACTTATGCCCGTAAGGATAAGAATAGTGATAACTGGTATGTAGGACGCACCAATGATGAAGAAGCTCGTGTGTCCAATATTAAATTTGATTTTCTGGAGCCCGGGAAAAAATATGTGGCAACGATTTACAGTGATAAAAAGGATGCCCATTACAAGAAAAATCCAAAGGCTTACGAGATTAAACAATATGTTGTTACCAGTAAGTCTAAGTTGTCCCAGAAGTGTGCTCCAGGTGGTGGTTATGCCATCAGCCTGATTGAGACGCAGGATAAAAGCGAAACCAAAGGTTTGAAGAAGTTATAGCAGTCCAATCATAGTACTATATTTGCTGAAAAGGCCATCTCATTGACAACTGAGGTGGCCTTTTCTTTTCTCTACAGACCGCTATGCCGGCGTTTGCGTTTTTGCTTTCCGGTGATGACTTTTAGAAAAGCCCAGATGCCGGAAGCTTTTACCAGTAATTCGGAGATGGAACCATTGTCAGGGACCGATATTCGCTTAAGCCTGAAGGGATCAGTTCTTCTGGTGTTATACCCTGTGTCAAGTGTTACGGCTGCCTGATAGCCTGCCTTTTTGCATAGACGTATATCACGTTCACTGTACTCGCCATTGGGAAATGAAAAAAAATTGCAGGGAATTCCGGAAAACTCTTCAGTCTTTGTCTTAGATAGCTCTATTTCTTTGGCAGCTTTCGAATCTGAACATTTCGGAAGAATAGGATGGGTGAGGGTGTGTGAACCAAATTCCACAAGCCCGCTCTTCTGCATAGCCTTTATTTCTTCCCGATTGAGAGTTACTCTTTCAGCAAAAATCTGACCTTCTTCGAAGCCTGTTCGTTTCAGTGCTGCGATTCGGGCAGAGTCAGACATCTTCTTCAGTGATTCTTTGAATGGACGATCTTTTGTTACATAATACCAGGGATGTTGCCGGGTATTTGTCAGTCCTGCCATCAGAAATATAGTGACAGGTGCCTGATGCTTTATCAGTAAGGGTAGTAAAGCAAAATTGGTTGCCCATCCATCATCAAACGTGAGGATTAATGAGCGATCGGGCAGGATCGTGGAGGGGGCTTTTAAAGCCTTTATATACAGAGAAAAAGGAATGATATTGTATCTCTTTTTTAGCCCCTTTAAAGCTTTGTCAAAAAAAACAGGTTGGGGTTGATGAAACATCAGTATGGTGATTCTCTTCTTCTGAACAGAGTGACGAAGCAACCAGGGGAATCCCGAAAATCGGAAATCCAGGCTTAACAGATGGTTTAATATGGACATAGATAAATGCGACTGTTGTTTTTGCACACAAAGATACTCCAAATTTGAGTATTTTCTTTAGTGGTTTAGCCAGGGTATTATTGATGTAGCGGAAAAGATACGGTTACGGAAGTGCCCTCGCCCCGCGTAGATGAGAGTTCAATAGTCCCATTGAGGAGCATAGCAAGTCCACGGGCATTGGTTAGTCCTATCCCAGCCCCGTCATATACTCTGGTGTTGGATTCAATTACTTTGCAGAACTTTCTGAAAACAAGGTCTGTCTTATCATTGGAAATTCCTATTCCACTGTCTGAAACAATGATCTCAAAATGATGATCAGTACGTCGGCAGAGCAAAGTAATACCTCCTTTGTCGGTAAATTTAAAAGCATTGTCAAGCAAATATCTGACGAGTCTTTTCAAAAGTTCCGGATCACTATGGAGGGTCATGTCGCAATCATCCGATAAAGTTCTGAAGTAAAGGTGCGGTTTTTGTTTTGACCGAATTACTTCAAACTCATTCTTTAATTCAAGAAGAGCTTCCTGCACTTTAAACCGGCTTTTTCGGAAAGGAGTCTGTCCTTTTTCCAGTTGGGCAAATAAAAGTGTGTCTTCTATAAACCTTACCAGTTGATTACTGTTGGACGCAATGTGTTTAAAAAACTCCTCTCGTTCATTAGCAGTGGAGTCCCGATCGGCCATAAGTTCAGAGAATCCTACAATGGCCATCAGTGGGGTACGTACCTCATGGCTCAGGTTCTCAAGGAACGAAGATTTGAGCCCGTCTGATTCCAGGGCGCGTTCTTTTTCAATGGTTAACCGTTCCCGGGCAATATTTAGATCATTGAATGACTTTTGGAGCTCTTCCATCATTTGATTGAAATGATCTCCCAGTTCCTGCATTTCATCGTTGGTAGTGATTTTTGCCCGGGTGTTCATGTCTCCTTCTGCTGCACTGCGGAATTTGGATAAAAGGTAGTTCACCGGTGAGGTGATATACTTGCTAAAGTAGAAGGCAATGATTACAGTTACGATGAAACCCAGAAAGAATACGATTCCAAGGTGAATGATTAGTCGGTTGGCATCTGCAAGGATCTCTTTTCTGGAAACAGATAAGATAACTGACCAACCATTGGGGAGTTTTTTGACAGAATGAAGAAAATTTTGATTGTTAACTGTGGTGTATTGGACTGAATCAGGATGCTGACTAAGCTTGTTAATGATGTTGCTTGTTTCCTGTGGTGGTTTATTGCCTGGGTATGAGGTGTAAACCTGTTCATTGTTTTCATTAAGCAATAAAAGGCAGCCGGTTTTAAAAGGGAAAAGACTATCCAGTTGATGCTCCAGTTCGTGATAGATAAAATCTGATCCCAGGCAACCGATCAATGTAGAATCGGCGTAAACCGCTCTTGAGTAACTGATAACCTCCAAATCCCATGTTTGCCAGTAATAGGGCATGGTCCATGTTTCACCTGTTTCTATGGCATCAGACCACCATTGCATCGAAGGGTGATGAAGATCTTTATCTCTAATACTGTATTGCATACTTCTGTGATAGATGCCATTTCCCAGTTTATCGAAAAAGCTGATGGTGTGCTTACCTTCAATGTTTTCATTGTCAAATACAATCCATAAACTCATTGGGCGCATGAGATGAAGAATCTCACGTAGCTGAGGTAGTATCCTGTTTTTATATTGATCCAGAGAGGCTTGATCTTTGAAGTCCCGTTCCTTGTCGAAAGTGCTCCGAAACACGGCTTCCAGTGCCAGGGATACTTCTTTGATATGAGTGAATTGTTTTTCTACATCAGCGGCGGCAAGTTTATTTATTTGACGCATCTGGACAAAGGCATCCTGATGGGCCTTCTGACGTGCAAAATAGATTCCTGGCAAACCGGTAAGCAGCATAGCTGTGGCTACCAGAATGAGCATCAGGGATATTAACTTTTTTCTGAATCCGTACATGTTTGGCTTTGGCTTTTGGTTAGGCGATGAAAAACCAAATTAACAAAAAATGTTTAAGGATGCTAATAATGTATATTAAATTTCAATGGAAGTAAGTGCAGGTTTGGCAGACCTTAAATTGAAGGAATAAAAAAATCACCATCCAGACAATGGGAGTGACTGTCAGAATGATGATCTTTAGTGAGTTGTAGGGGGCTGTCCCCGAAAAGCGCTCAATTCCTGAAATGCAGCAGCCGGCTGATGTATTTACCCAGAATGTCAAATTCCAGATTTACAACCGTCCCTTCTTTAATTTGATGAAAATTGGTAAACTCGTATGTGTATGGAATGATCGCTACGGAAAAACGGTCGTCCTTGCTGTTCACCACCGTCAGACTTACACCATTTACGGTTACAGATCCTTTTTCAACAGTCATGTACCCTTGTCCTGCTTTTTCCTTGTCCACATCATATTGAAAGGTGAAATACCAGCTGCCATCGGCTTCTTTCACCTCGAGGCATTTAGCGGTCTGATCTACATGTCCCTGAACAATATGCCCGTCCAGTCTGCCATTCATCGGCATGCTGCGTTCCAGATTTACTTTGTCTCCTGGTTGCAGCAAGCCTAAATTGGATTTCTCAAGCGTTTCACTAATGGCTGTAACAGTATAAGTCTTGTCATCTTTTTTTACCACAGTAAGACATACCCCATTGTGGGATATACTTTGGTCGATTTTGAGCTCATTGGTGAATGAACATTCGAGGGTGAGATGTACATTCCCTTTATCTTTTTCAACATTCGTTACTGTAGCGGCCTCTTCAACGATTCCTGAAAACATAATATTCTCTTTTTGGTTGTGTTAATACAAAATTTCCTGAAAAAATCTTATGGAAAGTCTGTTTTTCGAATAAGACTTCTCTTTTTGGTATGAATGGAATTGCTAAATTAGAAACAATTTTAACAGAAGCCCAATCGTTTTAAAAAAATACTTATGGAAACAACTGTAAAGAGCCGTTACCTGGGAGGTCTAAGAGTTGAGAGTACCCATCTTCAGTCAGGTACAAAGATTGTTACAGATGCTCCCGTTGATAACCGTGGAAAGGGAGAAGCTTTTTCTCCTACAGATCTGCTGGCTACCTCGCTGGGTAGTTGCATTATGACAATTATGGGTATCCGTGCCATGGATTATGAAATTGATATTGAAGGGACGGAAATAGAGGTAACGAAAATAATGGCCAGTGATCCCCGCCGAGTGTCTGAGGTGGTGGTGGAGTTTTATTTTCCGGACAAGGATTACTCCGAAGAGGAAAAGAAGTTGATAGAGGGAGTGGCAGGCACAAGCCCGGTTCCATTGAGTTTGGCCACTGATTTGAAGCAAACCATTCGATTTCACTGGTAAAAATATACCTTTGCACTATGATATTACTTACAGGAGCAACAGGATTGGTGGGCTCGCATATTCTTTATACGCTTACCGCAGCTGGACATAAAGTCAGAGCTACATGCCGAAAGCAGAGTCCACTGGATGAGACCGGAAAACTTTTCCGTTTTTATGCCGGCGATCAGGCTGATGAACTGTTGAACAGAGTTGAGTGGATTGAGGCAGATCTGACCGACTATTACTCACTGGAAGATGCCCTGGAAGGGGTTTCTTATGTGATTCACTCGGCAGCGATGGTTTCTTTTAATCCCCATGAGGCGCAACGAATGATGGAGGTGAATGCGGACGGAACTGCGAATCTTGCAAACGCCTGTCTTGCCAGAGGAGTCAAGAAATTTCTTTACGTGAGCTCCATTTCATCTTTGGGAAGGCATCCTGAAGGAAAAGAGGTGGACGAAGATGTGGAGTGGCAACCTGATGACAATCGCTCGGCCTATTCACATAGTAAGTTCCGGGCCGAGATGGAAGTCTGGCGTGCCTCTAAAGAGGGGTTACCGGTTCTGATCATCAATCCTTCGGTTATTATTGGACCGGTGGACTGGAAACGTAGCAGCGGACGGCTTTTTTATTCTGTGCGCAGGGGAATGCCCTTTTATACCACCGGAGTGACCGGGTTTGTTGATGTTCGTGACGTATCGGAAGCCGTATTATTGCTTTTAAACAGTGAGGTGGTGAATGAACGTTTTATTCTCAACGGAGAGAATATGAGTTTTAAGAATTTCTTTGAAAAAGTGGCGGTTGCCTTAAAGAAACGGGCTCCGTTTATCAAGGCAGGAGAATTTTTTACCGAAATAGGTTGGCGATTAAACCATTCACTTTGTGTTATTTTTGGGAAAGCTCCCGCTATTACAAAAGATACTGCAAGAGCAGCCCACAGCAAGGCCTATTATTCCAACCATAAATTTTCGCGGCAGTTTAATTATTCTTTTCGAACAATTGATGATGCTGTTCTTAACACGGCCAAATGGTATATGGAGAATTAGCTAAAAATCCACCAATTAATTTGTAGGATTGATGAAGAAAAAGAACGCACAGAATAAAGGTGATAATCGGAAATCCGGTGTTTCCCGCTTTAGGAATTGGATCCTGAAATTTCTTTTAAAATTGTTTGTTGCCGGAGTTGCTTTTCTTGCGGTTTTTCTGTCATTGGTCTATATTGGGTTGTTTGGACGAATTCCTTCCGAGACAGAGTTGAGTAAAATCAGAAATTTTGATGCTTCCGAGGTTTATTCAGCCGACGGGGTGATGATCGGAAAATACTATATCGAAAACCGCCGGAATATTGAGAATACGAACATCTCGGAGCATGTCATTAATGCCCTTGTGGCAACGGAAGATAGTCGTTTTTTTGAGCATAAGGGATTGGACTATATAAGCATGGGCCGGGTATTGGTGCACTCTGTGTTATTGGGTGATAAGGCACAGGGCGGAGGCAGTACCATAAGTCAGCAACTAGCCAAAAACCTCTATCCTCGCCGTGATTATAAGTTTTTATCTCTTCCGGTCAATAAGGCCCGGGAAATGTTTACGGCTGCCCGTCTGGAAGGAATATACACCAAGGCCGAAATTCTTAACCTTTATCTGAACACGGTACCCTTTAGTGAAAATATTTTTGGTATTGAGGTGGCATCTAACCGTTTCTTTAATAAATCGTCTTCGCAGTTGGCGCCCCACGAGGCTGCAACCCTCATCGGTATGCTCGCAGCCAACACCTACTATAATCCGAGGATGAACCCGGAAAACAGTATTGAGCGGAGAAATGTGGTTTTGAACAGGATGGTGGATCAAGGGTTTCTTACCGAAAAACAGGGTACGCAATTCAAAGAAAAACCCCTGGATCTTCATTACCGGGTACTTGATCATCAGAACGGGCCTGCTCCCTATTTTCTGGAATTTGTTCGTTTGCGTGCGGAGAAAATTCTGGACGAACTTTACGGAGATTCCGTGAACCTGTATCGCGACGGGTTGCGGATCTATACTTCTCTGAATGCAAAACTACAGGAATTCGCCAACGAGGCTGTTGAAAATCACATGGTGCGACTGCAAAATGATTTTGATCGCCACTGGAAAGGGCGTAAACCCTGGGAAGGTCGACCCGAAATTTATGTTTCGGCATTGAAAAATTCGCCGCGTTATCAGCAATTGTTGGAAAAGGGCAAAAGCGAGTCCGAAATAATGAAAGTGATGGAAACTCCGGTCAATATGACAATTCTCAAAGATGGAGAAGAGCATCGGGTGCAAATGACACCTGCCGATTCGGTTGCCTGGGCTATCCGTCAATTACATGCCGGTTTTCTTGCCGTTAATCCTTCCGACGGTCACGTATTGGCATGGGTGGGAGGAACCAATTTTAAATTTTTCCAGTACGACCATGTGTTGTCTAAGAGGCAGGTTGGAAGTACTTTTAAACCATTTGTTTATGCAACGGCGCTGGAAGAAGGGTATGATCCGTGTGAGTACATTAGTAATGAGCAACGGGTTTACCGTCAGTACGATGATTGGTCACCTGCCAATAGTGATGGCATGCACGACGGTTACTATTCTCTTCAGGGGGCTTTGATCAATTCGGTAAATACAGTTTCTGCCGAGCTGGCCGTGGAGACAGGGCCTCATGATGTGATAGAACTTGCTCACGATGCCGGTATTGAGAGTGACATTCCTAATGTTCCTTCAATTGCGCTTGGCACAGCCGATCTTTCTCTTTATGAAATGGTGAGGGCTTATACGGCTTTTGCCAATTATGGGAATGGTACGGAGCTTCAAAGTTTGCTGCGTATAGAAGATGCAAATGGTCGTACCTTGTATGAGGCAGAGCCTGCTCAACTTCGGGATGCAGCCTTTGAAGAGCGTACAGCACGGTTTATGGTTCATATTCTTCAGGGGGTGGTAGAGCGTGGTACTGCCCGCTCTTTGCGCACGGTTTATGGGTTGAGAACCGATCTGGCTGGAAAAACAGGTACTACTCAGGATAATGCTGATGGTTGGTTCATAGGTTTTACCCCTGGTTTGGTTGCCGGGGTATGGGTGGGGGCCGAGAGTCCTGGTATCCGTTTCCGTACCACCAATTTGGGTCAGGGAGCCTATACAGCTCTTCCGGTGTTTGGGCGTTTTATGCAGAAGCTGGAGAATACTGGTCTTACTTCCGGATTGGGGCGCCGAAGTTTTTATCCTTTACCTGAGGAGTTGCTGGCGGAGGTGGATTGTCCCGATTATTCAGAAGATGATCCCGACATGAATTTCTTTGAGCGTTTGTTTGGCGGAGGGAAAGACAAAAAAGATAAATCTGAGGCTGACCAACCAGAGGAGACTGGTGATGATAAAAAGGAAAAGAAAGAAAAAGGCAAATCCCTTCTGGATCGGATGAAAGATATTTTCCGGAAAAAGGAATAATGATTCCATTGACTGAATGTAGCCGAAGTCAGCAACCAGAGTCTAAATCTTTTCGCTCTTTCTTTGTCATGCCTTTTACCACAAGGTCATAAGA
>DHQK01000206.1 GCA_002411085.1 Marinilabilia sp. UBA5340 | reverse complement strand
ATTATGCTTTTAATGATCACTAATGTTTAATTTCATTCTATAATAACAGATGGCAATTTACAAGAGGAAACGCAAAAATACAACTACATTTAGGATAAAATCGTCTTTTTTATAACCAAAAATACCCGACATTAGACAAAAACAAGAACTGTAATGATATTATTCATTGAAAAACACTCTTGTGTTCTTATAAAACGAGGACATCAATGAGATTACCTAATTTTCCTGTTTTCATTTCTGAATAACAAAAATAGTAAGCATCTTTACTCGATATAAATTAACCTTTAACTGCTATATCATGCAAAAACTATTATCTACGCTGATTTTCTTTTCAATAGCTGCTTTTACTTTTTCCCAAAATTATCAACGCGACGTTGTATACCTGAAGAACGGAAGTATTATCAAAGGAAACATCATTGAACAAATCCCTGACAAACAAGTAAAAGTGGAAACTGCAGGTGGCAGTATTTTTGTTTACAAAATGGAGGAGGTCGAAAAAATAAAAAAAGAAGAAGTCTCTGAACTCAATAACAAGATCCCAAAAACGCAAGATTACCTATCACCCGTTAAGCAAGGAAAAATAGTAATATCAGGTGCTTCGGAGCTATCCTTCGTTTCCCAGTCGAGGGAACAGAAATTTACGATTAATGGATATTATAATGATGAGGAAAATATCACTTCAGAGACTGACATTAATGAATTTAATTTTAACACCTCGATTGGGTACTTTATCTATGACGGCTTAGCACTGGGAGCATCATTGAGCTATGAGTCCACAGTGTACGAATACGAAAATTCTACAGAAAAAGAAACCACCATCATGGCCGGACCAAATCTCACATACTTTATCGGTTCCTCCAATATCAAACCTTATCTTTTTGGGGAATACATGTTTGGTTCTTCCAATGTCGAATATACAGAGGATGACTCTACTAATGACTCTAAAGTAGCTCTTAATGGATGGGCCTTAGGCGCGGGTCTTGCTGTTTTCATGAATCAGCATATCTCCTTAAACCTGGCATTGGGATATACAGAAGCATATGGCGATCCGGAAAATGATGATAGCTCCTCCGTCACTTATGGAAAGATAACAACCTCCGCTTTTGCCCTTAATGGCGGAATCTCAGTATACTTTTAGTGCCAAAGAAAAACAATGGATAATGCAGACTACAGAGTTGAACGCAGATAAAGACCCCGTTTTTGCGAGGATAATATTATCTTTACAAGCTCTAAGCAGAAAACCGTAATACAACCGCTAATAAAAAATACGAGCGGCAATAAACACCAAAAGACGAAAAATGATGAAAAAAATGACCGCGCTGATGGTAGCCCTGGTAATTGGTTTTGCCGGGACACTGAGGGCTGACGAAGGAATGTGGCTGTTGCCACTAATCAAAAAACTGAACATCGAAAAAATGCAGGAGAAAGGGTTAAAACTTTCTGCTGAAGAAATCTACAGTGTCAACCAGTCCAGTCTGAAGGATGCCATCGTCATCTTTGGTGGTGGCTGCACCGGAGAATTGATCTCTGATCAGGGACTGATTCTCACCAACCATCACTGTGGCTATGGAACCATTCAGGAACTGAGTTCGGTGGAAAACAATTACCTGGAGGATGGTTTCTGGGCCAAAACCATGGACGATGAAATCCCTGCTCCCGGATTATCTGTCACTTTCATGAAACGCATGGAAGATGTCACCACCCAAATAGAAGCCGGGCTTACCGATGAAATGACAGAAGAAGAACGCATTGCTGCGGTGGACAGCATCTCCACACAAATTGCCGACAGTGTGAAGGGCGATACCCATTACCGGACACTTGTACGTGACTTCTACGGTGGCAACCAATATTACCTGATTGTGTATGAAGTATTCAATGATGTCCGTTTTGTTGGTGCTCCTCCGTCATCTATAGGAAAATTTGGTCACGATACCGATAACTGGATGTGGCCCCGCCATACCGGCGACTTCAGCATGTTCCGGGTATATGCCGACAAAGACGGAAAACCGGCCGAATATTCTCCGGAAAATCAACCTTTAAAACCGGCTCACCACCTCCCCATCTCCCTGAAAGGATATGAAAAAGGAGATTTTGCAATGACACTTGGCTTCCCCGGAAGCACTGAGCGTTATCTCACCTCATGGGGTATCGATGAGCGGATGAACATCTTCAACTATTCGCTGATTGTGCCTCGTGGTGCAAAACAGGAAATATGGCAGGAAGCCATGAACTCCAGTGAAAAAATCAGATTGCAATATGCTTCCAAATATTCGCGCAGTTCCAACTACTGGAAAAACAGTATCGGTATGAACCGCGGGCTAAAAAACCTGAACGTAATTGCAAAAAAACAAAAACTGGAAAACCAGTTCAGGGAGTGGGTGAATGCAGATACCAACCGCAAAGCAAAATATGGCAATGTACTGACAGATCTTGAAGAAGCTTACAGTCAGCGTGCGCCTTACTACCTGGCTCAGAATTTTGTTCGAGAATGCATGTTGCGGGGAACTGAAATTTTAGCTTTTGCCTTATCTGCCCGTGACCTTGAAAAAGCCCTGGAAACAGAAGACGAAGAAAAAATAACTGCTGCCACTGAGGCATTGAAAGCCAGGGCAAAGGAATTTTATAAAGATTACCATGCCGCAACAGATCAAAAAGTCATGGGAAATCTTTTCAAACTCTACTTCGATGAAATAGATGCTGAGTTTTACCCCTCTTTCTTCGAAAATATCAAAACAGAAAAGGAAGATGGCTTTGATGACTTTGCAGACAGATTATTTAA
The DNA here is from genome assembly GCA_002411085.1 of Marinilabilia sp. UBA5340. Taxonomy (GTDB): domain Bacteria; phylum Bacteroidota; class Bacteroidia; order Bacteroidales; family Marinilabiliaceae; genus Marinilabilia. Next base: position 447 of record DHQK01000206.1, on the reverse strand, counting down.
AAAATCTTTGTTCGTCAGTACTGATGACTTCAATGATTTCCTGGAAAATCCAAATCTCAAGACATTGAAGAAAGATCCGGCTTACCAGGCCGGAACATCAACCATCGACCTGTATATTTCACTCATGGAAAGAACCAGGGCTTCAAATCTCACCATCACAAAAAATCACCGTTTATTCATTGCCGGTCTGCAAGCCATGAATCCGGATAAGGTATACTACGATGATGCCAATTTCTCCATGCGTCTCAGCTACGGAGAGGTGGGAGACTACGAGCCCCGCGATGCCGTTGTGTATAAATATTATACGACCCTGAAGGGAGTGATGGAAAAAGAAAAACCCGACGATTACGAATTCGCCGTTTCGGAAAGATTAAAAGAACTTTACGAAGCAAAAGATTACGGACGATATGCCAATGAAGACGGCCGTATGTATGTAAATTTCACCAC
>DHQK01000093.1:12565-13575 GCA_002411085.1 Marinilabilia sp. UBA5340 | reverse complement strand
TGGTCGCGTGAGAATGCCAAATCTATTTTACCGAGGTATCCCTCTTTTAAATATTTCTGCCATTCGGTCTGGTAAAGAAAATCAGACGAGAATCGACGCTCCCCGAAGAATAGCCATGATTTACCTTTTTGTCCGGTGGCTTCGCGCTGTTGGATGAAGGCCCGGTAGGGAGCAATGCCGGTTCCGGCACCAACCATGATGATGGGGCTTCCATTGGCCGGAAGTCTGAAGTTTGGATTTTTTTCGATGTAGATCAGTATTTTATCGTCCACTTCTTTGTGTTCGGCAAGATGACCTGAGCAGGCTCCCAGTCGTTGTCTTCCTTTATTTTCGTAAAGAACTTTAGATACCGTGATGTGTACTTCTTCTCCCACAGCTTCCTGGCTCGAAGAAATACTGTACAGTCTGGGGGGTAGGGGACGCAGGATTTTAAGGAGATCTACCGCTGTGATTTTGGACGGAAATTCATGTAATAAATCGAGGACATCGTGACCATAGAGGTAGGTTTCCAGCTTCCGGTCGTCCTTTATGAGCTTTTTCGCCTCCTTGTGATTGGTTTTTTCTGCATATTTTTCAATCAAATCTCTGGTGAGAATGGTGATTTCGTAGTGGTGCAACAGTGCTTCACGAAAAGAGATTTTTCCGGCATGTGTGTCGAGTGACTCCGAGCCATCATCTTTGACCGTTGAAAGTATCTCATCTACAAGTGTGGCAGGGTTCTGTGCGATTACCCCTAGTGAATCACCCGGTTCGTATTTGATCCCTGAGTTTTCCAGGGATATTTCCAGGTGATACACCTCTTTGTCAGAGCCACGCCCGGTGATGCGAACCTTGTCCAGTATGGTTGCTTCATAAGGATTCTTCCTTGAATAGGTTTTGGTTTCAATTTCGGTTGATTTCCCCTGGTTCTGAGTGGACGATTCTTCGGCCGGTTCATTGTGCAGGTTGTTGAAAACCTTCTGTTTCCACTGATCCGCATCTGGCTGGTAATCTACATCACACTTCACCAG
>DHQK01000093.1:12040-12294 GCA_002411085.1 Marinilabilia sp. UBA5340 | reverse complement strand
CCCAGGGCAAGAACAGCAAAATTCAACTCCGTTAGTTTAGGGGCTCTTTTTCCGGTAATAAATTCATGAAAATCTTCAGCCATCACCGGAGGTTCGCCTTCTCCGTGTGTGCTGACGATGATGAGCAGATTTTTTTCATCCTTCAGGTTTCGGGGATTGTATTGATCCATTGCCACCAGGGTGCTTTCAAAATTCTTTGTAGTGGCTTCATTGTGGAGTTCGTTGGCTATTTTTTCACTGCGTCCTGTGTGTGT
>DHQK01000093.1:10222-11733 GCA_002411085.1 Marinilabilia sp. UBA5340 | reverse complement strand
CTGAGCTTCGTTTAGAGGTGTTGGTTGATTACTCATTGTGGATTTTATAATTTGATGGTTAATGAGGTTTTACTTTTTTGATTTCTATGACAGGCAAACAAAGTGGCACCTAAATGCCGATAACTGAATTTTATATTCCTGAATGACTTTTGTTCAGAACTTAATTATTCGCTGTTGACTCAAAAAAATCTCTTATAATGTTTCTGGTTTCTATGGACGCATAAACATCCCTGGCATTGGAGCTCACCGCAATTCTCAGATGGTCTTTCTGGTAAATTGCCGGCGAAACAAACTGGCAAAGTTCTGGTTGATCGTGAATATTTACCAGCACACCTGCTTCTTTACCATCACGCGCTATTTGCTGATCCAGTTGAGGATTATTGGTACAGGAGTAGAACATTAGGTAGCCCTTGAGGTCGTCTTTTTCATAGTGTTTAATGCGATAAGGGATGTCGCTTTTTCTTAAATCATTGCATATCTCTAGTGCGATGACTTCAACTTTCGCATCAAATCGTTTCAGAATCTGGATTTTTTTCCAGGCCGACTGTCCTCCTCCGATTATTAGGATTTTCTCTCCGGCGATGTTGATGGCTATTGGCAGGTAGTTTTTGTGTTTCATGGTTCCGGTGGTTGATGTTTTCTTTAAAACCGATATAAAAAAAGCCCTTCCACATTATGCAGAAGGGCTTTCATTTTAGATTTAATATCCTGGTTCACTTATGAAATTTTACCTTTCTGCAATACATAATGATGACACATACACATCATGGTACATGTCATTTCCATCATCATATTTGCAGAAAATAAGGCTTGCATTTTGATTGATTTTTCGTTGTTTCGGAATCAAATATAGGGGACTATTTTTTAAAATGAAATAAAATCGGATAAAAGTTTCCGAAATTATTTTTCACCTGATATTTAAAGGTCAATAAGTCAGGTCTTTGTGTGGTTTTTTAAAATTAAGCATATTAAAAAAATATGAAATATTTTGTGTTTTATTTACTTCTATAGTCTTATTTTAAATGGGTTTTCAGGAGTTTTGTGTATTTGTCTTTCGGAAAAGTATACCAAATTGGAAGGCTTTTGTTTTGTTTGAATTAAGTTTCAGTATGTCAAGCCGTTGTGTTTTGTTTGCAAGGTCGTTGTTTGAAGGTCTTCCCCCGGTTTTCTATAGCTCATTTGAGGGGGTATTGAGCAGGCAGTCGGGGGTTGAAAAGACATCTTTGCTTCAGCAGGTTTGCCGAAAATTAGATACTTTTGTAAAGCATAAGAATATGACCTGCTGATTCCATGAAGAAAAATATATTTACGCATTTGTTCCCCCAAAACTATATCATTGCATACCCTGTGCGCGGAAGTTTGATCCTATTCTTGTTTAGTCTTTTGTTTACTGTTTTTTATCAGCCGTTAAATACACATGAAGGAGAATTCCTGAACTTCGAATTAACGATGTTGATTTATTCAGGAGGAATCTCGCTTGCAGCATTGGGGGGGATTTATATGCTTAGAAT
>DHQK01000093.1:6588-9943 GCA_002411085.1 Marinilabilia sp. UBA5340 | reverse complement strand
TTTTGATGGGATGTGCCGTTTTTTTGCTGGCTTTTATTGTGGAGCCTCCGTCAATCACTTCAAGATGGAATTGGGCTACATTTTTTGATTCCATTATCAGGACTTTTTTTATTGCTATTCTTCCTTTTGTTTATTTTACTTCATTCAATCTTAAGGTATTTTTTCGGAGTGGGGATTTTTCTCAAAAAGGGCCTACTGATGATGATTTTGAGAAAGGGAAAAAGGTTATTATTTCCTCTCAGTTAAAGAAAGAGTCATTGCAATTCTCCGAAGATGAATTTCTTTATGCGGTGTCGGATGGAAATTATGTGATTTTTCACCTATTTCGGCAGGGAGAAGTTACGAAAGTGCCTATTCGTAATTCCATTTCCCAGATCGAAAAACAGCTTGAGTCATTTGCTTCTTTTGTAAGATGCCATAGGGCCTATATTGTTAACGTGGATCAGGTTCAGAAGAAAAAAGGAAACAGTTTGGGCTACCGGCTTCGTTTGTCTCATATTTCAGAAGAAGTGCCTGTGTCGCGTTCCAGAATTTATGAATTTGATCGCCACTACTTTTAATTTTGAGTCTTGTTCTTTATCACAAAAACTTGTTAATGATCACAAAAGAGGATTCATCCCTATCATTTTATCACAAAACTTTTATGTGTATCCCAGTTTCTTTGGGCTTTCTGTATCCTTTATTCTCTTTGCATCAACGTTCTGACGAAAGAGGATATCTCTGAATTTAGAAAAATCGTCTCTTTAGTCGGGCGGTTTCGATGCAGAATGTTTCACAAAAAAATGGGATTATGAAAAGGATTATGAAACCTTTATGGAGTGGACTCTTCTTGTTTCTTCTTTTTAGCATTAGTTTGAATGCGCAGAATCAGGTTACGATTAAAGGAGCCGTAACAGTGAAAAACGGAGAACCGGTAGAATTTGCCACAGTGGTGTTTAAGTCATTGCCCGATTCTGGAATGGTGACAGGTACTATTACCGGATCAGATGGTGAGTTTTCAATGAATTTGCCTGGAAATCAGGAGGGGTTGATTCAGGTTAGTTGTGTCGGTTACGACTTGTCATCTCAAAAAATAGCTTTAGCGGATCGTGAGTTTTATGACATGGGAGAACTTAAACTGAATTCAGCCTCCTATGCTTTAGAAGAAGTCAGGGCAGTCAGGGATCGGATAAGAGCGAAAAATACTTCTGACGGAACGATATATTTTGTAAATCGAAATATGAAAGAAGCTTCAGCTTCCGGAATCGATATGGTGAAGTTTGTTCCGGGCATTCAGGTGGATATGATGCAGAATGTGATGGTGGAAGGACGAAAGAATGTGGTGATTATGGTGGATGGCATTGAGCGGTCGGTCGATTTTCTTGGGCAATTGGATGCTAACCGGATCGATAAAATAGAAATAAACCGTCAGCCCGGGACACAACACCGTTCAGATATTTCTGCCGTGGTCAATGTGGTTACCCGGAAGAACGATGTTCATGGTTTTAGTGGCCACTTAAATGGTGAAATTCCAGTTCGTTCAAACGAGATTTACTCTTTTCCCTCCGCAAGTGTTTTGTATAGCACCCGGAATTTGAATGTATTCGGATCTTACCGGGGCGAATTCAGCTATTTCGATATTGAATCTGAGAATACAAAAGTGATTTTTCAAGAGTCGGGAATGGTGTTGAAGAACAGAGAGTTGTTGAGTCAGGAGAATTGGTCTCATAAAGTGATGGCAGGATTGGATTGGTTACCGGATGAGAAGAATCAGATTAATCTTTTGGCATTTGTCAATCCTTATTCAAACGAACAGGATGGCTTTGTTACTGCTACCCGGGAAAGTGCGAATGAAATTCATTTTGAAAAGTCATTGGAGAAAGATGAATTAGATGATAATCTGGCTTTTGGTGGTTCTTTGTATTTTAAGCATTCGTTTGATGGAGCAGGAAATCAGTCACTTGCTTTAGAGACCGGTTATTATCACTTTGACGGTCGTAAGGGGACAAAATACATGGGAGACGAGGTTTTTTGTACTTCTGCTGATCCTTATGAAAGAGCCTTTATGGGAAAAACGGAGTATCAGGTGGGGCTGAATTCCCGCTGGCGTTGGATGGCCGGAGGAGAGGGGCACTTCCGGAAATTGGGAGATGCTGTTGATGAAAGCCTGGATTATGAGGAAAATATACTGTCAGGTTTTACTTCAATTGGTTTTAAAGAGTCTGATTTTGAAGGGCAGGCAGGAATTCGGGCTGAGTTTTTTCAAAATATGGTGGGGGGCAAAGAGTTTGATGGTGTATGGTCTTTCTTTCCTTTTGTCTCATTTTCTTTTAAGCCTTCAGCGAAGCATCAGGTAAAATTAAGTTTCCGCAGATCAGTGGTTCGTCCTCACCTGTTTCAGCTGATGCCGTCTTTGCTTTCAAGTGATTTTTTTACTCAAAAACAGGGGAATCCTTATCTGAATCCGGAGTTTTTTGATGAGTTGGCCCTGGAATATTCTTTATTGACCGGAAATCAGTTCCTGTCTGTGGGACCATTCTTTTCCAGGAGTACGGATGTGATTGCTGATTTTACTACAATGAAAAATCCGGAAGTGTTTTTTAAGCAGCCGCAAAACCTTGGAGATATTAAGCGTTTAGGTGTTCGCTTTAACGCAGCACTTAAGCCATTCAAACGCCTGATATTTAACCCGTATTTCCGTGTTTTTCACCTGGAAACTGTCCCCAAAGGAGTAGCAGTCACGCACCAGATCGAGTCGGAAAGAAAGTGGACTTCAGAGTGGGGATTTGGATTATCCTGGCAGTTGAATCATGATTGGTCTTTGTCTGCTTCAGGTATGCAAAGGGCTGATATCCATAAAATCCAGTCTTCTTTTTATGAGGATTTTCTGTATTTTGTATCTCTTGACAAAAAAGTACTTAAGAATCTTACAGCAGGAGTTACTTGTGCTGTTCCTTTTGAAAAAAAGACCACTTATCAGGGGTATTCTCTTATGGGAGATGGTTTTTCTGAAAATGTTGATGACAATATTCTGACATCGGAATGTCCGTTTTGGTTTAAAATAAAATACACCTTTTCATCAGGCAAAAACAGGGGGAAAATACGTGATTCAGATGTGTTTGGAGGAAAACGGGTGAGGGAGGGCTTTTAAAAATAAAAAAGACCACTTTCAGAGAAAATGGTCTTTTAAGCTCCCCAGGTAGGACTTGAACCTACGACCTACGGATTAACAGTCCGCCGCTCTAACCAACTGAGCTACTAGGGAAAATATTTTAAAGTTATAAAAGCTTTCGTTTGAGCTTTTTAAAGCTCCCCAGGTAGGACTTGAACCTACGACCTACGGATTAACAGTCCGCCGCTCTAACCAACTGAGCTA
>DHQK01000093.1:395-6533 GCA_002411085.1 Marinilabilia sp. UBA5340 | reverse complement strand
GGTAGGACTTGAACCTACGACCTACGGATTAACAGTCCGCCGCTCTAACCAACTGAGCTACTGAGGAATGATTTTGTGTTAGTAACTGATATCCCTTACTCTTCGCTTAATCCCGACTCTTCGGGAAACTGAGGGGGAAATTCCTGCATCAAGAGAAAGGTTTGCTTTCCTGAATGCCCTGCAAAAATAGGAGGTTCCGCTCAATTTGCAAACAAAGCCGTAAAAAAAATGAAAGATTTTTTTGAGAAATGGATTAAGTCTTTGTTTTCTAAATATTTTCGCATTCGGTCGTCTTGATTATTGTTGTCCATTACAGAGATCTTCCAGTTCCATTATGATCTTGCGCTGTTTGGCAGAGGGAATTTGTAGAGCATCCAACTCTTCCCGGTGGGTGTTTAGTTCGCTGCAGAGTACAATGCCTTTATTGAGTAGATGCTGTTTGTGTGCTTTGGTCAATTGGGTAAGGGTGGTTACAGGAAAAGCGTGGTATTTTTCAATCAGTGCCTTTAGACTGTCTTTCTCCGGATAATCCCAACTCATGAGGTTTAGCCCGCTGCAACGGCCATAATCCATGGCATCGGAGGTGAATCGGGTGTTGGTTACCACCCATCCATGGAAGCGAAGATCTTTATACTCGGGCAGTGCCTGGCGGGTTTCAATGATGTCGTTCACCCTTGAGCGGATGTAAAGGGGCACCTGAACGCTGGAGAACTTACCCTGACTGTTGTGGTATTTGCATTCAACAAGATGTTGATTTTCACCATCAGAGGCAATTACATCAACCTCGTGAGTCACGCACTTGCCGTTTACTGTTTGACCAACTTCCACATCAAAACCTTTATATCTGAAAATGTGTCCTATGAAATGCTCAAACGGATAGCCGGAGGGCCCCAGTTCCATAATGGCTTTTTTGAGACTGTAACGGGCTGCCATGCTTCGCCTTTTTTTGCGCAACAGGCTGAAGGCTTTTCGGTAGATTTGTTTGGTTGTGGTGCCATCCGTAAGCCAGGATTCAATTTCATTGGTTATTTCATCGATGAGGATGGATTCGGCTCCTGCCCGATAAAGCGATGCTTTTAGTTTTGACGGTAGAAATGGCTGGGTTTCTCCTGATTCTTTTTGGATGAGTGGATATTGGTTCATAGATTTATTGCTGTTAATGTTATACAACAATGATAGTAATTTTTTTTGGGCTGATAAATAAAAAGCCCCTGAAGGAACAATCCAACAGGGGCCGATATTCTGTTTTGATAAACTGATTATCCAAGTAGTGAATTAAGCATCCAAACGGTTTTTTCCTGTTCAGAGATGAAATCACTGACCAATGCATTGGTTCCTTCATCATCAGCTTGGTCTGCTACTTCGAGCAATTCTCTTTCAAGTTGTAAAAGGGTGCTGATATTTTCCAGTGTTTTTTCCACTAGTTTCATACCATCACTTTCGTTCTTAACAACTGAAATTTTGGAAACTTTAAGGTAGTCCTCGAATGTATGAAGAGGTGTTCCTCCCAGTGTAAGGATACGTTCAGCAACTTCGTCCACTTTTTCTGCTGCATCGTCGTACAACTCTTCAAATTTGTTATGCAGGGTAAAGAACATCTTACCTTTTACATTCCAGTGAAAACCTCTCAGGTTTTGGTAATATACCTGAAAACTGGCCAGCAGTTCATTCAGTTTTTCGTTTACTCCATTGGTGTTTTTGAGTCCTAAAAGTTCATTTACATTTTTCATAATTCTATCTTTTTTGGTTTTTGTTTAGAACAAAATTACTCAAAAGTCTAAAGCCAATCAAATAGTAAATCTTTATTCAATATAGATTTGATTTATATTCCTGCTGATAATAAAAAACTCCGCAACGAAGGTTTCGTGCGGAGTCTGATAATTGGTTTGTTGTATTAATCAGGCATTTTTAGCAGCAATCAAATTGAGTGCGGAGCCTGCTCTATACCATCCGATTTGTTGATCATTATAAGTATGTAGTGCTTTGATGGTGTCTTTTGTTCCATCAGCATGTTCTACTTCAATGGTAACTGGTTTATCAGGAGCGAAAGATTCCAGATCGATGAAGTTGAATACATCATCTTCCTGAATTTTGTCGTAATCGTTCTCATTATCAAACGTTAGGGCAAGCATTCCCTGCTTTTTGAGGTTTGTTTCGTGGATGCGGGCAAAGCTTTTTACCAGTACCACTTTTACACCCAGGTGCCGAGGTTCCATGGCCGCATGCTCACGGGACGAGCCTTCACCATAGTTGTGGTCACCCACCACAACTGTTGGGATGCTTTTGGCTTTGTATTCCCTTTGCACATCAGGTACTTTGCCGTATTCTCCGGTAAGTTGGTTTTTGACCTTATTGCTTTCCTGATTGAAGGCATTGATGGCACCAATGAGCATGTTGTCAGATATATTGTCCAGATGGCCGCGAAAACGCAACCAGGGACCTGCCATTGATATGTGGTCGGTGGTGCATTTGCCGGCTGCTTTAATGAGCAGTTTGGCACCTGTAATATTTTTTCCATCCCATGGTTCAAAGGGAGTGAGTAGTTGCAGGCGTTTACTGTCTGGTTTCACTACTACTTCAACTCCAGTTCCGTCTTTGGCTGGCTCCTGATATCCTGCATCTTTCACATCAAAACCTTTGGGAGGAAGTTCGTATCCTGTTGGCGGTTCCAACTTAATTTCTTCCCCTTTGTCATTTTTCAAGGTGTCGGTCAAAGGATTGAATCCAAGTTCCCCGGAGATTGCCATGGCTGTCACCAGTTCAGGAGATGCCACAAATGCATGTGTGTTGGGGTTTCCGTCTGCACGCTTGGCAAAGTTGCGGTTGAAAGAGTGCACAATGGTGTTTTTTTCTTGTTTGTCGGCACCTTCACGGGCCCACATACCAATGCAGGGACCACAGGCATTGGCGAAAACACGTCCGCCCATTTTTTCGAAGAGGTCGATGTATCCGTCGCGCTCAATGGTAAAGCGAACTTGTTCCGAACCGGGTGTAACGGTAAATTCTGATTTAACTTTAAGTCCTTTGTCCACTGCTTGTTTGGCGATGGAGGCAGCACGGGAAATATCTTCATACGAAGAGTTGGTGCAGGATCCGATCAGACCGAATTCTACTTTTGTGGGCCATCCGTTCTCTTTGGCTACTTCGCGCACCTTGGAAATAGGGGTGGCCAAATCGGGAGTGAAAGGGCCGTTGAGGTGAGGTTCCAGTTCACTGAGGTTAATCTCTATTACCTGATCAAAATATTTTTCCGGATTGGCATAAGCTTCCGGGTCTCCGGTCAGGTGTTCTTTTACTTTGAGGGCTTCATCTGCCACATCATCACGTTTGGTAGCCCGGAAGTAACGAACCATAGCATCGTCGAATCCAAAAGTAGAAGTGGTGGCACCGATCTCGGCACCCATATTGCCGATGGTTCCTTTTCCTGTGGCTGAGAGTGACTGAGCACCTTCGCCGAAATATTCAAGAATGTATCCGGTACCCCCTTTTACAGTAAGTAGTCCGGCGACTTTAAGGATGATGTCCTTGGGAGCAGTCCAACCGTTTAGTTTTCCGGTGAGTTTAACGCCAATCAGCTTGGGGAATTTTACTTCCCACGGCATCCCGGCCATTACATCAACGGCATCAGCACCACCTACGCCTACGGCAATCATTCCAAGTCCTCCGGCATTGGGGGTGTGTGAGTCTGTGCCAATCATCATCCCACCGGGAAATGCATAATTTTCCAGTACTACCTGGTGAATAATTCCCGCACCGGGTTTCCAGAATCCCAGGCCGTATTTATTACAAACAGAGCTCAGAAAGTCATAGACTTCTTTGTTGGTAACTTCAGCAGTTTTCAGGTCATCATTGGCACCCACTTTGGCCTGGATCAGGTGATCAGCATGGACGGTGGACGGGACTGCCACTTTGTCTTTCCCCGCCTGCATAAACTGCAAGAGAGCCATTTGTGCTGTGGCATCCTGCATAGCTACCCGGTCAGGGGCAAAATTCACATAGGATTTTCCCCGCTCAAAAGGCTGAGCCGGAAACTCATCAGCCAGGTGACTGTAAAGGATTTTTTCTGTCAGTGTGAGTGGTCTGTTCAGAAGGGCACGAGCTGTTTTTATCTTCTCGTCCATTCCGGCATAGACCTTTTTAATCATATCAATGTCGAATGCCATGGTATAATATATTTTTGTAAGATGATTAGATGTATTTGGTTACAGATTGACAAATTTAGTGAAAACTTGCCGGATTTCATGGGTTATCTGATTGCAACCTGTTTATTTATGTTGTAGTAAGGTAACAAAAGTAGGATCTGTTTTGTTGAAATGGCAGATTGTACGTGAGAATGTCAATTGAAGAGAAGCTTAAAGAATGAAAATGGTCAGCAGGGGTTCTTTAATAAAGACAAAAAAAAGCCTCCCGGTAAGGAGGCTTTTGATGTTATGATAAAACCTTAATTAGGCGTTATCTACTGAATTCATGTGCTGGATAAGTTCAACAACTTTAGTTGAGTAACCCATTTCGTTGTCATACCAGCTAACAACTTTTACGAAGTTATCGTTCAATGAAATACCTGCATCTGCATCGAATACAGAAGTTTTGGTTTCACCTACGAAGTCGTTGGAAACAACAGCGTCCTCAGTGTAACCAAGAACACCTTTCAATTCTCCTTCAGAAGCTTCTTTCATAGCTTTGCAAACATCTTCGTAAGAAGCACCTTTTTCCAGACGGCAAGTCAGGTCAACTACAGATACGTCAGGAGTAGGAACGCGGAAAGCCATACCAGTCAGTTTTCCGTTCAATTCAGGAATTACTTTTCCTACAGCTTTAGCAGCACCGGTAGAAGAAGGAATAATGTTTTGTCCGGCACCACGTCCACCGCGCCAGTCTTTCATAGAAGGACCGTCAACAGTTTTCTGAGTAGCAGTGGTTGCGTGAACAGTGGTCATCAGACCTTCAACAATACCGAACTTGTCGTTCAATACTTTGGCGATAGGAGCCAGACAGTTGGTAGTACATGAAGCGTTTGAAACAAAGTCCATGTCTTTGGTATATTTGTCGAGGTTTACACCGCAAACAAACATAGGAGTGTCGTCTTTTGAAGGAGCTGACATAACAACTTTCTTGGCACCGGCTTTGATGTGTCCTTCAGCTTTTTCCTTGGTCAGGAAAAGACCAGTTGATTCAACAACGTACTCAGCACCTACATCGCTCCACTTCAGGTCAGCAGGATTTTTCTCTGAAGTAACACGGATTTCGTTTCCGTTAACAACAAGTTTTCCTCCTTTTACTTCAACGTCCCCGTTGAAACGACCATGAGTAGAATCGTACTTGAGCATGTAAGCCATGTACTCAACGTCAATAAGGTCGTTGATACCTACAACCTGTACGTTATCGAAATTCTGAGCGGCGCGGAACACCAGACGGCCGATACGGCCGAAACCATTAATACCAATCTTGATTTTTGACATATTATCGCTTTTTTAGAGATTATATTTATATACCTTCTCGTTTTCGCGGTACAAAAGTAAGAAATCATAGCAAAAACATCAAGAAATAACCCGCTGAATTTCTTAAATAAACGTTAATTATGAGGATGGGGGGGCTGATTGTCGGGGTGTTTTTTTATTAGTCTGATTATTGAGAGGATTGGAGAGTGGATTGAATATGAAATAAACCTTTGACTTTAGTGACCTATAATAATAATCTTTACCGAAAGAGTACCTTTTGGGAGGTGGATACGACCTTGAAATGGCAAGAGCTTTATTGTTTTCTTATCAGGTGACTTTCGTGAGCGGTTGTTCGAAGAATATTGGCTTTTTGTGACATTGTGCTGAAATCTAATGTATTGTTGGGTATTTAGACGTTGGAAGGGATATATATTATTGACATTCTGAATTTTATCAAAAAAGTTTGTTGGAGCTTAAAGAGCCTGTTTCCGGAGACTTAAAAAGATATTAAGTGCACAGGATTTGCCTCAAGTATTTCAATAGCAATAACTTGAAAACAACAACTTCGATCGGGAAAAGTGCTTGTTTCCCAAATAATTGTAAGAAACTGTTTAAGTTTTACACAGAGAAAAAAATAGCAGTGATTACGTTTTGTCTTTCAGTTGTATAGCCCCTTGTACATTGTGAGCATACCAATTGA
>DHQK01000093.1:0-156 GCA_002411085.1 Marinilabilia sp. UBA5340 | reverse complement strand
CGCTCAATATCGAAACTCATAGCCTATATTCATTTGAAATAAGTAACTCAATTATTTCTCTGTGTTAGAAAACTTTATATTCCATTTTTAAACAGTTACTAAGAGTTTACGGAATATTAATGATTTTAGGGCTGGGCTCATCACAAATATGGATAC
>DHQK01000112.1:6738-6903 GCA_002411085.1 Marinilabilia sp. UBA5340 | reverse complement strand
CTGTACGCTTCCCTAATGCAGTAACCAGTTGGGAAGTAAACGAAACAGGGAATTATATACTTGCATTTTTGGCTCCGGGAGCTTATGATTTAGTAGTTGTAGAAACAATAGACGGTGAATTCAACCAGGTATTGAAAATTGAGGAGGATGTTCAGGTTGAAAGTC
>DHQK01000112.1:4798-6553 GCA_002411085.1 Marinilabilia sp. UBA5340 | reverse complement strand
TGTTCAGGTTGAAAGTCTTGAGGAAACAACTTTAGATATAGAGCTATGATCACGTAAAAATGATTCATGAATCATCTTTACATGAATCATCTTTACCTTTTTTGAACTTTTGGGTTAGGGTTAAGTTAGGAAAAGCCGATGGACAAACGAGTCTGTCGGCTTTTTTGTGAATTGAAAATTTCTTCTAAAGACAAAGCCCGGAGCCTAATTCTCTAAACAACACCATAGCATTTGAATCGGAATGTGTTTGCAATGCAACAGGCCCCTGCCCCCAACCAATCTTCCACATTCCAGATGAGTCATATATTTTTCCCTCAAAAAAAACCCATTTATGATTGGACTGCTGTAGCAATAAACAATCTATATCGGAATCCATTTATATTATGACAATAACTCATTTAACAATGAGGTGAAAAAATAGCAGGAATTTGGTAAACTTGCATTCTAACCTGGGTTAATCAATAATTATCTGACAGAATGTTCAATTTTCGGAAAAAACAAATTTCTGAAACGAACATTTGGAAAGGGAATTTTTTTCAATCCGCTACAAAATGCATAAAACAAAAGGAGCAGATAACCCTTAATACAAAACAGTTGAGACAAATACCATTGAATAATATCAACAATGGTATTTGTTTTATTAAGTTCCAGGAATCTCGGAATTATAGAAAAACACTATAAAAAGAATCAGCGATGAGTATTGAAATCAATCAGAGTGATTACAAAGCACTATATACATTTTTCAATTCTATAATCACCACAAACAGAGCTCTTTTTAATCGTATAATTCCATTCATAAATAAAGAACAACACAACCGGGGAGAAACTATTCTGAGCTATGGTGATATCGAGACACGTTCAAATTTTGTATTAAAAGGTGTGGTACACCAGTTTATCTATGACGAGCTGACTGTAACCACGAATCTCACTCCCCAGGGATTACCATTCAACAGCCTTCAAAGCTATATGGAAGGGAGTCCCTCAATGGAAGTGCATGAAGCGATCACAGATGTGCAACTATTATTTATCGAGAAAAAAGATCAGGAATGGTTGTCAAAAACAGATTCTGAGTTTTGCTATTTGTGGTTAAAAATCTATGAAAATATTTTACTGGATCGTGAAAATCGTATGTATTTGTTGCAGCATCGCAGTCCCCAAAAAAGGTTTCGCCTGTTCCAGGAAAAAGTGGCCCGATGCAATTGGTTGCTCGGCGGAACTCCTGATAAATACATTGCCAGCTACTTAAATATGACTCCCCAACAATATTCCAAAGAGAAAAGAATTTATTATTCTGCACGATAACCTATTGCCATTAGTTATCCTGAGGTAACTTTTATATGCCCTGGAACTTATTGTTTTGTGTTATCAAAAGAGACTATGAAATATCACCCTGTTTTTGGTGAATTGGTTTTTCAGGTCCTCTCGGTAATTCACAATCAATAACTATTGAAACTATGTTAAAAAATATCCTTTCTCTACTGCTTTATTGGGGCTTCCTGACTTCGGCAGTGCCCGGGAACTCCTCTTTTGAAAAATCACCTGAAATCCCCCCTGGCGTCCCTCACTCTTCAATGCATCATTTCCACACAGGACGATGGAAATCACCAAAAGCCAATAGTCCCAATGCTGTAACACAACTCGATAGTGTCATTACTCTTCGTATTAATGAAACCAATCATCAAGAGAAAGAAAATTATTGTAAAGAGTATTTCGTATATAATATCAGCAACCAATTAAAACATTACATTTTTTCCT
>DHQK01000112.1:0-4501 GCA_002411085.1 Marinilabilia sp. UBA5340 | reverse complement strand
AAATACATTTTACTCAAGAAATCTGGAGAAGTTTGGATCCCTGCAAGAAAGTATGACTTCCTGAATAACAACGATGAGACGGTTATTGAAATTTCAGAAAATATAAATGAAAGCAGTTCGGCGGTATGGGAACCGGTACACAAATGGATTCAGTATTACGACTCCGGAATGCTGAATCGCGAAACTCAATATTCATGGAATCCGGTGACTGAGACCTGGGAAGTAAAGGGAAGAATCGTATACAAGTATCTTGGAGAAAGAATTCAGGAAATTGTCAAATGGACCTGGTCTGACTCTGCCACTGCCTGGGTTTATGCAGAAAAACGGTCTTTTCTTTATTCAAATATCACCTGGCAATTGATATCAATATCCGGTTATCTCCGGAACGAGTCACTGGAAGAATGGCAACAGACTACTTTTGAAGGATTTATTTATGATGATAATTTCAATGCAGAAGGACATTCTATAGTGGCAAAAGAAGACGGAAGTAATCAATGGAATGTGCATTTAAAGAACTATTGTACTTACAATTATTCAATTAATGACGTTGACATTATTCTTCCCTGGGAGAATTCATCTTTCCTACCCTCCTTATTTCATCACCAAATTACCGCCGAAAGGATGCATACTTACAATTTTGAAGAATTGTTGTATGTGCCCTTACTTGAACGACGTTATTTCTATTCATCCAAAGACCCGAATACGTCTTCCGAAAATACGAAAGAGGCCAATAGCATAAAAGTCTTTCCAAATCCGGCCAACGATTTTGTTGTGGTAGAAAACCCCGGAAATGCCAACCATGTGGTTTTTGAAATATTTGATCTGACTTCGGCCCGGATAATATCGGCCCGGATAATCGGAAGAAGAACCCTTGACTTAAGTAATCTCACAAAAGGCATATATTTATATCAGATCAAAGAAAATGGAAACATCAGCACTGGTAAACTCATGGTTTGGTGAAAATTATAAAAAAATAGAGTTTATATATCCAATGTCTGTAAAATAAAAAAACAACATATTTATTAACAGATCTTAACGCCACAAAGAATTAAACTATATTAGGATAAAAGCATCTAAATTACCGAAATACAATAACATTAAATATATTGTTATGATAAAACGATACTTTATCCTTCTGGCCATACTTTCCCTAACCAACATAGATCTCTCATCTCAGTCAGCACCGCCGCCGGCAGTAAAAGGGAAGATAACAGGAAAGGTTATGGACGCGTCCGAAAACGTACCCCTAGAATTTGCTACTGTTTCCATTTTTTCAAATGACTCCTCTCTTGTAGATGGAGGCATTACAGATGCCCAGGGAACATTTCAGTTTGAGCTAAATCCAGGCGATTATTACGTAGAGGTGCAATTTGTATCTTATGAAAAACGTACCATCGAAAATATCAATATAGCTAATCGAAGAGCTTCTGTGGATTTGGGAACCATCCGATTGCAATCCTCCACCACCAACCTGAACGAAGTAACCGTTCGGGGCGAAAAGAGTGAGATGGTTATTGGTGTGGATCGTAAAATATTTAATGTAGGGAAAGACCTGAGCAATACAGGAAATTCAGCTGCAGAGATTCTGGACAACATCCCCACGGTTGCGGTAGATGCCGAAGGGAACATTTCCCTGAGAGGTAGTGGCGGAGTACGAATGTTGATTGATGGGAAGCCATCAGGACTTGTGAATTCTGGTGATGCAAGTGCACTTCAGGCTTTGCAGGGAAATATGATTGAAAGCGTGGAGGTCATTACCAATCCCAGCGCCCGCTACGAGGCTGCCGGTATGGTGGGGATCATTAATATTGTACTCAAAAAGGACGAGCGTCGGGGTGTAAATGGCTCGTTTGAAGCCTCCGTGGCCACTCCCGAACGCTATCAGTTTGGAGCTAATGTGAATTTCAGACGCGAGAAAATTAATTATTTCTTCAATTACGGCCTTCGATACGGAAACCGATTGGGCGAAGGCTACTCCAACCAGTATTTTCCTTTGGTTGAGACGCCCTTTCATACAAGACTCGACCGCGACAGGGAGCGCAAAGGTCTCTCTAACAACCTGCGGGGTGGCGCCGACTTTTTCATCAATAGTACCACTACGCTCACGGCTGCAGGAATGTTTGACTACGATACAGATAAAAATTATACCGATGTGGTCTATCAGGACTATTATGACAACAATGATGAACCCGGCACCCTCTTTGAACGCACCCGCCGATACGATGAAGAGATTGAGACAGAATGGGATGTGGAGTTCTCTTTAAATTTTGAGAAAGTTTTCGACCCACAAAACGAGGAGCATAAACTCAACATCTTCACGCAGTATATACTGGACGATGAAACGGAAGATTCAGAAATTGAGGAAGAAATGCTTCTCTCGGAAACGGGCACGCTTGATGACATCATTTATCAGCAGGTGCTAAACGAGGAAAAGGAAGAGAATTACATGTTTCAAGCTGATTATGTCTATCCTTTTAGTCAAAACGGTCGTTTTGAAGCAGGGGCTCGAGGAGAATTCAGGGTTATCGACAATCCTTATGAGGTTCAGAATCGCAACGAATCAGGTAACTGGGTGAACGACCCGGAATACACCAATGATTTCAGCTACGATGAAAATGTGGTGGCACTCTACCTTCAAGGAGCCAACAAATGGGGTCCCATAAGCGCACAGCTGGGATTACGCGGAGAATATACCGGAATCAAAACCCTCCTGAAAACAACAGGAGAGGAAAATGACCGTTCCTATCTGGATTTTTTTCCTACAATCCACACCACCTATCATTTTAATAATTACAACTCGTGGCAGATCAGCTACAGCCGCCGTATCGACCGGCCGCATTTCTGGCATTTGAATCCATTTTTCGGACTCAGCGATTCCCGGAATATTCGTCGTGGCAATCCACAGCTGGAGCCTGAATACACCGATGCTTACGAAAGCGGATATGTCTATACACCAGGAGGAGCATCATACTATGCCGGGGTTTATTACCGATATACCACAGGAGTAGAAGAACGAATCAATTTTGTGACAGATGATGGCATTACCATTTCTGAGCCGCGAAACCTGGCCGAGCGCCATGCCTATGGTGCCGAAGCAAACATCTCCATTGAGCCCTGGAAATGGTGGAACCTTTCGGGAAATGTCAATTTCTATCGTATGCAAACTGAGGGAAGTTTCGAAGAGAACGGAAATGTTCAAGATCTGGAAAGCGATACCTATTCCTGGGATACCCGCCTCAATTCCCGCATGCGCTGGGACAATGACCTGAGCTTTCAGACCACCTTCTTTTATCGGGGAGAACAGGAAACCACACAAGGAATCCGAAAACCTTTTTACATGATGCACATGTCGCTAAGTAAAGACATCCTGAAAGGAAAAGGAACGCTCACCTTCAATGTACGTGATGTCCTGAACAGCCGAAAATTCCGCTATGAAATCCATCAACCAAATCTCATATCAACCAACCAATTTCGTTGGAGCACCCGTGAATTCAGACTTTCCTTCATTTATCGCCTGAACCAAAACAAGCGTCAGGGTGGCGGAAGCAGAAGTGGTGGTGATGAAGGCGGTGGTGAAGATATGGGTTTCTAAAAAGAGCCAATCCATAAAACACCATTTGCTACCTTTAGCTTAAATTAATCAAAAACTAATAAAGTGGGAGTTCTTTTCATTCCCAGATAAAACAAAAAGGCCGGTTCGAACAACATCGAACCGGCCTTTTTCATCTTTGGGTTTTTAGAAACAATTCAAAAACTACATCTGTCTGAGGTATTCCGAAGCACTCAGTGCTGCGACGGTACCTTCGGCCGTTGCTGTGGTAATTTGTCTGTATCGTTTGTTGATGCAATCGCCCGCAGCAAAAACTCCGGGAATATTGGTTTTCATGTCGCGATCCACCACAAATTCGTTGCGTTCATTCAACTCCACCAAACCTTTAAAAGGTTCTGTATTGGGAAGATAACCAATAAAAATAAAGGTCCCATCCACGGCAATATTTTTCTTTTCACCTGTAGGGAGGTGCTCCACCATTAAACTTTGTAAGGAACCATTTCCCGAAAATTCGCGGGGTTCCGATTCCATGACAAATTCAATCTTCGGGTTTTTCCGGGCCTCCTCCACAGCATGCTCAAAAGCCTGAAAATGACCAAACTGATGAACGATGGTCACTTTTGATGCAAAGTTGGTCAGTGTCACTGCCTCCTCAAGGGCTGAGTTACCACCGCCAATCACCGCAATTTCCTTGTCTTTAAAGAAATCACCATCGCACGTGGCACAATAAGAGATGCCAGTTCCTTTGTAGGTATCCTCACCGGGAATTCCCAACGAACGGGGACGCCCACCAGGGGTTAAAATTACCGTTTTTGCACTGAAAGTACGACCATCCTCCAACTCCACCGACTTAACATCTCCTTCCAGATGGTAACGGGCAATCTTTGCATTGGACTTGATTTTACAACCAAAAGATTTGGCCTGCTTCTTCATCGTATTGGCCAGCACATA
>DHQK01000229.1 GCA_002411085.1 Marinilabilia sp. UBA5340 | reverse complement strand
GAGGCGGTAAACGAGGTGCGTGATCGTGCCGGTTTGTCCCCGCTTAGTGGTGTGACCACTCAGCAGGTAATGGATGAGAAATTTGCCGAACTGGCCTTGGAGCTGGGGATTCGTTACTACGATATGATCCGCATCGATAACTACAATGCATTGAGTTACGACGGGCGTCAGTTTACAGCCGACAAAGAATATCTGCCTTATCCGCAGGCTCAGGTTGACCTGCTGCCTGTTTTGGAAGAAAACGCAGAATAATTGTTTTTCAAATTAAAAAAAGACAATCTCATGAAGGTTTTAAAGAATATATTGGTTTTTTCAATGCTGCTTCTTTTTGCTGCATCTTGTGAAGAGGGCATTGATTCCATTTCACGCGTTGAACCTGGAGCCGATGAATCGGCTCCGCAGATTACCCTCAATTATCCCAAAGAGGGCACCCGTATTCAGGTTACTGAAGCGGAAACCACTATTGTTATTGATTTTGAAGTCACAGATGATATCGAAATCGGCACGATAAAAGTCGTGCTTGATGGTGCTGAAATCGGCACTTTCAGTGATTTTATTGATTATCGCAGATTTCTCCATGAGCTGACTTATGAAGGGCTGGGAAATGGTGAACATACACTTCAAATTACCGCGACCGATTTAGACGGTAAGAGTACAAACCTGTCGGTAACCTTTGAAAAGGTACCTCCTTATCAGCCCAAATTTGATGGTGAAATCTTCTATATGCCATTCAATGGAGATCTGATGGAGCTGATATCTCAGGAAATGGGCACCAAAGTTGGAGATCCCGGATTTGTCGATGACGGAATATCGCTCAAGGCTTATCAGGGAGCTGAAAATGCTTATGTTTCTTATCCTGTTGATATTTTAAATACGGGTGCTTTTACTGCTGCTTTCTGGTACAAAGTGAATCCAGTGCCGGGCAATGCCGGTGTGATTTCCATCAGTCCTGAAGGAGAAGACCGCACCAAAGGTTTGCGCTTCTTCCGCGAAGGAGATGCTGCTTCTCAGCGGTTTAAGCTGAATGTGGGAACCGGAAGTGGCGAAATCTGGAACGATGGAGATGTGATCGATGCATCGTCAGATCAGTGGGTGCACATCGCATTTACGGTTTCAGAAGCTTCCACCATAATCTATTTCAACGGAGAACCGGTAAATTCTACCGATGGTGGTATTATTGACTGGACCGGTTGTGAAGGTATCTCCATTGCCTCCGGGGCACCTAATTTTAATTACTGGGGACATAATTCAGATGAAAGTTTGTATGATGAGTTGAGGATTTTCAACAGAGCTCTTTCTCAGGAAGAACTACATGCTGTAATGGCTGATGAGGGAGAAGTACCTCCTTATGAGCCGCAATACGAGAATGAAATGTTTTATATGCCGTTTGATGGTACTTATGAGGAGAAAATCAGTGAAACGATGGCCTCCGAAATCGGGACACCCGGCTTTGCAGGCGAAAGTGTTGCTGGCATAAACGCTTACGCAGGAGCTACTGATTCCTATCTTACTTACCCGACAGAGGGGCTGACTTCCGGAGAGTTCACCGCAGCCTTTTGGTACAAGTCGAACACTGAGGCTTCTCGGGCAGGAATACTTGTGGCTGGTCCCGAAGATACCGACAACCCGGATGCACAGAATGTTCGCACCTCAGGGTTCCGTTTTTTCCGTGAAGGAAATGAAACAGAGCAGCGGTTTAAGTTGAATATCGGGACAGGTGACGGAGAAGTCTGGAACGATGGAGGTACGATCGATCCTACGCTCAATGAATGGGTGCATCTGGCTTTCACAATCTCTGAAAGCCAGACCGTGATTTATATCAATGGAGTAGAGGCCATGGCCGTGGATTCAAGCCCCATTGACTGGACCGGTTGCGACATCCTATCCATTATGTCGGGAGCACCACGTTTTTCAGGCTGGGATCATCTTTCTGATTTGAGTTATATGGATGAACTTTATCTGTTTGATAAAGTACTTTCTGCAGAAGAAGTGGAGTCTTTGATGAATGATGCACTCTAAGTTACACAACTGATAAAACCTTTGTTGGGGCTGCCCAAAAAGTATGAATTTCGTGTTATTGTCATTCTGAACGGAGTGAAGGATCTTAATTTTAGTGATCTAAGGGTTTTTGAAACGTTCAATGCAACAACTGTGGCGACTTTCCGGGCAGCCCCATTATTTATTTATTTAAAGCCATCTTTTAGTCCTTAGTTTATTTGATATGCGTTACTTTCTGCTGCTTTTGTTATCTGGACTCATGTTTTTTCCGTCCTGTAAAGATGATGAACCGGAATCTGAAGAAAAACCGGAAGTTCTTACAGTGACTTATGTGCGGGTAGGAGAACAGATTCTCTCTTCTTCAGGAGACAATCAGGATGTTGTGATTGATGAGCCGGTCGAAATAAGGTTTAGTCATTCGGTGGATCCTGTTGAGGCAGAGAAGAATATTGAGTTGTCAGATGTTGATGATCAATTGATTGATTTGACTTTTTCTTCGGTAAATGAGGATAAACTCTTTAGCATCAGTCACCCTGTTTTGGCTGAAAATAGTAGTTACACCCTCAGTATTTCCGGTTCTCTCAAAGGGGTAAACAATGAATCTTTCGAGGAACAGGTTTACAGTTTTACCACATTTACCACTCCTTTGGTTTTGGAAACCATCAAAATCGATGGTACGGTAGTCAATTCAGGCAATCGGATAAAAGATATAGACCGGAATCCGCAAATCGATTTCTATTTTAATAAGAACATCTTATCAGATGATCTTTCCGAATTTACATCATTAAGAAATAATGGTTCTCCGGTAGGATTTTCTTTAAATCAGATTGATGACCAAGCCATTTCACTTTCTCCCGATCAAACGTTGAATGACTACGAAAAATTTCGGTTAACTGTCTCTTCAGATATTGAAAACCGCATTGGCCGACCTTTCGAAGGAATGGAGCTGGAATTCTATACCCAATTGGATTCAACGGCCAAGTTTCCTCAGATTCCTGATGATGAACTGTTGACTAAAATTCAGCAGCAAACATTCCGGTACTTCTGGGATTTTGCACATCCCGTTAGCGGGATGGCCCGGGAGCGGGATACCTCAGGGGAGATTGTCACAACAGGTGGCTCCGGATTCGGTGTTATGGCACTGATTGTCGGTATGGAACGCGGTTTTATATCCCGCGAACAGGGTGTGGCCCGGCTGCACAAAATTGTTGATTTTCTGGCATCTGCCGACCGGTTTCATGGCGTCTGGCCACACTGGCTGAACGGCACAACAGGTGAAGTGCAACCTTTCAGTACTTATGATGATGGGGGAGATTTGGTGGAGACTTCTTTCATGGCTGCCGGACTCCTGGCTGTGCGTCAATATCTGGATGCAACCAATCCGGATGAGAACACTCTGATCACCAAAATAAATCAGTTGCTGGAGACTATTGAATGGGACTGGTACACCCGGGACGGACAAAATGTACTTTACTGGCACTGGTCGCCCAATCATGGCTGGGAAATGGATATGAAAATTCAGGGATACAATGAAGCTCTGATCACTTACGTTATGGCAGCTTCATCTGATACTCACCCGGTTCCCGCAGATGTTTATCATGAGGGGTGGGCTCGTAACGGAGCTATTGTCAACGGGAATGATTTTTATGGAATCAAACTTCCTGTGGGATATGATTACGGAGGCCCTTTGTTTTTTGCCCATTACTCCTTTATGGGGATTGATCCGCGTAACCTTTCCGATCAATATGCCAACTATTGGGAGCAAAATCGCAAACATACGCTCATTAATCGGGCTTATTGTATGAGTAATCCCAACAACTATGTTGGCTATAGTGAGGAGTGTTGGGGACTTACGGCCAGCGACAATCATGAAGGGTATTCTGCTCATTCACCAACCAACGATTTGGGCGTGATTACGCCAACCGCTGCAATCTCCTCCATCCCGTTTACACCAGACGAATCAATGGCTGCCATCCGGTTCTTTTATTACCAGTTGGGTGACCGATTGTGGGGTGAATATGGATTTTATGATGCCTTCAATATCACGGAAGAATGGACAGCAAATTCCTATCTGGCCATTGATCAGGGGCCAATTATCGTGATGATTGAGAATTACCGTACCGGGCTGATTTGGGATTTGTTGATGTCCTCTCCCGAAGTTAAGGCCGGGTTGTCGAAATTAGGTTTTAATTATTGATGTCATGAAAATAAACAAAGTATATTTTCTAAAACTGGCAGTCTTTTATTCTTTAACAATGCTATTTGCCTGTCATTCCGGAAATCAAAAGAACGGAAAATCAACCGCGGGCAATTACCTTGAAATATCGGATGATTCGCTGCTTACACTTGTTCAGTACCGGACATTCCAATATTTCTGGGAGGGTGCTGAACCTAACTCAGGGTTGGCACGTGAACGACTGCATCTGGATGATATTTATCCACAGAATGATAAGCATATTGTGACCACCGGAGGCAGTGGTTTCGGATTGATGGCCATTCTGGTGGGAGTAGAACGGGGATTTATCACCCGTGAAGAAGCATTTCAACGCTTTCAAAAAATTGTTGGTTTTCTGGAAAAAGCCGATCGTTTTCATGGTGCCTGGCCTCACTGGTTAAACGGAGAAACGGGTAAAGTAAAGCCTTTCTCTCAATATGATGATGGGGGCGACCTGGTGGAAACAGCTTTCCTGGTTCAGGGATTGCTGGCAGTGAAACAATACTTTATTGATGGGACTGACGAAGAGCAAAAACTGGCACAAAAGATTGATCAGTTGTGGCGTGAAGTGGAGTGGGACTGGTACACCAAAGGAGGAGAGGATATTCTTTACTGGCACTGGTCGCCCAACCACGGCTGGAAGATGAATTTTGGTGTCACCGG
>DHQK01000234.1 GCA_002411085.1 Marinilabilia sp. UBA5340 | reverse complement strand
GATCGTCTCATGCTCACTTCCGATGAGGGAATTCACCTATTTGATATAAAAACAGGCAGTCCGATACCAGTCACGGATCCGTTCGAAGCTATCAACAAATCCGGCCATCAAATAAAAAAAATCAGGCTGGGTTCAAAAAACGCTTTTCTGATGGCTCTTGAAAGAGGTATTGCCTACCTGTCTTCTTCTGGTGAACTGTCTTACTACAATACCACCAATGCTTACTCCGCTGGTCTGAAAAATGATGCCATCCGGGATATTTGCTATTGCCCACAGGCAAAAGGATTTTGGATCAATACAGACAGAGGATTATTCTTTTTCAATCCCCGAAATCAAGAATTCAATACCATTCAGGATCTTTCAGAATCAAAGATCAACCAGGCTGCCCTTGCAGGCAATCAACTATTTTTAGCTACCGACCAGGGGCTGGCATCAGTTTCCCCAAAGAATCATGCTGTCACTTTTTTCAACCAGCCCCCGGCCGATATGCTTTCATCGCACCTGACCACCTTTGTGAAAAAAGATAAAGATGGACATATATGGGCAGGTACCACCAACAAAGGGATAAATCGAATAGACCGACATACCCTAAAAATCGCCCATTTTTATCCCGGAAACGGTTTTCACGGATCCGAGGCTTTGGCTTTTCTGGAAACCTCTGACGGGACTGTTTATGCGGGAGGGGACTCCCTGAACATATTTAATCCGGAAAAAGGAACCTTTGATCTTGCACCCATTGCTCACCAACTTCCACATGGCAAAATCCAATCCCTGATTGAAGATCATTTGGGGCGCATTCTCATTATTACAGTTCACCACATTAGCATTTTTGATCCGGAAACCAATAGCATTTTTGACCTTACTCCATTCCTGGAAACCGACAACCTTACATTCACCTCTGCAAGCCTCAAAACTTCTGCCAATGAAATTTATATCGGAACATTAAATGGTTTTTTTCGCTTCAATCCGGCACTACTGACTCCCGAGATTAAACAACAAGAAACCAGAATTGTCCGGATCATGGTTGGAGGTGAAGTACGCCAGCGACCTTCAGAAACGCATTCCCCGCTACTGCTAAAACACAATGAAAACTTCGTTGGGTTTTATTTCTCTGACATGCAATATCCCTCTTTTCATGATCATTACAAATACATGCTAAGTGGCATTGACACTGACTGGATTCATACCGGAGAAGCCTCCGCAAACTACAAGATGTTATCCCCCGGAAATTACATTTTTAAAGTACAAAAGATTAATCCCTTTGGAGGGAGCACTGTTGCCAGTTTCCCGTTTACCATCCTTCCTCCCTTTTGGTTGTCCGGCTGGTTTATCATTTTAGTTCTCCTTATTCTAACATCCGCAATTTTCACCTGGTGGTCTTACAGAATAAAGCACCTTAGACTTATGGAAAATAACCTGGCACTGCAACAACGGCTGTTACTCTCGCAAATGAATCCTCATTTTTTATTTAATGCACTATCTGCCATTCAAGCGTTCATTTTCCAAAATCAACCCCATACCGCCGGGAGTTATCTTGCGAAGTTTGCAAAACTTATGCGTCTCTATCTGAACAACATGGCACAACCTTTCATTGACATCAGCGATGAAGTAGCAACATTGAACCACTATCTGGAATTGCAAAAACTCAGATTCAACAACACCTTTAACTACTCTGTCCAAATTTCAGGAAACATCGGCCAAGCCTCTACGGGATTACCCACCATGATGGTTCAACCCTTTGTAGAAAATGCCGTCGAACATGGCATCCGGGAGTTGGAATGGCAGGGGTGGATTGAAGTTGTTTTTTCTTTACAAAAACACACCTGGGAGATTTTTATTCGCGATAATGGAACCGGCATTGAAGAAAATAAAAGCAGACAATCCGCCTCTCCTTTACAACGGAAATCTATAAGCACCGGTATTACAAAAAAAAGAATTGCACAATTACAAAAACAATTCAGATATCCCTGTAGTCTGCAAATAACAGATTTGTCCCGGCAACCCGGTTCAGAAACAGGCACAGAGGTAAGATTAGTGGTACCGGCCATAAATATGGGAAAAGCCTCTTCTACGAAAAAGCGCAATAAACCCAGAAAGACAAAACATTAATATCCTATGAGAGTAATAATTATTGATGACGAAAAAAATGCCAGAGAAACAGTAAAAGGGATTCTCTCCATGCTTGCTGAGGACATTGATGTAGTAGCGGAAGCTGAGGGAGTAAAATCCGGATGCCTGGCTATTGAGAAACACCTCCCCGATCTGGTTTTTCTGGACATCAGGATGAAAGACGGAACAGGCTTCGACATGCTTCGACAGCTTACTTATTCCGATTTCTCCCTGGTATTTCTTACCGCCCACGATGAATATGCACTGGAGGCTTTTCGCTTTTCAGCCATAGACTACCTTTTGAAGCCGATCGATCCCGACGAACTGCTAAGCACTCTGCATCGGGCACGCAAACAAAATCACAATCAGAAGCAGTTAATGGAGATCTTACTCCAGAACATGGAAAAAATCAACTCACCCTCCAGAAAAATCGTATTAAAATCATCAGATACCATCCACCTGGTTTGCTCCGAAAACATTATACATTGTGAAAGCAATGACAACTACACACGCTTTTTTATCAAGGACAAAAAACCCGTTCTCATATCACAGTCATTGAAATCCTTTGACGAGATGCTATCACCGTTGGGATTTTTACGAATACATCAGTCTCATCTGATCAACCTTGCTCACATCAGCAAAATTGACCGGAAAAACGGATTTCATGTCGAGATGTCCGACGGAACAACAATCTCTGTGGCAGTAAGAAAAAAAGACCTGCTATTAAAGCGTTTAGAAGAACTATAGCTCTTTGTATCTGACTAAAGGAAAAATTCTCGATTTTTGGAAAAATACATCAACGTCAAATTAAAACTGGCCGGTAGCAAAGTAACAATGAACTTTTTGAAACCTTTTTCCTCCCTTTTACGATAAAACAGAAAGAACCAAACATCTTTTTCCGACTGATTACCAACAAGTTTTTTCCATCAAGAATAAAATGAAGCAAGTTGTCTTATTCATATTATCACTAATAATCCTGTTGCCCACAACGGCGCAAAATCAGGATGCAGGGGTTTCCATCAATCAGCTGGACAAAAACAACCAGCGAATCGGAGCATGGGAACTTTATTACGATAGTGGTGAGTTGAAAGAATCAGGGACTTATGTATCCGGAGAAAAAGATGGCCTTTGGAAATCGTATTACAAAAGCGGAACATTAAAACATGAAATCACCTACCGTGACGGGATGGCCAAAGGTCCTGCCAAATTTTACTATCGCGACGGTCAGCTGTGGGAAGAAGGCTTCTGGAATATCAACCACTGGGAGGGGGAATACAACCTCTACCACGCCAACGGACAAAAATTTTATGAATGGAATTACGATGCATCGGGCAAGCGTACCGGTGAACAAAAGTATTTCCATGCAAATGGTCAACTACAATACTCAGGCCAGTGGAAAAACGGGAACGTAGATGGAGAAGTTTCAGTTTTTAACAACAAGGGACAACTTGTCGAAAAACGGGAATATACAGCCGAAGGCTTTGCCAAAAGTACCGTCGTCACCCATCGCCCCGAAAACACCGAAGAAGATCCTGACCGTAAAATCCTTCCTTTTTACGGTACCGGCAATTACACACTACAATCGATGGATGGACTGACAATCAAAGAAGGATACTTCCGCGACGGAATATTACAGGATGGGAAACATTTCATTTACAACGAAAAAGATTCTCTCATCCAGGTAAGAATTGTGGAAAACGGAAAATACAGGTAATAATCACTCAGAAACTGTTTAAATTTTCACAAAGAATAAAGCAATAGTGCTTACATATTTTCTTTCAACTATTTAGCATTGCACACATTGTGAACAAACCAATTGAGTAACAAAAGAGAGCACGGAGCCAAAAATCGCTTTGCGATTTTGATCTCTGTAACCTCTGTGTCTTCTCTTTATCCATGGATTCGCTTAATATCGATTATTTCTCTGTGTTAGAAAACTTTTTATTCTTTTTTTAAACAGTCTCGCAACAGTTGCAGTCCCTCTCTCTGCTCCAATTCTTCATAAACACTCCTGATATTTTTCTTAACTTAGCCGTCTGAAAATTTTATCCATCAAGCAGACGACTATCATGAAAAACAATCTGACGCTTTACAACACGTTATCACGAAAAAAAGAACTTTTTTCTCCTATAAAACCACCGCATGTTGGCCTTTATGTCTGCGGCCCCACCGTTTATGGCGATCCGCATTTGGGACATGCACGACCCGCGATTACATTTGACCTCTTGTTTCGGTATCTTTCTCATCTGAATTTCAAGGTGCGTTACGTACGCAACATTACCGATGTAGGACACCTGGAAAATGATGCTGATGAAGGAGAAGACAAAATAGCCCAAAAAGCACGACTGGAAGAGGTGGAACCCATGGAGGTGGTTCAGTATTACACCGACAGGTACCACAAATTCATGGAAGTCCTCAATGTGAAACCTCCCAGCATTGAACCACGGGCATCAGGTCATATTATTGAACAACTCGAAATTGTCAAAGAAATCCTGAACAAAGGATATGCCTACGAAAAAAACGGATCGGTCTATTTCGATGTTCAGAAATATGACAAAGACCACAAATATGGCATCCTGTCAGGGCGCGTGCTGGAAGATCTCCTGAGCACCACCCGCGAACTGGAAGGACAGTCGGAAAAACGCAACAGTTTTGACTTTGCCTTGTGGAAGAAGGCTACTCCCACGCATATCATGCGCTGGCCTTCGCCATACAGTGACGGCTTCCCAGGATGGCACCTCGAATGCTCTGCCATGAGCGCCAAATACCTGGGCCAAGAGTTCGACATTCACGGAGGCGGTATGGATCTACTGTTTCCACATCATGAGTGCGAGATTGCTCAATCGGTGGCAGCACACGGCAATACACCGGCCCGCTACTGGATGCACAACAACATGATCACCATCAACGGGCAAAAAATGGGCAAATCGCTGGGTAACTTTATCACACTGGAAGAATTCTTTACCGGAAACCACCAACTGCTCACCAAGACCTGGTCGCCCATGACCATACGTTTCTTCATCCTTCAGGCCCATTACCGCAGCACTGTGGATTTCTCCAACGAAGCCCTGCAAGCTGCTGAAAAAGGGATGGAACGCCTGATGGAGGCCCTCCGCCAAATGGATAAAATCAAAGCAGCCGACAAAACCACTTTTGACCTGAGTAAATTCAGCGATAAGTGCTACAGTGCAATGAATGACGACCTGAACAGCCCAATCCTGATTTCGCACCTCTTTGAAGGCGTTAAAGCCATCAACAGTGCTTTGGCAGGAAAAGAATTCTTTACAGAAAAAGACCTGGAGACCTTCCGGATGCTCATGCACCTTTTTGCTGAAGACATTCTGGGACTGTCACAAGAAACCACCTCGGGAGAGGGAGATTCTCAGGTGCTGAACGGAGTTATGGATCTTCTCCTGAATGTGCGACAACAGGCGAAAAAAGCTAAAGATTTTGACACCGCCGACCGAATCAGAGATGGCCTTAAAAATCTTGGCATTGAAGTACGGGATGGAAAAGACGGAGCTGACTGGGAAGTGAAATAAAGACCGGGGGCCCCCTAAATCCCCCCAAGGGGGACTTTTAAAAGGAAAACTCCGAGTAAAATTGGAGGTTAGAGGTTTCCTACTTCGTTAAAGCTTCGTAGGATGAAAGCGGCGGGACGTTAGAAAATGATAGCATCCCAGGCGCGGAGGTATAAGGGAGGTCCCTGAAAGGGGCCAATTTGAATAACCCCGGGTGCACAACCCGGGGTAGCAATAACAAGTGGACAGGGTCCCCGAATGGGGGGCCAACAATTGATTTTGAGGACTAAAACAAAGTTCATTTCGCGACACACCAAAACAACTAAGAAAAAAACACACAGTCAACACATTTTCAGTAGGTTATATTTTTTTGCTTAGATAAAAATAAATGATTGAATATTGCCATTAAAACTTATTTAAATGCAAAACCAAATCACCCAATTCATCAAAATTCCATTGGCATTATCAGTGGTTGCTTTGATATCCCTTGGCTCGGGATGTAACAATACCGGATCGAAGAAATCATCAGGAAAGAAAGACAAAGCACTTCCGGAACTTCAGACCCCGGACTTTAATGCAGATTCTGCCTACCAATATGTACAAAAGCAAGTTGAATTTGGGCCACGCGTGCCCAACACTCCGGAGCATGAGGCTTGTGCCAACTGGCTCGAAGCAAAAATGAAAAACATGGGTGCCGAGGTTATTGTTCAGAAAGGGAAAGTAACGGCTTTTGACAATTCTGTATTGAACATCAGCAATATCATTGCACAATTCCAGCCCGAAAAAAACAACCGTATTCTGTTGTTTGCCCACTGGGATACAAGACCTTTTGCCGATTACGACCCTGATCCGGCCAAACGAAATCAGCCTATCGATGGGGCCAATGACGGAGCCAGCGGCGTGGGCGTTTTGATGGAAATTGCCAGACATCTGAAAGAAAACCCAACACATCCTGGAATCGACATTATCTTTTTTGATGCGGAAGATTATGGTACCCCCGATCATATCGATGTGGAGTACAAACCGGACACCTGGTG
>DHQK01000119.1 GCA_002411085.1 Marinilabilia sp. UBA5340 | reverse complement strand
AACGAATGAAACGAGCATGGCCAGGGAACCACAATAGAATATGTATAATGTTCTTACATGGGAGTTCCATCAGACCAATAAGCTAGATAAATTATATATTGATGAAACGAGCATGGCAATGATTGCCTCAAAAGAATATGTATAAGTTCTTGCATGCGAGTTCCATCCGACCTTGAAAAATTAATTTTATACGGATGAAAGCATTACCCCTATTAATAACCATTGTGCTGGTGGTAAATTCCTGCCAGAACGCACCCGCCAAGTGGGATGGCCCGGAACTAACTGATCCAAGAAATCAAATAACCGTAAACCAGTTACTGGAAGATACCACTATTCCGCTGGTGGACATGAGTTTCTTTGCAGAACCGGAATGGGCAACGGAACCCGGAAACACAGTTTCAGGAATCATCAATATCCGGGAAACCGAATTGATCTTCCCAAAAGAAAAAGCCTATTACCCCGGTGAAAATTTATTCCCGAATCTTCAAATAGAATTTCTATCGCATGAAGGATCATTAATCCCTCTGAATAAAGATAAAATCATCACAAAAAATCAGAGCAACAGCTACTGGGATGTGGTTGTGGGAACAGGAAAAATATGGCATGAGGAGACTGATGGAGCCTGGAGCAGGGCTTCTTTTCCTTTAACACTGACAGACAGATGGATGGGACAAGCACGAAATTGTGTTGCCACTTTTGTGTATAAAGACGACACCATCAGTAATATCTTTCTGCAAAGCAGCCAGGAAACGGCCGACATCGACGATCGACAATTAGGCAATATCAGTGGGATATTACCAGCCCGGTTCCAACCAAAGCTATTTGCTGATTCAGCCACTATAATAGAAAAACACAAAAAACAGGAATCAGAAAAACTACCCACAGCACCCCTTAGCAATATTGATTCGAACAGTGCAGTTGCCGGTTACTTCAAGCAAATGAAATACACGAATGCTCCCACGAGTCTGGGAGCTGTCTGGATGAATGACACACTCTATTTACACCCGCCTCAGACCCGTCATGGTCTCTATCCTTATCCCGGCGAAATGCGTCACGGTTTATATTCGGTCACTAAAAGCCTGGCAGGAGCTCTGGCGCTCTTGTATTTCGAAGAACGATATGAAGATGATCTGTTCAGTGCCCTCATTACCGATTATGTACCGGCACTGGCCAATCATGACGGCTGGCAAGGGGTGACTTTTTCGCATACGCTGAATATGGTTACCGGAACGATTGGAGGCGAAGATGCCGAACACCTGTTTAGCACGCTTATCGTCGCCGAAACGGCAGAAGAAGCTATTAATAACATTGCCCGGCTCGGCGATGCCCCACCCAAACCGGGAGAAAAATTTAATTATGCTTCAACAAACTTCTTTGTTTTATCTTATGCCCTGCAGAAATATGTAGAAGAAAAAGAAGGTAAGGGAATAAATTACTGGGATTTGGTGCACAACAATGTCCTTGTTCCCATTGGAGCAGCGCATTTCTCTTTATTGCACACCATGGAGACAAATCAGGCACAAGCTATTCCCAGACTTGCCTATGGTGCATTGCCAACCATTGACGAAGCAGCAAAAATAGCGCTTCTGTTTGCCCACCAAGGAAATCATGAAGGCCGCCAACTTTTGGATAAAGAAAAAGTTAAAGAGTTTTTTGGCAAAACCCCATGGAAAGGCCATAGCACCCATAATGATTTTAGAGGATCACATTACCAGCATTCATTCTGGGCCAAAGAAATCGGCACCGGCAAAAATGCAATAAAGGCCACCTATATGTTGGGATTTGGAGAGAACTATATTGTTTTTCTACCCGGTCAGAAAATTATCTTCAGATTTCTGGACGAGCATGATCTGAACATTGACAAATTAATTAAGAAGGTTGAAAAACTTTAAGCTGAAAAGAAAACTGTAATCAATAAAACATCAAAACAATAACTGAATGACATTCACATTCTCCCCGGTTCTGCCCCACGACAAAGATAAAGTGCTCAAAATGTTCAAAAAGGCTGCAGAAAGAATAGCCGGGATGAACATCGATCATTGGCAGTATTGGAAAAATCCCCCTGCAGAAAAATTAAAATGGGTAAATGAAGGAATAGAAAAAAAGGAATTCTTTTTCATACAAAATACCCTTTTACAAACAATTGGATTGGTAAGGATTTTAAAAGAAGACCTGCTATACTGGGGCAAAAAGAATGACAAAGCCCTTTATATTCATTCATTAGTTGTTTCTGAGAAGTATACAGGGAAAGGCATTGGTAAGAAAATACTTCAAACCATTGAGGCTGATGCGCGGCAAACCGGATACCAATATCTCAGACTCGACTCGGATGCTAAAAACCCAAAACTTTGTCATTACTACGAAAAACAAGGCTTCGAGAAAGTGGGAATAAAGTCATTACCCCTTTCAACTTACAATCTTTATCAGAAAAACCTTAAGCGGTAATACAAAGAATGGATAGGGGCGTACATTTTGAATAACCATTTCAGGGGCACCTTTTCTACCACCCTAAGTATAACTAGTGCCCGTGATCTGTTTTTATAGGTCAACCTCATCCTTCACAAATAATATAAAAAATACGAATGCATGCAAGAGGTTTTTCGCAGTAGCACAAACTCCAAAAAGAAATTCCCAAACATACTCATATCAAGCAAAAATGTATATTTTTGAAAAAATTAACTATTAATCACAAATCAACACCCATGAAAAAACCACTAATTCTCTTTCTCACTTGTTTAGCTACTATTGGACTATCCCTTACAGGATGTACGCCCAAGACAGACCAAAACCAGGAACCAATTGTAAAAACCACCTATGGGGATGTTTCTGGCACATTACAGGATAGCGTATACGCATTTAAGGGAATCCCCTATGCCAAAGCTGAAAGATTTATGCCTCCCCAAAAACCTGATCACTGGGAGGGTGTTCTTGCATGTACGGAATTTGGTCCGGTAGCCAAACAAAAGGTAGCCTGGATTCCAGATTCTACTATGGACGAAAAGAAACTATTCAATTTAAATGTCTGGACACAGGGAATAAAAGATAAGAAAAAACGCCCGGTAATGGTCTGGTTACATGGCGGAGGATTCCATGTAGGCAGCAGCAATGATCCAATGACTTATGGACACGCTCTGGCCAAAAAAGGGGACGTAGTGATGGTATCTGTCAATCACCGATTAAATATCCTGGGTTTTCTTGATCTTTCAGCCTATGATGAAAAGTATGCTCAATCAGCTAATGCAGGTATGTTGGATATCGTCAAAGCCCTTGAATGGGTAAATAAAAACATCGAAAACTTTGGGGGCAACCCTTCCGATGTAACCATTGTGGGCGAATCAGGAGGTGGTGGAAAAGTCGGTACGCTCATGTGTATGCCGGCAGCAAAAGGTTTGTTCCACAAAGCAATTATTCAAAGTGGAACGCTGCTCAATACAATGACCAAAGAAAAGTCACAAACACTCGCAAGTGCAGTTCTGAAAAATTTAGGTATTTCTCCCGACAATTTAGCAAGTATTGATACTGTCAACTATCAAAGCCTGGTAAAAGCAGGAAATAAGGCGATAGAAGAAATATCCGGTCCCAGAAAACCAGGTTCACCCACCATGTTTGGTTTTGCCCCCTCTGTTGATGAAAACGTTTTACTTCAACAACCTTTCAGCCCCGGATTTGCAGACATTTCAAAAGACATCCCTGTAATGATGGGAACAACCCTGAACGAACTGATGCCCACAGCCTATGGGGAAAAAGAGTTAACCATGAAGCAGGCTAAAGAACGGTTAACTAAAATATATGGGGAACAGACTGATCAATATATTGAGTTGTTTGCCAAGGCATATCCTGATTATACTCCTCAGGATCTTCTTTCTGTTGATACTGTTTTCAGACCCTATACCATTAGAACAGCTGATGCAAGGGCGATGCAGGCAAATGCCCCTATATATGCTTACTTTTTGGCGTGGAAAAGTCCTGTTGACAATGCAAGCAAAGGCTCATTTCATGGGTTAGACATTCCACTGGCATTCAACACTGTTGATCTGAGAGCTGACTGGACTGGTAATTCAGCAGAAGCATGGAAATTGGCTGATAAAATGAGCTCTGCCTGGCTTAACTTTGCAAAAACAGGTAATCCGAATGTAGAGGGCGTGTTGCCAACATGGAAACCTTACACTGCAGAGAATGGTGCTACCATGTACTTTGACAATGAATGCATAATTGTAAATAATCATGACCGAGAATTAATGGATTTCATTTTATCTAATTAATTTTCAGCTCTTTTAATTAAAACACGAGCAGTCATCTTGTAAAGGTAATGGCAGGTAACGTGATCAATTCCGGAGTGCTAAATCAACCTAAAAACAGGGAATGATTTCACAGGAAAATTTCACGTAATCTGCCATTATTCATGCACTAATCATCCATGGCAGTAACGAGCATCAAAACCCGCTACTGCCACGAAATGAGCAATCATCAGTACTTTGATGATTGCTTTTTCACTTCTTTCACCATTTTTGCAAATGTTTTCCCCTGTCTCCTTTTTTCATGCACCGAAGTAGTAAAATGTCGGGCTTCTCTCCGCAATTTGAGGTAATTTTCATAAACACCTCTGTCGAGTTGCCCCTGCTCCACTGCTTCAATTACTGCGCAACCTTCTTCGTAAAGATGCTGACAATCTTTAAACCGGCACTTCCCTTCGAAACGGGAGAGATCCATCACTTCATTCAGTGAAGCAGCATCATCATTGGTCACCCCAAATACTTTAATTCCGGGAGTATCAATCAAAATACCACCGCCTTCCATGAGCACCATTTCACGGCGTGTAGATGTATGGCGCCCCTTACCGGTTGAAGTACTAATTGTGGAAGTTTTGAACACCTCCCTGCCACATAAAGCATTGATAAGCGTACTTTTCCCAACCCCGCTGGATCCGGTAAATACAACCGTTTCTCCAGATTGAATATTTGCACGAAGTGCTTCAATACTATCAGAATCATGGATACTTGTGTAAAGTACAGGTATTTTACACACAATGTGGCTCAAACCTTTCTCCACTATTTCGCGGTCAAATGCCAAATCAGCTTTGGTGAGGATCAATACCGGTTGAATCTCCTCTCCGGCAAGCTGAAGCATAAAACGTTCAATTCTTCTGACATTGAAATTATCATCCAGACTCTGAACAATAAACGCTTTATCTACATGTGCAGCAATAGCCTGTTTTTCCGAAACAGTTCCACTTTTCAGCCGAAAAAGTGTTCTTGCCCGGGGTAAGAGGTCCATTATCAAACCCTTACCGTCATCAATCGGCTGAAATATCACCCAGTCGCCGGTACATGGGTAGTCTGACGAATCTCTTCCAAACAGCATATTTCCCGTCAATTCGCAGGAAAAAAATCCCTGTTCGGAAACTACCTCAAAGCGTGTTTTGTGCGTGACAGAAATTCGTCCGTGAAGAAA
>DHQK01000110.1:5602-5909 GCA_002411085.1 Marinilabilia sp. UBA5340 | reverse complement strand
CTAATTAATGTTTTCCAAACAAATCTACACTTTTTCAAGGGATTTTTTGTTATCAACAACACTTTTTCAAGGGAATTTTTGTTGCAAATTACATTTTTACAAAGGAACATTGTCATTTGGTCCCCCTTTTTAAGGAAACTGCTCATCATGTATTACATTTACCTCATAATAGAGGCTTTCTTTAACTGGATTAATGAAACGAGCATGGCAATGATTGCCTCAAAAGAATATGTATAAGTTCTTGCATACGAGTTCCATCAGACCTTGAAAAATTAATTTTATACGGATAAAAAAACAAATATTCAAA
>DHQK01000110.1:848-5213 GCA_002411085.1 Marinilabilia sp. UBA5340 | reverse complement strand
TTTATTGGTTTGATAATTTAACCCTTAATTCGCAGTAGTAATGATGATTTTAAAATATCCACCGAAACTCATCTCCTCCTCATTCAACCCCCCCCCAGTTTGATAATAAACCAGGCAACATCATTGCACAAAAAAGCCGGCTGGCAGCCGGCTTATATGATGATTCGGCAAAAGCCGGAATCTACGTTCTTTTTCGATGGAACATTTTCTAAAAAACACTCCGTTTAAGCTAATTCAATTTTCTGATAGCAACCAACATCAACCACAACATTAATAACTGCACACCTTTGCGCCGTCTTGTCTCAGCGTTGAGTTATTTTACGGACTACTAACCAAAAAGCCATCCTTAAAACGGAAAATCATCCTCCCCTTCTTCGGGAGGCAATGCCTCGGGCTGATCGGGCAGTGGTGCGGCAGAGGGAGCACTTCCGCCTCCGGCATCTACTTTATCAATGCGCCAGGCCTCCAGGTTGGTGAAATAATTCACTTTCCCGTCCCGCTCCCATTTATTTCCGCGGATATTGAAAGCCACTTTTATTTCATCTCCCACATTGTAGGGTTCAATCAGTTCCGTCCGATCCTGGGTAGTCTGAAATTTAATGGTATCATTCCATTCAGCATTTCGTTCGTTGGGAACATCAATCACAAATTCCCGTTTCTTAAATCGGTCGGAAATATTTACAGTATCTTCTTTGACAATTAGCTTGCCGGTCAGCTCAAAACTCATAAAATGATTTTGTGTTGTTATTCAATTACAATTTTTTCAATTTTATCACCCTCTCTGATCTGATCGATTACATCCAGTCCCTCGTAAACTTTTCCAAATACGGTATGTTGACGATCCAGGTGCTGAGTATTATCACGATTGTGGCAGATAAAAAACTGCGAGCCGCCGGTATCACGACCGGCATGGGCCATACTCAATACTCCCCGGTCATGGTATTGCTTTTCGCCATCCAATTCACACTTGATGTGATATCCGGGACCACCTGTTCCCACCTTAGGATCACTCATATCTTTTGAGTAGGGACATCCTCCCTGAATAACAAAACCCGGAATAACTCTGTGAAAGGCCAATCCATCGTAAAAACCCTCTTTAATCAATTTAATAAAATTCTCTACCGTACCCGGAGCATCATCATGAAAGAATTCTATCTTCATAACTCCTTTGGGCGTGTGAATCGCTGCTTTTTCCATAACTCTATGACAGTTAAATCAATAATCATTTTGCTTCTCTGTTGGACAGAATTACAAAGGTAGAAAAATTTTACGGAAAAAAGAGAAAGGATAGCGTATAGCTCTTGGCTTTTAGCTGGCAGCTCTTAGGTGGGTGTTACCCCTGCCGGGGCTGGAACAGACAAATTGGGGAGTACGAAAATTTCCAGGCTCTTTCTCTACAGCTTCGCAAGCCCCCAAAGAAAATCGGGGCAGGCATTGCAATTGGCACTTTCTGACCAGAAACATGACTAAAAACAAACTTTGCTTAGTTTATAGACGAACTCTACATGGGCTTCATCATTAATCTTGTCATTTATTCTCCACCATACCACTCAAAAGGAACCTTCTAATTTCTAACTTCCAATTTCCAACTTCACTCACCTCACATCTCTCGGTTGGCTCGTAGCCCTTGGCTCTTCGCACCATGCCCTCTGCCCTGTGCTCCCTGCCCTGTCCATTCAAAAAAAATTTCTATATTGTCAACAGTCAAACCACAAACCATGAAGCACATCTACCTGACAATCACAACACTACTCCTCTTTACCTACGCCTGTAACAACAGGGAATATTCCGATCCGGGGCCTTCTCTTATTTATCTTGATTTCAATAACAAAATCGAAAATTCAGGTATTTTACCCGTTGAATTCAGGGGAGAAAAATATGTTTCGTTTGCCAAAGGCATTAAAGACACCAGCCTGGATCTTTCAATCAATGCACAGTACCGCAAACCTGTCATTATAGAAAAAGGGCCTGCCAACAGTTTTGGAGATTATGAAGGATTGACATTTCTGATGTGGGTTAAAGCTGCCGCTGACGACCCCATGGAATATGTGATGGCAGGACAGCGGATCTGGACAGGACAACATCAGTTCAGAGGTTGGCACATCAGCAAAACCAGAACCGGCGGTTGGATCTGGGAGTTCTCCGATGGTACAGGTAAGCTCGACTACGCCCCTTCTCCCCAATTTCAGCCTGTAAATGATGGCGATTGGCATCAGGTGGGTTTTGCCATTGATAAAAGCCAACAGGAAGTTCGTTTTTTTTATGATGGCAACCTGAAGGCCATCTTCAGTCTGGAAGACATCAATATCTCATTTCCCGGAACCCCGCTTTTCATTGGAGCAGATCCCATGGCTGAGGATCCGCGCATTGAATGTTTCAATGGCCTGATTGATGAAACAGGAGTCTGGTCCAGAGTATTGTCTGATGCCCAGGTGGCCGGGTTTTACCATCAAACCTCTGGTAAAAACCTGAAACCACATGCAACCTACCGGGATTCAGTGACAGTGATGACCTGGAATATTGCCAATGGAGGAACTTTGCAGGGAAAATATACAGGAATCCAACGAATTGCCGATGTCATCAAAAACTCCGGTGCCGACATTATCTCTCTGCAGGAAACCATGAATGCCGGTGAAATTCTGGCCGGTGAACTGGATTATTTCCTTTACCAAAGGGGACAAAACCTGAGCATTCTGTCGCGTTTCCCCCCAATAAAAAGCTTTAACGTCTTTCGTCCCGCTCACGCCGGGGCGCTGCAAATTGATATTGGTGAAAACAAAAATATCTTCATGGCTCCGGTATGGTTAAGTCAAACGCCCGACCTGGCAGCCTATTTCCAGAAAAGCGATGCCCGGGCAGATACCATTATCGTAAGGGAAATGGAAACCCGTGGGAGAGAAGCCAACTTCATCCTCAGTGAGATTCGCCCTTTTCTCCTTAATACTGGTCAAACACCCGTTATTGTTGCCGGAGATTTCAACAGCGGATCGCATCTCGACTGGACCGAACGCAATAAAGAACGGCACAATGATCTGGTGGTTGACTTTCCGGCCACCCGATTCATGACGGATGCAGGACTTTCTGATGCCTTCCGAACCATCTGGCCCGATGAAGTCAATACCCCCGGTCATACCTGGTCACCCATCTATCAGGAAGGCCTGCAGACCAGAATGGATTTTATTTACTTCCAGGGAAAAATGCTGAGGCCCTCGGTTGCCGCAGTGGTAGATTCTGCTGCATTCGGATTTCCCTCAGACCACGCAGCCGTAGTAGTGTCGTTTATCGTTGAAGAATGAGTGTTGACTTTGGAGTTGTTCTGGTTTCGTGTATTGTGTGGCACAAAGATCATTGAGAAACCTCTGAGCTACACCGACCTAAGAGTTTCTACCTT
Source organism: Marinilabilia sp. UBA5340 (assembly GCA_002411085.1). Taxonomy (GTDB): domain Bacteria; phylum Bacteroidota; class Bacteroidia; order Bacteroidales; family Marinilabiliaceae; genus Marinilabilia. The sequence continues at coordinate 1,822 of DHQK01000110.1, read as the reverse complement.
ATTTACACAGAGTTCACGGAGAACACACAGAGGTAAAGGAGGCGACGGATAGATGAGATTGAGCAAAGAGCTTATAGTTGTCTCTTCTGCGTTTTTTCACAGAGAGCACTGACCTGGTAAATTTTGTGTGGCTGGTCTCGTGTTTTGTGTGGCATTGAGATTATCGGGAAAACCTCTGAAATGCACTAACCTAAGAGCTAGCAGCTTCTGCCTTCTGCCCTCTATCTTCTGCCTGTTTGATCCGGCTACTGACTACTGACTATTCACTACTGACTATCCCCTTCCCTAATCCTCTTCCTCATCAAAAGGCAGGAGGCATCCGTAATCATCCTCCAGCAGGATGTCATTAATCTCTTCCAGATCGAAATATTCAGGATCCAATCCATCGGGAAAGAGGGCCTTAAAAAACTTATGCTGCGGATTGGAGGGATCTTTCACAGCCTTCACCATTTCCTCATAACCTTCCGGACCGCCACAATCTTCAGGTGGACATTCGCGGGCTCCTCCGGTACAAAGGGGATAATATTCCATAGGATCGGGTTCCAGCTCTTTCTCAAACAACACCGCATGACGCCAGTTGTCTCCCATATCGTATTGATAAACCATCTCATCACCGGGCTTTCGCAACAAATCATTGACCCTCACAATGGTATAATCCATAAAATTGGGATTATTGACAAATTCATCATCCGACTGACCAAACAGTTTCCTTCCCTTTCGAAAAAGATGAAGGTGCTGATTCTCCCATCCCATAGCTGTCTGCAGTACTTTGTGAAAGTCATGCAAAAACAAGTCCGCAGGAATCTGCAACCTCCGCCATATTGCGGGTTCAATATCCTGAAGAACAACTTTTACCTGAATAATTTGCGGCTTTATTAGATACATATTGATGGCACTTTTCAAGAGATCATTTAGCATGATCCGATTTCGCCATAAAGTTACATATTACCAGAGGATTTTCAGTACTATCTGGT
>DHQK01000110.1:0-675 GCA_002411085.1 Marinilabilia sp. UBA5340 | reverse complement strand
TAGTCAGTAGTGCGTAGCCAGTAGCCAATAGCAGGAGCGAAACTAATAACTCAACCTCTCCGTGAAGCTCTGTGTAAATAAGGCAGAAGATAGAAGGCAGGAGGCAGAAGAAAAAAGAAGTTGAGCGTGTGTCATTGGGAGTCTGCGAAGAATCTCTCAGGGATTAGTTTGTAGTGCGAAGCCAGTAGTCAGTAGCAGGAGCGAAACTAATAACTCAACCTCTGTAGTTCTCCGTTTCTGTGGTTTAATTCCCCACCTCCCCTTCGTTTCCGAACGAGGGGGTCACCATCCCTCGTCTCCTGACGAGATAACATTGTAATTCATTTTACCTTGTTATCTCCCCGGTCCCTGAAAGGGGCGAATTTAAGTAACCCCGGATGCAGTCCGGGGTAAAGGAACCCATCACATAAGGTCCCTGAAAGGGGCCAACAAATCCTCATCCCATAAACATGCGACACCTTCAGCGTCGGTTTCTTTTTTATCTTGACTTCTATAAACATGCGAGCCCTTCAGGCTCCGGCTAATTGATCATTAAAAAGTGTAATCCCTGCCGGAGCTTTTCCTTATCTTGTAATACCCATTGCTACCATACTGCCGCCCCACAGGGGCTGATTCACCTTAAAAAGCCTGGCACCAACCGCATCTCATAGCTATTTGGCCTAACAGCCCCACTCT
>DHQK01000151.1 GCA_002411085.1 Marinilabilia sp. UBA5340 | reverse complement strand
AGTTCCTTCAATCCTGGATAAAACTTCTGCATACCTTACCATTTTCATCAAGATTAATTCGACAAACGCATAATATTCTACTCAAGGGGGTAAGAGGTACAAATAAAAATCCAGGGGAATATCGTAGAAGTCAAAACTGGATTGGAGGTGCATCCATAAATGATGCAACATTTATTCCTCCTGTTCATAGCACTGTCCCTGAATTAATGTCGGATATTGAATTTTTTGCAAATGATGAACTTAACCTATTACCTGAGCTATTGAAAATTGGCATAATCCATTATCAGTTTGAAACGATTCACCCGTTTTTAGATGGCAATGGTCGGGTAGGCAGACTTCTAATAACATTATACCTTGTAAATAAAGGTATCTTGAAACAGCCAATATTATATCTTTCAGACTTTTTTGAACGTAACCGTACACTTTATTACGACAACCTCATGCGCGTTCGTACACATAATGACATTGATCAGTGGTTAAAGTTTTTTCTTACGGGTGTAATTGAGATCTCAAAGAAAGGAGTAGAAACCTTTGATAAAATTATGCAACTGCAAAAAGTGTTGGATAGCAAAATTCAGACGCTTGGAAGTCGTGGAAATGAGGCACGAAAAGTAATTGATCATTTATATTCCCAGCCCGTAATTGATGCTATGAGGATTGCTATGATCACGAACAAATCAAAAGCTACGAATTATAAGTTGCTTGATGATTTAGAGAATATGGGCATATTAAAAGAAATTACCGGAGCACAGCGAAATAAACTGTATGTTTTTAATGATTATGTGGAATTGTTTAGTAGTTGACAAAAAACAGTTTCATTATCTTTACATCTGGAAGTTCATTGATTTGTGCAATAGGAGGCGTAGAATTCGGGAGTTGTCAAATCTCACCTTTCAAAATACGCTGATAACGAGATCGATACAAAAAGAGTTCAAGCCCAGGTGGGTCCATGTCTCAGCAAAATTCAAATAAGACCAAAAAAAAGGCAGCTTCTACAAGCTGCCTCAAAGCCATGAAAACAATTAAACAATGTTCAGAAAACAGAAAACTAGAAACAATTAAATAGTCATTATATCTTCTTCCTTAGTTTGTACTAAGGCGTCGATCTTCTTTCCATATGCATCCGTTAGTTGTTGCACTTCCTCTTCCGCATCTTTCTCCAGATCTTCCGACAAGCCATCTTTCAGTAATTTTTTAAGACTGTCGTTAGCTTCTTTGCGTGCACCACGAACACTAACTTTTGCGTGTTCACCTTCTTTGTGTGCTTGTTTAACCAAGCCCTTTCTTCTTTCCTCAGTCAGCACCGGAATATTAATTCGAATAATTTCACCGTTGTTATCCGGATTGAAACCCAAATTTGAATTAATAATTGCCTTTTCTATTTCCGGGATCAAATTTTTCTCCCAAGGTTGGATCGCAATTGTCCGCGCATCAGGTGTACTTACGTTCGACACTTGGTTAAGCGGCGTTTGACTTCCATAATACTCAACAAGAACTCCGTCTAACATCGTTGGCGAGGCTTTGCCTGCTCTAATATGAACCAACTCCTTTTCGAGGTGGGCTATGGCAGCCTCCATCTTTTCTTTACAAATATCTAAAACGAAATCTACTTCTTCTTGCATTGGTATTTCACTGTCTTTCCAACTGTGGACTGCCAACAAATATAGAAAAAATATAAATTCCCAAAAATTTTTTATTTAATTAATTGTGCATCCCAGTCTTTTCAGCCTTAAACATAAACTAAAGTTCCAAGATCTTCTCCATCCATAACCTTCTGTAAATTACCTTTTTCATCCATATTAAAAACATAAATAGGAAGATTGTTCTCTTTGCACAAGGTGGTTGCAGTAAGATCCATTATTCTAAGGTTTCGATGGTATATCTCATCGAAACTAATTTTATCAAATTTGCTTGCTGTTTTATCTTTTTCAGGATCGGAAGTGTAAATACCATCAACACGAGTACCTTTAAGCATCACATCCGCTTCAATTTCTATTCCGCGAAGGGCACTTGCAGTATCGGTGGTAAAATACGGATTTCCGGTACCTCCGGATATAATAACCACTTCTCCTTTGTTCAAAGCATCCAGTGCCTTGGGCTGAGCATACAACTCACCAACCGGCTCCATCCTGATAGAGGTCATCACGCGGGTTCGTGTTCCCATAGCATCAAGGGCAGAAGCAAGCGCCAGACTATTAATTACTGTAGCCAGCATCCCCATCTGATCCCCTTTGTACCTGTCAAAACCCTGAGCTGCACCACTCAGACCACGAAAAATATTGCCCCCTCCGATGACGATGGCCACCTGTACACCGGCTTTTACCAGTTCACTAATCTGTTCGGCATAGTCATTCAACCTTCCGGAGTCAATGCCATGTCCCTGTTCGCCCATGAGCGATTCTCCGGACAGCTTAAGAAGAATTCGTTTGTATTGCATAATGGTTTGTTTGTTTTCCGGGCACAAAAATACAAATAAATTCAGGGGTTTTCATTTTTTGATGGATACTCTTTGGGGAAGCCCGGGCAGAGGGTATCTGGAGCGGGAATAAGTTAACAAGGCAGAAGATAGTAGGCAGAAGAAAAAATGTCAACGGTAGCTCGCCCATTTTACCTGCGAAACTGGATAATTTTCTTATTTCCTGATGAGAAAGAAAATGAGCCTCCCTTAAACCCTCCCAGGGAGGGGATTGGATTCTTTGCTATGAAATAGAATTTTAAGGAAGAGGAAAGCTATTGATTTTTAACATACCATACCTTTTTTCATTTAAAAGAAAGAGGTAGTTATTGTTCGATTTTCCCTTTGCATGATGGATTAGCCCCGGCGGGGCGACAGTTTGGTAGTAATAATGTTGTAATGAATGGAAAAGCCCCGCCAGGGGTGACACATTAAATTAAAATATTTAGAACGAGGCATTGAAAAAAATACATTGAAAAAAAAAAGGAAACCAATAAGCTAAACGATACAGAAGGGTACCTCTTCAAAGCTTTCGTAATAAATAGTACTTTATAAACAATAACCCAAAAAAGCCCGATCAAAACAAATGACCGGGCTTTCAATATATTGCGAAAAATTATCAGCAAGTTTTAATTGCTCAAAGAGTAACGCTCAAAAGCAGTAACAGTCAATTCTTTATCTGCACCTTTCAGGTATTGCTCGATAGACATTTTATTGTCTTTTACAAAGGCCTGTTGCAACAGAGTGCTTTCTTTGAAAAATTTACCCAAACGTCCCTGAGCAATCTTGTCAAGCATTGCTTCAGGTTTACCTTCGTTGCGGGCCATTTCTTTACCAATTTCCAGCTCTTTGTCGATCACATCCTGAGGAACAGAATCTTTATCCACAGCAACAGGAGCCATTGCAGCAACCTGCATAGCAACGTCTTTACCCATTTGATCGTCCAGATCGGCTTTGTTAAAACCTACGATGGTAGCCAGTTTGTTTCCGGGGTGAATGTAAGGAACCACTTTTTCTGCCTCGATAACTTCAAAAGCAGCCAGTTCAAGCTTCTCTCCAATCACACCAATCTGTTCAGTGATCACATCTTTAACAGCCACACCATCCAACTCCAGTTCGTTCAGTTCAGCAACGTTTTTGGCACCCTGATTCAAACCAAGGTCAAGGATAGACTGAGCAAGAGCAACAAAACTTTCGTTTTTAGCCACAAAATCGGTTTCGCAATTCAAAACCACCAAAGCACCTTTTTTAGCATCATCGGTTACTTTTGAAAGCACTACACCTTCGGTAGCTTCACGGTCGGCACGCTTATTAGCAACAGCCATTCCTTTTTTACGAATTTCTTCAACAGCTTTATCGAAATCGCCGTCGGCTTCCTGAAGTGCTTTTTTGCAGTCCATCATACCGGCGCCGGTCATTTGTCTGAGTTTGCTTACATCAGCAGCAGTAATAGCCATGATATACAGTTTAAAGGTTATTAATAAGAGTGGGTTCGTCTGCAACGAACCCGCTCAAACAATACTACTCTTCTTTTTTGGTTTCTTCGTCAGAAGCTTTGGCTTCGTCAGAGGAAGAGGCAACCGGTTGTTTGTCAGCCGTATCCTCTTTGCGGGCACGGGCTTTACGACCTTCTCCTTTGTTACCACCTTTTTTATCCTGAGGCTCTTTGTCCTTCTCAGCCTTACGCTCAGCCAAACCTTCTTTGATGGCCTGAGTCATGATGTCCAGAATCAACTCAATAGAGTTAGAAGCATCATCGTTGGCAGGAATTACAAAGTCCACTTTATTGGGATCTGAGTTGGTATCAACCATACCAAAAACAGGGATATTCAACTTTTGGGCCTCTCTCACGGCGATGTGTTCTTTCATCACATCTACCACGAACATAGCAGCAGGAAGACGATTCAAATCTTTGATTGAACCCAAAGTTTTTTCCAGTTTGGCACGCTGACGGGTAATCTGCAACTTCTCACGCTTGGAGAGACGGTTCCAGGCATCGTCGCCCATCAGTTTGTCAATAGAACCCATTTTTTTAACGGCCTTACGCACGGTTGGGAAGTTGGTAAGCATACCACCCGACCAACGCTCGGTAACATAAGGCATATTGATAGCGCCAACTTTATCAGCAATAATATCTTTTGCCTGCTTCTTGGTAGCGACGAAAAGAATTTTGCGGCCCGACTTGGCGATTTGCTTCAAAGCATCAGCAGCCTCTTCAATTTTAGCAGCTGTTTTATGCAGGTCTATGATGTGGATTCCGTTGCGCTCCATAAATACATAAGGAGCCATAGCGGGGTTCCACTTTCTTTTGAGGTGACCGAAATGTACTCCGGCCTCTAATAATTGATCAAAATTAGTTCTGGGCATTTTCTTTGTTTTTTTCGTTTACATTCTGTTTAAAGCAACCATTAAGTAGTCCTTTACGCGGAATCTTAACAGTTTAGATACTAAACGTACCAGACGATTATTAACGCTTGCTAAACTGGAATTGTTTCCTTGCTTTTGGTTGACCGGGCTTCTTACGTTCCACAACACGGGAGTCGCGGGTAAGAAAACCTTCTGCACGCAAAGCAGGTTTGTTTTCTTCGTTGATTTTTACGAGTGCTCTGGCGATAGCCAGGCGGGTAGCTTCAGCTTGTCCCTTGATACCACCACCGCAAAGGGTCACTTTGATATCGTAATCTCCGGCAACATTGATGGTATTCAAAGGTTGCTTAACGATATACTGAAGTGTGGGGGTGGGAAAATACTGAGCCAAGTCTCTTTTGTTGATGGTAATCTGACCTTTTCCCTCACTTACATAGATACGGGCAATGGCCTCTTTCCTTCGTCCAATTGCATTAATCACTTCCATACTGCTTATTTAATGGTATTAATATCAATTACCTTTGGTTTCTGGGCCTCATGCTTGTGCTCGCTACCTACATATACGAAAAGGTTTTTGAACAACTTGTTTCCCAGCTTATTCTTTGGCAACATCCCTTTAACGGTATGCTGAACCAGTTTGGTGGGGTCTTTGGCAAACATCTCAGCAGGAGTTGTTTCGCGCTGACCACCCGGATAACCACTGTGTGAAAAGAACACACGATCGGTCCATTTTTTTCCGGTAAGCTTCACCTTGTCGGCATTGATAATAATAACATTATCGCCACAATCCAGGTGAGGCGTATAATTGGGCTTATATTTTCCACGAAGCAATTTTGCTACGCGGGTACCCAAACGACCCAGCACCATATCGGTGGCATCTACTACAACCCACTCTTTGTTAATGGTAGCTTGTGAGGCCGATTTTGTTTTGTAACTTAAAGTATCCACAGTCTTCCTCTTTTGAAAATTAGACCTACATTAAAAAATAAATTCACACAACACATAGCTGTATCTCTTGCTGCCATTGACGTCGGGCAAACAGCAACAGCAACAAATCATCTGCGATACAATCACTTGTGTCGTTTAGCACGGATAATAATCGGCCGCAAAAGTACGGCTAATTTTATTAATCACCAATCTTTTAGGGAGAAAAATTAGCATAGAGCAAAGGACATAGAGCATGGAGCAAAGGGCATGGGTAAAAAGCTATTAGCTGTTGGCTCTTAGCTCATAGAGCAATCAAACCGCAACCTGAAATCCAAAACACCGAACTCGAAACCCGGAATCCGGAACTCAAAACCCGGAACCCAAAACTCGTCTCCCTTCGCTTACCCCCTACCCCCCTGGAGGGGGAAACCAGCTATCGCGCACCCCAAAAAATCAACACAAAACAGGAATCCCGAAACTCATCCCAATTTCCTTAAACCACAAGATTTCATCATATTTGCAAGTCGTAAAAAATACGAAAAATGAACACACATAAAGAATATATGAAAATGGCTGCCGAGTTGGCCAGGGAGAATGTTCTGAAAGGCGGAGGCCCTTTCTCTGCCCTCATTGTCAAAGATGGCGAAGTGATTGCTACGGGATGTAACCGCGTAACCGACAAGCACGATCCCACCGCCCATGCCGAAGTGGAGGCCATTCGCAAAGCCACCCAAAAACTGGGGACACACGATCTCAGTGGGTGCTCCATTTATGCAAGTTGCGAACCCTGTCCCATGTGTCTGGGAGCTATATACTGGGCCCGGCTTGATCATCTTTTCTTTGGTAATACCCGCTCCGATGCGGCTTCCATCGGCTTTGACGATGAGTTTATTTACCTGGAACTGGAGAAACCCATTGATCAACGCTCCATCCCTACTCAACAAATCGTCACAGAAAACATAAAACATGCTTTCGAGCATTGGGCCCAATTTGACGACAAAAAAGAATATTAACGATGAGATTACCCCGCGATTTTTTCTCCCGAGATGTGCTAACTGTGGCTCCGGAGCTAATAGGAAAAATTCTGGTGCGACGATTTGATGATGGACACGAACTCAGGCTTACCATCAATGAAGTGGAAGCTTACAGGGGCGAAGAGGATCTGGGATGCCACGCCAGCAAAGGACGCACACCCCGCACTGAGGTAATGTATCACAAAGGAGGTTTGGTGTATGTCTACCTCATCTACGGAATGTACTGGCTGCTCAATTTCACTACCAGCACCGAAGGTCACCCTCAGGCGGTTTTAATCAGAGGAACTACAGAAATCAAAGGACCCGGGCGTATTGGCCGCGCTCTTGAACTTGATAAATCATTTTACGGAGAAGATTTAATCGTCTCTGAAAAGCTTTGGATCGAAAGCAACCCCACCGACCAGAAAAAACCCATAATCATCACTTCCCCCAGAATTGGAATCGACTATGCCGGAAAACACTGGGCCGGAAAGCACTGGCGATTTAAAGGAAGGTGGTAATTCAGGATCCAAACCTGGCAGGAATCAGCTTCACAACAACTTCGTAATTGCCTCTTAACAGAGCTATAATAAAACCACAACAAAGTCATACTAAAGTCTGCTTAAACTCATATTGAATTGAATTTAATACGACTTTAATTTGAGTTTATATTGAGTTTAATATGACTTTAATCCATATCAGACACGAAACTGTCAGGTCGCAGTTACGAAGGCGAGACAATTCTGAAAATATGATAAATTTCATAAAATAAATAAAAAACACTAATTTTGCAGCAACCCCATTAATGCAAAGTTATGACCCCTAAAAACCCGATTACCATCCTGTTAATCTGCTTATCCACCTTTTATTCTACGACCAACTCTCAATCAATCAGATTTAAGAACCTAAATGTAGAGGACGGCCTCTCCAGCAATTGGGCAAAATGTTTTCTGGAAGACTCCCGGGGTTTTCTGTGGATCGGAACCAGCGACGGCCTTAACAAATACGATGGCTTTGAGTTTGAAACCTACAAATACAAAGGGGAAAACGACACCAGTCTTAACGACAATAACATCAACGTCATCTTTGAAGACCAAAACAAAAACCTTTGGGTAGGCACACACCGGGGAATAAATCTGTACCTCCGGGATCAGAACCGTTTCATGAGCATTGCCGGCTTAGAGAATTATGTTTCAGACATTTTTGAACTTCCCAATGGAGAATTGCTCTTAGGCTCGCCGGGGGGGCTCTATCTCCTAAACCCAAAATCATTGTCGGTACTCCAGATAAACCAGCATCTGAAAATTGAAAATATAGCCGCCGACTCCCTCGGGAATATTTTTATGGCCGGGGCCAATGGGGCCCACATGTTCAAAGCATCAGAAATCCCCAATGCACTTTTCACCTCCCCAGCTGATGAAAACTCCATCCTCTCAGGCTGTTTCATCAACAGTATGCTCATCGACAGTCAAAACAGAATCTGGCTGGGAACAAGTAGTTGCGGTTTAACTCTACTCTTACCTGACTCAACACATACCACCTTCTCGTCCCATACATTTAAGCACCACGCGGAGCTGCCGGCATCCATCAGTAAGGGAGCAGTCCTTGCTATTGAGGAAGGGGCTGAAGGAAACATCTGGCTGGGGCTGGAAAACGGGGGCCTAAACATCTTGACTCCCCCAAAAACCAAAGGCGATTCGTCTGTTTTTGAGCACTTCACCCATTCTCCCGTTGACAAATTCTCCCTCTCCTTTAATTCAATCCATTCACTCTATAAAGATTCTAAAGGCATTATGTGGATTGGACTATATAGCAATGGTGTCGATTTTTACCACAAACACCTTTTCCGGTTTGGCCATTATTACTCGGTTCCGGAAGCTGCCAATTCACTCTCCAGTAACTCTGTCAACACCTTTCTGGAATTGGAAGACGAAATCCTCATTGGAACAGAAAAGGGACTCAACTCCTTTAACAAACACTCGGAAGATATTAATCTTTATCTGGCCGATGCCGGTAATAAGGATCCACTGATTGTCTGGTCGCTGCTTCGGGACAAGAAAGGACGTATCTGGGTTGGAACCTGGGACAATGGAATAATCGTTTATGACCCTGAAACAGGGGAAAAAATTAATTTCAGAAACGATCCGGACAACCCTCATTCATTAGGAAATAACCACGTTTTCGGGATTCTTGAGGACAGTCGGGGAACCATCTGGGTGGCTTGCCTGGGCGGAGGACTAAATCGCTACAACCCCGAAAAGAAAAACTTCAAAAGATACCAGTTTGGCAATCCGGTGAACAGCATCAGCAACGACTGGGTAATTACACTTTTGGAAAGCAGCCACGATGAATTATGGATCTCAACCACCAGGGGTCTCAATGTACTTAATCTTCAAACGGGGAGATTTCACACCTTCTGGCACGATCAAAACAACCCTGCGAGCATCAGTTCAGACAATGCCATTTGCCTCTTTGAAGACAGCGAAAAAAACATCTGGATTGGCACAAAAAACGGTCTGAATCTTTTTGTCAGAAAAGACTCATCGTTTATCCGTTACGGAATGGATGAGAGACTCCCCGACAACACCATAAACGCCATACAAGAGGATGCTTCGGGCAACTTATGGATATCCTCGAAGAAAGGCTTGTCAAAAATCGTAAATGCCACATCCTGCCCCCAAAAGCCGATAGTTCAAAA
>DHQK01000088.1:8738-9078 GCA_002411085.1 Marinilabilia sp. UBA5340 | reverse complement strand
CTATAAACATAGGAGCCTATCAGGCTCCGTTTACCTTAAATAAAAAGACATGACCCCAAAGTGGGTCAAATGTTTATAGGTTTATTTTTAACTTTTGAATCGACCCCAAAGTGGGTCGTACTAGTCAGTGAAATGGGTTGCCTTTCTCGTAATTATTCGATTATGATCTTTGAAAGTTTACAATAGGTACGCATTATTATGATGATCCAAAAGAATTTGTCTAAAAAATCCATTTTTCTCTGTGCCTCTCTGTGATGGCTTAGTGTTCTTTGTGTAACTAATAGAAATACAATGCTTGCATCAGCAAGCTATTGTATTTCTATCTGTAAGTAGTGACTTT
>DHQK01000088.1:7681-8611 GCA_002411085.1 Marinilabilia sp. UBA5340 | reverse complement strand
CATTATTATGATGATCCAAAAGAATTTGTCTAAAAATCCATTTTTCTCTGTGCCTCTGAGTGATGGCTTAGTGTTCTTTGTGTAACTAATAGAAATACAATGCTTGCATCAGCAAGCTATTGTATTTCTATCTGTAAGTAGTGACTTTTTGGATCCCTGCTTTGATAATCTGTTAGCATTGCCTCATTTTACAGACTGAAGCAAGGGGCTGATTACAAATCAAAAATCTTATATGCCAGAGAAAAAGTCAGGTTGTTGTTGACCCGTTCCAGTTTGGTGGAGGAATCTCCCAATCCCCAGGAATAACGAACATCAAAATTGAAGCTTCCGAATTCAACGCCGCCACCTGCCTGAAAACTCCATTGGGCAGATTTCATATTTTCAGATATAGAGTTGTAGTTGTTGATATCTCCCCACTTATTGTCTTCGCTTGCTACGAAGGAAGCCACGGGACCGCCTACGCCATAAATGTTGATTACTTTCAAGTCGATGAGTTTTAAATGGGCAAGAAGTGGAATATCCCAGGTGTGGTATTCAGTATTTACGGAAGTGTTCAACTGACCGTCAAATGAGGTCTCTCCTCCTTTTTTTACATAGAGCAATTCTGGTTGAAAGGAGAGATTATTAACCAGTTTAATCCTTGCAAAGGCACCTAACATTAATCCTCCTTTGGCTTCTTCCTTTGCATCAGAATAAGTGTATTCCTGATCACCGCCAATAATGGAACCGGCATTGTCCGTCCGGAATTTGGATGAGTTGTATCCTGCTTTAATTCCCAGTGCAAAATTACCCTGCGCCATGGTGTTAAACATCATAGAGGCTCCTGCAAGCATTATACTCAAGAATAAGATTTTCTTTTTCATAACATTCTTTTTTTGTTGTTTGTATTTGGTATTAGTGTTTTGTGAAAATTAACCATGTTAAATATCG
>DHQK01000088.1:0-7372 GCA_002411085.1 Marinilabilia sp. UBA5340 | reverse complement strand
TACGAGGGAAACGATGTAGCACTTTACTTCGCGTTAACCCCGATATAGAAAATGTTGGTCTTTCACCATTCATTTGGTGGAAGCCTTACATTGTCTTAATCGATTGATTGATAATCGCTCTGCTCGGCTTTGCCGCTTGCCTGTAAGAACTTGTTTAATAATTCATTTGCTTTTTAGTCCTGCCGGTCTGTATCTTGATTCAAGTTCGGGTATTTTATGTGTTACGAATAACAAACCATTTACAAATCAGTTTTACCAATAAGCAATTTGGATGCCAGAAAGATTTTGTTGCCTGGTTGATCCTCTCATCACAAAAATTCATAAATTAATCAGGCTAAAAATGTGTAACTTCAGGTTTTGCTGATTAGTCGAGTTTTATGTCAAAATTGAAAAATAATAACTGTTTTTTATGGCTTGCCCTCTTTTTTGTCCTTATTTCCACATCCATTCTCCATGCCCGGAGTGCGGATGGGAACGTAACAGTTAGTGGGTACGTAAAAGATGCCCGGAATGGTGAAATGCTGGTTGGAGCGACTGTGGCCATTAAGGGAACCACCAAAGGTACCATCACAAATGTGTACGGTTTTTTTTCTGTTGAAGTACCTCCTGATTATCGAACGCTTCAGTTTGGCTTTTTGGGCTATGAGACCAGGGAGCTTTCTTTTGATGTCAGTCAACAAATCACTGTGGAATTAATTCCCCGAACTGAAGCACTGGAAGAAGTGGTGATTAAAGGAGAAGGGAGTGCCAATGCGGATCGTTTTCCGCTGATGGGCCTCGAACGACTGAAATCGTCATCCATCAGCAGGATGCCTGTATTGATGGGAGAGACAGATCCAATGAAAGCAGTTCAGATGTTACCAGGTGTGTCGGCAACCAGTGAGGGTTCCAGTAATTTTACGGTAAGAGGGGGAAATCCTGACCAAAATCTCCTGCTCATGGATGAAGCGATCGTCTATAATGCAGGACATTTGCTGGGTTTTTTCTCTGTTTTTAACAATGATGCCATAAAAAATATTGAGCTGTACAAAGGTGACTTTCCTGCGTCCGAAGGGGGGCGTTTATCCTCTGTGCTGGATGTGCGCACCCGTGATGGAAACATGCGGGAGTTTGAAGGCTCTGCAGGCATTGGGCTAATATCGAGCCGGCTCAACCTCGAGGGGCCTTTGAAAAAAGATAAAGCGAGTTTTTTACTCAGCGGCCGGCGCACTTATGCCGACTTGTTTCTGCCTTTGGCCGATGATGAAGAGTTGCACGACAACCAACTGTTTTTTTATGATACCAACCTGAAGTTGAATTGGATTGCCGGAGACAGGGATCGTTTTTTTCTGAGTGCCTATTTGGGACGGGATGTTTTTGAGGATGAAATGGCTCGTCTGGATTTTGGGAATCAGACCTTCTCGTTACGATGGAATCACATTTTTTCTTCCTCTCTTTTTGCCAATTTCAGCCTGGTCAGAAGTCAATACGATTATTTTCTCGGCACCTCCGAAAGCGATATCGATGATATGGAATGGGTTTCCGAATTCAACGACTATATGTTTAGTACCGATTTTTCCTGGTTTCTAACACCTACAAGCACGCTTCGGTTTGGGTTGAGAAGTATTTTTCATCGCATTGATCCCGGAGTGGTTTCAGGCCCCGACGAAAATTCATTACTTCAGGAGGTGACATTGCCCCGTAACAATTCCCTGGAGCATGGTGTTTATATTAGTCATAATCGCGAATTAACGTCCTGGTTGAATATCAGACTGGGACTTCGTTATTCCCTTTTTCAGAATACAGGACCAGGGAAAAGTTTTGTTTTTGATGATTTCTACCAGGTGACAGACACGATGCACTATAGTTCGGGAGAGATTTACAATTCTTATCATGGGCTGGAGCCGAGAGCAGGTGTTTCTGTTTACTTTTCACCCCGTTGGTCGGCTAAATTCAGTTATAGCCGAACCCGTCAGTACATTCAGCTGGCCAGCAATTCTACCTCATCCACCCCCTTGGATGTTTGGTTTCCGGCCTCCCCTAATGTAAAGCCACAGTTAGCAGACCAGGTCTCTGTCGGTTTCTTTAATAAGTCAAGGAACAGGGTTTTCGACCATAGTCTGGAGGTTTTTAACAAATGGATGCAGAATACCATCGACTTCAAAGATCACCCCGATCTGTTGCTCAATGAAACCATTGAAGGAGAAGTGCGTGCAGGCACTTCCTGGGCCAGAGGATTTGAATGGATGACCCGGTGGAATACAACCCGTTTCTCCGGTTGGGTAGGATACACTTTTCTTAAATCGGAGAGAGTGGCCCCTGAAATAAATAATGGTGAGCCGTTTTTATCTCCTTACGATCATACCCATGATATTGCTGTATTTGCTGATTATCGACTCAGTCCGCGCATTTCATTATCCGGTAATTGGGTCTATTACACAGGATCACCCGTGACAATGCCGGTAGGGCGCTATGAAGTAGGAGGGGAGATTGTTCCTTTGTACTCCGAGCGTAATGGAGAGCGAATGCCGGATTATCACCGGCTGGACTTTTCGGTGATTCTCCATAGCAAGAAAGGTCGGGGTAAAGGAGGTGAATGGGTGTTTTCGTTGTATAATGCTTATGGACGAAGGAATGCCTGGGCTATTAATTTTGTTAATGAAGAAGATTCCTATTACCGGATTAGAGCAGAGAAAACTTATTTGTTCTCGGTAGTGCCATCGGTTTCTTATTCATTTAAGTTTTAATCTGACTTGTTGAGTGATGAAAAAAGCTGAAATAATCTTTTTTTGGGTGTTGGTTGTACTCCTTTGCGGGAGATGCACCGAATATATCGATTTGGAGTTGGAAACTTCTTCACGTCGTTTGGTGGTGGACGGTATGATCACTGATGAGCGGAAAATGCAATATTTACGTTTGACTCAGTCCGTTCCTTTTTTGTCTGACACTGTTTCCCCTCCGGTGTCAGGAGCCAATGTGTATATCACTAACGGATATGGGGTGGAGATTCTCAGAGAGTCGAAGGAAATGCCCGGGTTTTATTTGACAGAAAATGATTTTACTGCTCCCCCGGAGAATTATTATGAACTTACTGTTTCGGGAGTGGATATTGACGAAGACGGTGAAACGGAAACTTATCGGGCTGTTTCGTATATGCCTGAAGTGGAGAAACCAGACTCCATAAATCTTGTGTATGATGAAACATGGGAAATATGGAAAGTGCTTTTGTATGGGAGCGATAATCTCGAAACAGAGGATTACTATCTTTTTCGTCTGATGATAAATGGTACTTTGATATCTGATAATATTTCAGAATATAATGTGGCAAGTGATCGTTTTTTTGAAGATGGAAGAGCTGATGGTGTCTGGGTGCAATCGATCAATGCCAACAGGGATGCCGAACCTTTGCAGGAAGGAGATGTGGTGTCGCTTCAGATGTGCGGTATTACCGAAGCATATTTTGATTTCCTGGAAGGCGTGCAACGCGAGGGGCGCGGTCAATATCCTTTGTTTAGCGGTCCTCCTGCAAATGCCCCCGGAAATATCAGCAACGATGCATTGGGCTTTTTTGCTGCTTTCTCCGTTTCTTCTGTAAATTTTGTTGTTACAGCAGATCTTTTGGCAGAAAAGAATTCTCCCGATTGATTCAAAGATGAATAACTGCTATCCCAAAAGTCATAAAATCCTGATTTTTGTTAGTTTGAATGAAGTGAAGAATCTTGCTGTTATTGATCCTTCGTAATTCTGGAATGCTCAGGAGTTCAAATACAGTGACTTTTTGGCGTTGCTCCCAATGTGTAAAGCACTAAAAAAGTGTCATATTGAGCTTAATCGAAACATCTGTCTTTCAACCGAACAGATTCTTCGACTAGCTCAGAATGACATCAAAATTGGATCTTTGGGACAGCCGCCTTCTTTTTTCTGCTGAAAACTATTCACTACACACTACAGACTATTCACTATTAGTGCAATGACGATCCAATAATATTGAAAAACTCCTCGCGGGTAGCCTGGTTTTTCAGGAAAGCACCTGTAAAATCGGAGGTTGTTGTAACTGAATGCTGTTTTTGCACTCCGCGCATTTGCATGCACATGTGTTGGGCCTCAATAACGACTGCCACCCCTAAAGGATTCAAGGTGTTATGTATGCACTCTTTGATTTGCGTAGTAAGCCTTTCCTGTACCTGTAGCCTGCGAGCAAAAGCTTCTACTACCCGGGCCACTTTACTTAAACCGGTGATGTGATGTCTGGGGATGTAAGCTACATGAGCCTTCCCAAAAAACGGCAGCATGTGGTGCTCACACATACTGTAAAGCTCAATATCTTTGACCACTACCATTTGTTGGTAATCTTCCCGGAATTTTGCTGACTTCAATATTTCTTCAGGATCCATATTGTAGCCTTGTGTCAGGAACTGCATCGCCTTGGCTACTCTTAAGGGGGTCTTTTCCAAACCTTCACGTTTTTCATCTTCTCCCAAAAGTTTGAGGATTTCCGTGTAGTGTCCGGTTAATGCTTCGGTGGTTTGATCGTTGAACGATTCAATTTTGGCGTATCCATTATCGCCATGGAGGGTATGTTCCATTGTTTCAGTATTTTTTATGGCAAAGCATTTGACTGCCTGCTTCAATTGATTTGTATGAAGTAAAGAGAAATAAAAAATCAAAAATACAAAACCAAATGGAACTTGCGGGAAAAAGATCATCTTATTTCAGGTTTGCTTTAAGCTGATAGCTCATAGCTCCTGGCTCGTAGCTTTTAGCTAAGAGCCAGGAACTAAGAGCTGACAGCTAACTCATAACCACCCTGTAAATTCCGCCCGGTTTGCTCTTTACCAGCCCTTTGAACTCCAGGTCAAGCAGGGTTGCTGATAATTTGCTCACCGGTATTCCGCATTTTAGACTTAGCAGATTCAGGTTCATTTCCTGCTCTTCGATAAGGTTTTCCATTATAGTTTGCTGATCTTCATTTTCGATGGTGGCAAAGAGATTCCCCTGCACAGGGGCTTTTTTCTTTGTATCCCATCCCAGGGCATATTCCAGATCTTCAACCGATTCTATCAAGGCAGCGATATTCGATTTTATCAGGTAGTTGCACCCGGCAGAAAAGGTGTCTCCCGGGCGACCGGGAAATGCCAGTACATCGCGGTTGTAATCTCTGGCCAGTTCAGCAGTGATTAATGCTCCGCCTTTTCTTGCTGACTGTACTACCACTAATGCATCAGAGAGACCTGCGATGATGCGGTTGCGTTGTACAAAATTGAATTTGTCAGGGACGGTATTACTTATAAATTCAGTCATCAGTGCTCCATGATCCAGCATCTCTCTGGCTGTGTTGCGGTGTATGGAAGGGTAGATGCGATCCAGACCATGCGCCAGCACTCCAATGGTGGGCAAGTTGTTTTTTAGTGCTGCTTTATGGGCACAAATGTCCACCCCGTAAGCCAGTCCGCTTATGATAACGGTTGCGGGGTGTCGCGAGGCCAGGTCTGCAACCAGTTTTTCACACAGATCGATGCCCTTGTCAGTTGGGGTGCGGGTGCCGACAATGCCTATTATTCGTTCTGCACTATGGTAGTTCTGCCCGTGGATATAAACCATGAGTGGTGCATCTTCACAGTAGGAGAGTCTTCCCGGGTATTCGCTGTCAGAAAAGAACAAGGCTTTTATTTTGTGTTTGTCGATAAATGCCACTTCTTTGTCGGCACGTTTCAGGATCTCGGTTCGGTCAATATTCAGGAGCAACTGACTGAGTGCCGGTCCTATTCCCGGAACTTTGGAGAGGGTTGGGATTTTTTCTTCGAAAAGAGCAGATTCTGAACCCAGGTAGGCAATGAGGTTTCGTGCCAGTTTGGGGCCTATCCCTTTAATCAGGCTGAGTGCCACTCGGTGTTGTAGTTGTTTGTCAGACACAGCGTTGGGTTTTGGGTTTGTGGCTGTGAATTTATGGAATTTTTTGTTAAAAGGAAACTTTAGTCAGAAGTCAGCCGGGAATAGAGAATAGTGGCAAAGAGGATTTGTGAGACTTGGGTGCTGTCTAAAAAAACGTTTTTTCTGTGGTTGTTCAGATACCCCTCAACTCAAAACCCACAACCCGAAACTCATTCTACCTTCCCGCTACCCCCTTACCCCCTGAAAGGGGACACGCCGCCCGCAGAACTAATAAAGAACTCAAAACTCAGAACTCGAAACCCGCAACTCAGAACCCAGAACTTAAATTCCAGGTCACCCCGGTAGTTACCATTCCCGGGTTGCCTCGTCCTATTTCAAATAGCATGCTGAAATGATCGGTCAGAAAATACCGTAATCCGAAAATCGGGCGAATACGAACCCGTACGTTAGATTCTTGTTTGTTTTCAAACTCATTTGTTTCATTGTTCCGGACATATTCTTCGGTGGATTTTTTAAAAGCCAGTTGAGCCACTCCTGACACATAAAAATCAAAATCGCCCAGAAACCATTTGTATCTGCTCAATGCTTCTATCCAGTGGGCATAGTGGATCGTTCCAACCGCCCCGGTGCTGAAAGTGCTGTAGCGCAATACATTTTCAGGGATGGTATCGTTGCTGTATTTGTCGCGGTGATAGCCCATATACGCACCGGCACTGAAAAAATCGTTGATCCCCCGTTCAATGAAGAGAGAAGTCGGCGGTATTTTGCTGATGGAATAGCCATCATAGCTATCGGTGTCGGAATAGTCGGCAAAGGATATTTTGGGACTGATGAGCCAGCTGTCGGCTCTGTATTGAGCAGAGAGTCCTTTGGTTCCGATAATTAGCAGAAGTATTAAAAGCAATATTCTTCCCATGTTCAATAAGTAATTAGTCAGTAGTTAATAGTCAGTAGTGGAGATTCCGGATACTGACATTCCCAATGAGTCAACGAAATTGTATAAATATCCCAATTTTAGGTCTTTAAGAATTATACAGTTTCAATAATAGCTTGTGGGTGATTGATTCTTTTGGGTGGGAACTGAATGCACAAATGTACAATGAAACGGGATTTCTTCAAAAACTGGTTGAATTTTTTCGTTTTCATTCGACCCGAAGAAACAGCCCTCTTCGGCATTTCTATATTACCTTTTCGATGCCTTCTGGTACCCTCTTCGAGGCTCCGTCGAGGCTGCTTCGACCTTTGTTCGACTGTTGTTCGACATTTCTCCGACCTTATAAGAGTCGAACAACAGTCGAACAAGTCCCGAAGAAGACCCGAACAAGACTCGAAGAAGGGTTGGAGAGAGGTTTGTTAAGTGGTTGTAATACAAGGTCTTAATGGTGTTTGCAATGATTCATTATGTTAAATTGTGTTTTTAAGTGCTTGGCCATTAGTGGTTTAATTTTCTTCTGGTTGTGGTTGCTGCAGTGGTAAAGAAAATCTGCCACCACTGCCGTGG
>DHQK01000187.1:14365-21707 GCA_002411085.1 Marinilabilia sp. UBA5340 | reverse complement strand
AGTTATTTCAGGGTGAAGTAGCTTGGACCAGGAAAAATGAAGAAGGAGTTGTCGAAAAAGTGCGATACACCAAAAAATGTCATATTGAATGTAGTTGAAGCATCTGTCTTTTAAATGAAAAGAATCTTCAACATACTAACAATGATAGATTTTTACAAAAGGCAGAAAGTCAAGGTTGTAATTATTGGCCCCCATTCGGGAACCTGATTCCATTCCTTCAGCCTTACCCTGGGTTATTGACTATCGTCGATCTTCGATTCAAGTTTGCCCCTTCTATGCTGTAAGTCAAGTTTGTTTTTGTTATTTTTTCTGTATTTTAGAAAGTTAATAAATTTATTTTTTGACTTTCGGGCAGTAAAGAGCCAGACGGTTCCCCTATATTTTTAAACTATACTGGGTGATTTGACCCAGTATAGTTTATTTTACCTTCGGTATAAAACCTTACCGTCGATCCCCTGTAATTTCCTTATCCAATATTCCCCAAAATCTTCTCCTCACTGGATATTTCTCCCCCTGCCAGTAACATTGCTGTATCGATTAATGCCAGGTGAGAATATGCCTGCGGGAAATTCCCAAGCATGCGTTTGGTTTTGAAATCGAGATCCTCGCTAAACAGTCCCAGGTGGTTCGAATGCTTCAATAGTTCATCGAATTTCTGTTTCGCTTCTTCTTTTTCTCCAATTTTGTATAGTGCTCTGATCAGCCAGAATGAGCATATCGTAAAAGCTGAAGAAGGCAGTCCGAAATCATCCTTGTTTTTGTATCGATACATCAACCCTTCATATTCCAGTTCTTGCTGTATGGCTTTTACTGTACTCTTGAATTTGGGATCGTTACCTTCGATAAAACCATAAGCTTCCATCAGTAATACAGAGGCATCCAGGTCTTCCGTACCATAAGCCTGAGTAAAAGCCTGCTTTTTCTCCGACCAGGCATTTTTGAAGATATCATTCCTGATTTTATCTCTTAACCGCCCCCAGGATTTTATGTATTCTTTCTGATGAAGCAATTCTGCAATTTTTATTCCCCTGTCGGCAGCTACCCAGCACAGTACCTTGCTGAATGTAAAGTGTTTGGTGCTATGGCGGATTTCCCATATTCCCTTGTCGGGCTTTTGCCAGTTGCGTTCCACTACTTTTATGATGTTACGGATAATGGTCCATAACTCCTCGCTGTGCTCAAGCGAAGTAGTGAATAAATGAAAAAGCTGATACACCACATCTACCAGAATTCCGTAGATATCATTTTGTTTTTGCTTATATGCAGCATTCCCTATGCGCACCGGCTTGCTGTTTTCGTATCCCGACAGATGAGGAAGTTCCGTCTCGGTGAGTTTCTTTTCCCCGTTGATGCCATACATGATCTGAATCTTTTCATCTTTGTCAGGAAGCAGATCGATAATAAAATTCAGATATTTATGGGCTACATTGAAATGCCCGAGCATGGTCATCACCTTAATAACCATGGATGCATCTCTGATCCAGCAAAATCGGTAATCCCAGTTACGCACTTCACCAATGGTTTCAGGCAATGATGTAGTGACCGCGGCAAGGATGGCTCCTGTTTTCTGGAAACTAAGCATCTTCAGCAGCAGGGCACTGCGCATTATCTCATCGTTGTAACTCTTGAAGCGGGTAGTACGTTCTGCCCAGTTGAGCCAATAAACTTTGGTGCGTTGCAACTTCAGATAGGCCCTGTTAATGTCTTGAGCCAGTAATTTCTGATTGTAGCTGATAAGGACGAATTGATCCTTTTCAATGGTTATTGGGAGTTGTCCTACCACCGATAGCTTATCCATGCTTGTATACAAATACAGCGAGTCATAGCTGCCTTTGGTAGTGTAGGCTTTTACATACTTCCCATTGAAGGTGATATGGGTGTCATATTTGGCATATTCCAAACGCGGATCGAAATGTATCTTGACTTTGGGCTTTCCATCAATTAGTTTTATATATCGGATCAAATCGGGTGGAAGATAATAGCTTCCGTTATCCAACTTATACCTCGGCATGAAATCATGGATTTCAAAAGTACCATCCACGCATTCAAAGCGCGTAATTAATATATTGGAATGAAATTCATATCTTTGGGTTATATCAGCTCCGGCAACGGAAACAATGGAGAAATGGCCTCCCTTATCCTTATCTAAAATGGATGCAAAAATGGAAGGAGAATCAAACTTAGGTAAACAAAGCCAGTCCACCGATCCTTGTTTTGATATTAATGCGGCACTTTTCCCGTTACCGACAACGCCATAGTCCAGGTTGTTCATGTTCGTTTGTGTGTTCAAGCTTATTGGTTTTTGTATGATTTGACGGTGCAAAGTTTGTAAAATAAAGAAAAAACACTATACTTTAAAGCAAAATAAAAATTAAAACCCATGAAAAAACTTCACATAGTTTCTAACCGATTACCATTCAGTATAGTTTCAGAAAATGATGAATTTTTGTTAAAACCCAGTGTCGGAGGTTTGGCTACAGGAATGAAATCTGTTTACAAAGATTTTGAAGGTCGCTGGATTGGGTGGCCCGGAGTTGCTACCGAAAGCTATACCGCCGATCAGTTCAGCGAAATTGAGGATCTGCTGGGAAAGGAAGGTTGCGAGACAGTTCCGCTTACGGCGGACGAAGTGCATACTTTTTACGAAGGTTTTTGTAATCGTACTATCTGGCCCCTTTTTCATTACTTCAATCAATATGTAGATTATTCACCCGAGTTCTGGCAATCTTACGTAGAAGTGAACCAAAAGTTTGCCGATAAAACCCTCGAAGTCGTTGGTGAGGATGATTTTGTGTGGGTTCACGACTACCAGTTGATGCTGGTTCCTGGGATGTTAAAGGCCAGGCGCCCTGATTTAACTATCGGTTTTTTTCTGCATATTCCTTTTCCTTCTTATGAGGTTTTTCGGATTCTTCCATGGCGTAATGAATTGTTGGATGGTCTTCTGGGGGCTGATCTTATTGGGTTTCACACTTACGATTATGAGCGACATTTCCTGAGTAGTGTCCGCCGTCTCTTTGGTTACGAAATTTCGTTCAATCAAATCCATATTAACGAAAGAATTATTTTGGCCGATGCATTTCCAATGGGAATTGATTACGATAAATTCCACGATTCTGCCATCAAAACCATATCCAAGCCACTTCAGGAAAAATCATCACTTCATCAGGAGTTGGAGAAATATTTTCTGGTATCTCCCGACCGTAAGTTGATTCTATCCATCGACCGGCTTGATTACTCAAAGGGAATTCCCAATCGTTTGAGAGCTTTTGAGAAATTTCTGGAGAAGTATCCCCAATATCGCACCAAGGTTACACTGGTCATGCTTGCTGTTCCTTCACGCAATAGTGTGCCTCAATACCAGCGTCTTAAACGGGAGGTGGATGAGTTGGTAGGTCGTATCAATGGTCTTTATGGTACTGTAAATTATGCTCCGGTATGGTATTTCTATCGCTCCCTGCCATTCGAAAACCTTGTGGAATTATACAGTATGAGTGATGTGGCATTATTGACACCGGTTCGCGATGGCATGAATCTGGTAGCCAAAGAGTATGTGGCTTCACGAACCAATCAGACCGGGGTCATGATTATCAGTGAAATGACAGGTGTTGTGAAAGAGATGGGAGAGGCCATTGTAATAAATCCAAACCATGAGAGTGAAGTCGCTGATGCTATTAAACAGGCACTTGAGATGCCTATTGATGAACAGCGTTCCCGGATGTCGGTGATCCAGAAACGACTGAAGCGCTATGATGTGTTTAAATGGGCCGAGCAATTTATTTCTTCCCTCAAGCGTATTGACCAGATTCAACAGGACTTTCTGGCCAAGAAGATCACGCCCAAGCTTAGTAAGAGGTTGCTGGATGACTTTTCTAAAGCCAAATCCAGAGCTATTTTTCTGGATTATGATGGAACTCTTACGCATTTCAAGAAGGTTACACGGGAAGCCGAACCCAGTGCAGCTCCCGATAATCCGCTGCATGAAATTTTGAATAACCTGACTAATGATGAACGGAATGAAGTGATTCTTATCAGTGGTCGCGACAAAGAGACCTTAAGCAAATGGTTCGACAAGTCGGATGTGAGTCTTATCAGTGAGCATGGCGTATGGATGCGCGAGCGGGGAGGTGAATGGCAGATGTTAACAAATGCTACTAATTCATGGATGCCAATGGTGCGTCCTATCCTTGACAGCTTTGTTGTCCGAACCCCGGGAACTTATCTTGAGGAGAAAAATTACTCTCTGGTATGGCACTATGAAAAAGCAGAAGCAGAACTTGGAGAATTACGCGCCAAGGAGTTAAAGGATGAGTTGACAACCATGGTGGCCAATCACAATTTGGAAATTATGGAAGGGAATAAAGTGGTGGAGGTCAAAACCGGTGGGATCAATAAAGGTGTTGCTGCCAACAGGTATTTGCTAAACAAGCAGTTCGATTATATTGTGGCCATGGGTGATGACTGGACGGATGAATATCTTTTCAAAGAGTTGCCTCCGGAAGCTGTTACCATTAAAGTAGGAATCAAGCATACCAATGCTTCTTACAAACTGGAAACTGTCGATGCAGTGAGGAATTTCCTTAGAGTGATGTCTGAAAATCATTAACTGAAAAAGTTGTGAATCAATTTTAAATTCCCAAATGAATGGGAGAAAAACAGATGAATATATGAGTGAATTTGAATTTTCTAATCAGGAGGTGCCTCCTGTCCTGAAGAAGCTACTTCAGAACATACGTTCCGTCATTGCGGTTATCGTAGTTGTGGTAATTGCCTGGAGTGGTTTTTTTCAGGTAGGCCCCGAAGAAGCCGGAGTGATTGTCCGTTTTGGTAAGTACACCAAAACTGTAATGCCGGGATTGAATTTTAAAATCCCCTTTATTGAAACTGTATACAAAGTTCCGGTTGAAAGGCAGCAAAAACTCGAATTCGGATTTAGAACCACCAGCACTAATATGCGGTCGGAGTACACTAAAAGTGGTACCCGTGATGAGTCATTGATGCTCACGGGAGATCTTAATCTGGCCGATGTGGAATGGGTTGTACAGTACCGAATCAACGATCCCTATAAGTTTTTATTTAGGGTTCGAAATCCTGAATCTACCTTACGCGATGTTTCTGAAGGAGCTGTTCGCCAGATTGTAGGAGATCGCACTGTAAATGAAGTATTGACCGTTGGCCGCGCAGAAATTGCCTCCAGTGTCCAGCAGCTTATTCAGGAACTGTCCAATAATTATGAACTTGGAGTGAAAATAGATCAGGTGGTATTGCAGGATGTTAATCCCCCTGATCCGGTGAAAGCTGCGTTCAATGCTGTGAACGAAGCACAACAGGAGAAAGAAACCCTTATAAATCAGGCCAAGTCGGAATATAACAAGGTAATTCCTAAAGCTAAGGGCCAGGCCGAAGAAACCATTCAAAAGGCCGAAGGTTATGCTGTGGAGAGGGTTAATAATGCCAAAGGTCAGGTAGCCCGCTTCAACGAACTTTATACCGAATATGTGAGGGCACCGGAAGTAACCCGTGAAAGAATATACCTGGAAACCTTGCAGGAAGTTCTGCCTCGTTTAGGTAATAAAATTATCACCGATCAGGAAGGAAATAATGTATTACCACTTTTGCAAATGCAAATGGACAACGTGAAAAAGCTTAATGCTCAGCAGTAATGCTTTAGCCTGTTTTGTTTATTGATTATTGTGAATAGAGCAGGTTCGCGAAGCAGCAGATGTAAATGGGAGAAGATCGGAGAAATTTATCCCATGTATTATTACAAAACAAAAACTTATGAAACGAAATAAAATAGGCCTCATAGTAATTCTTTTTCTTGCCTTTATTACTGTAACGGGAAGTGTCTATGTGGTTGACGAAACCGAACAGGTAGTCATTACCCAGTTTGGTAAACCGGTAGGCGATGCCGTAACTACGCCGGGACTCAATTTTAAGGTTCCTTTTATTCAGACAGCCAACTACTTTGAAAAACGATTTATGGAGTGGGATGGAGATCCCAATCAGATTCCGACCAAAGACAAAAAGTATATTTTTGTGGATACTTACGCACGTTGGCAAATTACTGATCCATTACAGTTCTTCAAGCGTCTGAGAAATGAAATGGGTGCCCAGTCGCGACTGGATGATATCCTGGATGGAGAAACGCGTGATTTTATAGCCAATCATAATTTGATTGAAGCGGTTAGAACCAGCAATCGTCAGCCCTCCTCAACAGGTGTTATCAGTGAATTGATAGGAGACAGCCTTGAGCAGATTGAGGTTGGCCGTGAAAAAATACAGGCTATGATCCTTCAGCAAGCCAATGAGCAAACAGCCGATCTGGGTGTGAAAATTATGGATTTCCGATTTAAGAGAATAAATTATGTGGAAGATGTCCGCACTCAGGTATACGAGCGTATGAAAAGTGAGCGTTATCGCATCGCTGATAAATTCAGATCTGAAGGGCAGGGAGAAGCCTCCCGTATCAATGGTGAAAAGGAAAGGGAACTTAAATCCATTCAGTCTGAAGCTTTCCGCCAGGCAGAGGAAATTATGGGGCGTGCAGATGGAGAAGCAGCAAGTATCTATTCTTCTTCGTATAATAAATCTGCTGCCTCACGAAGTCTGTACAGTTTTATGAAATCAATGGAGACTTTTGAGAAAACTTTTGACGAAAAGACCCATGTAATTCTCTCTACGGATAGTGAGTTGTACAAGTATTTGAAAAGTTCCCGTTAAAACGGAGAATAAAAGAAAAGCGCATATTTCTCAGGATGTTACAATAAGTGTAACCACCTGTTAATATGCGTTTTTTTTGATGAAAAATCACTGGCATTTACTTTTATTTCGATTTTGCTATGGCTATATTTGTAATATTTCGAAACAAAAAGGCACTTGAAATGAGCAGATTTTAAGTGTTTTTCTTCAGGGCTGATCCATGTAATGAATTTAGTTTTTCAGCCATGAGTTACCTACTGAACCAAAGGACATTTTATTAACCAGATTTTTAACCTTAAGGAATTATGCAGATCCAAGGAGTTCCAAAAGCTTTTTTGCGACAGGAAGCACGCGAATATATCGAATTGTATGCCTCTCTGGGAGAACGGGCCGAAGTTTTTTTGCCCAATTTCGTTTTCGATAATTTAAAGGCATTTGTGCGCCTTTGCTATGAAGAACCAAATGATCCGGCACGGCAGCAGGCTGAAATACAAAAGTTTCTTCTTAAGTTTCGTGAGGAAATTCCAGGTTACTCGGATGTCTCACTGATGCTTTATCCCAATGAGGATTCAAAGGCGTTTGTGTACAATTCGCTGAAACAGGGGTTCAACAGACGCATTGGCTATTTTGCGGATCACGA
>DHQK01000187.1:666-14075 GCA_002411085.1 Marinilabilia sp. UBA5340 | reverse complement strand
GGTACTCCTCCGGTAACTGAACAAACTATTGAGTTTCTTGCGAAAGTTATTATTGGGGATGCTCCTGTTGAATTGCGTCGTTTCAGGGATGTAATCGGGGTGATTGGAGATATTGATGAGGCACACTGGAACTACCTGATGGATACCCTGGAACAAATGATTAATCAGAGTACCCATTATACAACTAAGGCCGAAAAAAGCAATTTCCTTCATCGTACCGAATGGGCCGTTAATTTTAAAGGGCTCAATGGGCTGATTAGGACAGTGGTGTCGGGGAACAGTGATACCGCAGTGGGACTGATTAAAGGTGAAGTATTGGGACATGACTCAGTACGTGTGGTTGAGAATATCAGCGGAGACAAGCTATACGAGCAGATGCAGGATTACACCTCCAGTGTTTTTGTGGTGAAAGTGAAACACATGCGCAAAAACATGTTTGCCGGTTCCAGGTGGTTTCCTCTTATTTCCAGGATTGTTGTAGTAGATGACTCCCCTGAATCCCATGCATCAAATACTTCTTTGGTATTTAGTTTTCACAATGGGTTGATAAATACTTTGAATAAAGTTCATACCAGGAAGTTGGGAGCTCCTGCCAACACACAGCTCAATCTGAGGTTGATTCTGGAAAACGTGAATCAGAAAAATCTGGAGGAATTTAAAGTGTTCCTGGATCAAAAGATTGATGATTACAATCAGGAATTGGATGAAATAAAAAAAGAGCAGCTGGGACAGGTAAATGACCAGTTGAAAAATACCAATCTCTTTAAATTCGACTCTTTTTCCAGACAGATTCTGAAAGACAGATATTCATTGGCCAGACTTCGGGATTTTATTCAGTTTATCCAAAATACCGCTTCACCTCAAAAGCGGGAAACCCAGAATAAAGAATTGATTAATACTTTTGAAGATCGTATCCGCAAGTATTTTTATTCTGATACTCCAGCGGTTCAGATAGCGACGATTCTTGAAGGGGGAGGCCGAAATCAGATACGTACTTACGGGGAGTTTCTTTTGCAAAGAGAGATCAAGCCCATGGATGATAAAATTCTTGATCGTTGCAAAACCATAATCAATTTTATTCCTGATAACTATAAACGAACTCTTCATAATCATTTTCATAAAAACTTTGGGGTTAATCTCTTCATGGAGAAATACCAGAAGTATATCACCAAAGTGGATAATGAGTCGGATAATAAAGGACGGTTCCGCAATGTGCTGATTGACTTGGGAGTATACAAGGATTTTGAAAACCTAAACGAAGAAGATCAAAAAGTAATTAAGGGTTTTATTAGCGATTTAGGGAATCTCGATAAGACTTCTATCTCGGATGATGTCCAGATGATTATACGGGATTTGCTGTTTTACAGAGACAGAAGTCCTAAACCCTACATTATATACAATAAGGTCTTGGCCTGGGAATATACCGACCTTTTTTCGGACGATAAATTCTATATCAATCCCTTCGATATCGAGATAGAAAACCTTGATGATCAGCGAATCGATTACGAACGTTTGCTGACAAAGCTTTCCCGTATCAAAAACACTTTGCAGCTTTTTGATGCAAGTGGAAATTTATGGGATAGGTTCTGTGAAAACGTGACCATTATTATCAACGATCCATCCAATCCTACCGGCTACAGTGACTTTAACCGGGAGAATCTTATTGAATTTCTCAGGTTTATCAATAGTAGTAAAATTACACTTCTGCTTGATGAAGCCTATACTGATAGTGTAAAAGTGAAAGAAGAGCTGATGCCCAAATGGAGATCTATTTCACGCTACATCTTCAATAACGAGAATGTTTACTCGAAGATCCGGGCTGTTTCTTCGCTTTCGACTACAAAAAATCTTGCCGGATCGGGTGACCGTCTTGGGGCATTGGTTGCCACACCTGGTATGAAGGAAGTGATTGATTATTCGCGTCAGCGGAATCAGGCTGCACGCGGAAACAGTAGTTCTTTGTATTTTCTTAATTCGGTATTGGAAATAGGTTTGAAATCCAAAGCTTTAAAAGATAAATTGGAAGCCACATTGCCCAAAGATGCCTCCAGAAGCCGGGTTGTCAATCAGATCGAAAAGTTTGTAGCCAATGCAGTATCTGGAGATGTAAAGAATAAGACCGCAACAGGTGATCCTGTTCGGGCTGGTTTTGAGGGGAGTCCGATGCACCTTTTCCTTTTGGATGAATTGGTCTCGTTGGCTAAACTTGATATTCTGGGGCTTCCTGATGACTTTAAATACAAGGATGTTCCTTTTTATATTTATTATGGCGGAGAACTTGTAAAAGGGTTGAACCAATTCAGGATCAATAAGAATTTCAGGACTGAATCGAACCTGAGATTAAAAATGGCCGGCAAAATTGCCGAAGAGGTGATTAAGGAGCTTGGAGTAGAGGATGTATCCGTAATTAAATCAGATGGATCTTATCTGTTCAATTTCCTTTTTAAAAATTTTGGGAGCTATAATGATTTGGAGGATTTTGCCAGGAAAATTGCCGGGGAAAGAGGAATTTCTGCATTACCTTATCGAACCGGGGTTGTTCGATTTTCGTTGGGCGGATACATTGAAGGAACCCCCGCAAGTTACCAAGTTTTTGAGCAGGAAGTCCGAACTGCCTTTCAACTGTTTTTAAGTTATTGGAAACAACTTCAAAAAGCAAGGAAAGAAAAGCCTCAGGAAGAAGTGTCAGTGCTGATGAATAGGATTCTGAATCCTGGAGAAAATTCCGATTTTTTGAATACTGTTTTTGCTGACTATGCTAATATCCGGAGTTTGTCCAAGAAGGTTAATCATTCATTGCTGATTAATGAAAACCGTTCTCTTTACCATGCATCTCCACAGGTAAGTGGAGTTTCTATTACCACTATTGGTGATTCCAAAAACTCAGTGATTGAATTTCAGGGAGATGTGGGCGATTGTCGAGATGTGGAAGCTTTTATTCGCAGTCGTGCATTTACAAAAATCTATGAGAACCTTCTTCCTCAAATATATAAGAAGATTCCCCAGCTTAGAAACCTTAATTTCAATATTGTGGCTTCCAGGTTTAGTAAAGCCACCATTTTAAAATACATCAACAATAAAAAGACCTTTCATCCCAATCATTTTGTGCTTGATGATCCGGAGGAGAAGAACATTATGCGCGAGATCCTGATTGAGATGGAACGCCTGTTGTTTTCAGATACCAAAATGAAAATTCTTACCCTGCAGGCCAGTGGCGATTTTTACATGGATGTGGCCCGTCTGGAAGGTGTCAATGTGGTTTTGAAAAAGCATATACAGGAAATTTTGTTGCATTTTAACCTGCCGTTTGAACAGCCAACGATTGAGCCCAGTCGTCGGGAGATTATTCGTATAGCGTGCGACCTTTTTGAAGAGGTTACGGGACTTGAGATTAAAGATCTTGACCTCGAAAGGTATGTTAGTCATTTTGTTGAGCGACTACGACAGGATGGGAAGTTTGCTGAAATTGGCATTTCTGCCCGGAGCCTTGGGTTTATCGCCGATGTAGTGAAGAAACGCGTTTCCCAAAATGATTTGTCCTATAGTGACCGGGTGCTGTATCTTTATCTTCTTCAAAACGACGATAGTTTCTTTAATCAGGTAACCAATAAGTTGCAATTTCTTCAGGAGCAAATAAACAATGCTCATGATGCGGACTTGAAGATTTTTACAGAAAATATTCTGACAGATATACTGCCTCGTGAGGTTGATGATATCATGAATTATATTCTTAGAAAGAAAGATATCAAAGTTGATGAAACCCGGCTGGCAGATGTAACTCATAAGGTAGTTGGTTTTCTGGTGCTCCTGCAAAATCTTTCCAAAGGAACAGATTATTATCATAAATATACCCATACCTTGATAAAGGTTTTGGATACCTATTTCAGACGGCAGAACAGTGCTGTTAATGAGATGATTCAACATGGTGTTACGCTGTATCGTAATTTTGAAATTAAGGACAAAACCTTAAAAGAATTCGATGGCGGTTCGCTGAGCTGGATCAATGATGTGATGACAAAATGCGGCGTGATTTCCGTGGAGCAATCAGTTCAACGACACACCCGTATTTCAACAGATGCAAAGAAGCGGGAATATCCTTTCCACAAAATTGATCGCAGCGACAATGAACCCATGTACTTGCTGGACATGAATCGCTCCAAGTCGATGAACGACTACATCAAAGCACTTTCGACCAAGCCTGATTCAAAGTTTTTTGAAAGAAGGGTGGCTCGCTTTGTAGCCAATATGGATCCGGATGATTATCGGTGCAAAATCATGAAAAACGGGGTGGTGACCCAGCTTATTATCTTCCAGAAAGGATATATTAAATATCTGACAGACTTTTTCCGCCTTACGCAATATAAAGACATCTCGCTGAGGGAAGCTGAAAATTTTGTACCGGATGTATTTCTTCTTTTGGGTGCACCCGAAAAAGTGATTTCTTTCCCACAGGTTGGGTATTTCGATATAAAAGGCCCGCGTGGCAATATCAAAACGCTGGTTACCCCATTGCGCAAAGAAGCCGATTATTTTGGCGATATCAAGAAGCCATGGTTGACCATGATGAATGAGCGAGTGAAAGAGATGGGGGGTATTCCCAAACATGGGTCACTGTTTGCCATAGAATTGGAAGATGGTTCAATCTTCGTGGTTGAAGTGGACGGAGATAGTGGGGTGGGCAAATCGGAAATGCTGGCCGGGCTTACGCTTAAGTGGTTGAGGCAGAATTTGCCGGGGGTTCGTTCTATTAAAAACATTGCCGGTGATATGTTCCATGTTTTCCGCGATAAGGAAGGGAATTTGTATGGTTTTGGAACTGAAGAGGGTGATTTTAGCAGAGTTACAGATTTCGATCCGGAGTATATCAAATATTATAAGTACCTGTTTGAAAGTAGTGCCGACAGTAATGTGGATGACCTTAATTCGCGAAGTACCATCAGTGGCCTGTGTGAAATTCAAATGCCATATAAAATTGACATTATTCTGACTGCACATAACTATTCAAAAGAAGAAGCGGGTATTACCAGGGTCAGCAATCCTGAAAACTTCCTGCTTTATATAGATTCGCATGGAGAGCGAAAGGAAAAGGCTACCAGTCAGGATGGGCCTCACTTCCAGCGTACCCTTTCCCGCTATACCGCCGACAAAAATATTGTGGAAATGCTTTCTCAACATGGTAACTATCTGGATGATGTGCTTGATTGGGAGATTGATCCCAAAGACGGTAAATACTATCTCGCCTCATCCTATAAGCTTATGGACAAGATTGATGTTGAGAAAGTGGTGAATCAGATTTTTGCGGGTAAGCATATTCCCTTTGAAGATGGAGAATGGCTTGTGAATGAAGTTAAATTTGACATTGTTAAGAATCGTTTTGTTGCGGTTGTTGAATTAAATGAGCAGTTGAAAGAAGTGATTCTTTCACGTAAAATTTTTAGTTCTATCTTCGATTCATTGGCTAGTACTCCTGCAGGCCAGCCATTTATTGCTCAGGAAGGGCAAATTGAGCAACGTTATCAGTTGGTCGATGTGCTTAGTGGTGGAGCCGACGGAAAGGGAGAAGGATCCAAAATTGAATGCGGTATTGTTTCTACTGAGATTGGTAAAAAGGGAAAAGAGATTATGGGGCCTCAAAAGGCGGCACAATCTCTTACCAGGCTTATCAAAGAATTGAGGGCTGACAGCAGTGAAATTAACGAGAAGAAGAATTTTGTAAGAAAGACCGTACGCGAAAAGTATAAGCACATCTTTACCAACGGACAGAGCAGTAACGAGCTTTGGCGGTATAACTTCTATCTTTATCAGTTGGATAAGATGATGAAAGCAGAATTTGTGAGGATGGACGATCCTTCAGTTTCGGTAGACCTGAATGGGGTGAATATGTTCTGTCCCAAGGATAAGAAAACAGAGTTTAGCCCGCTGTTGGTCACCCCGAATTTAAATATTGAACTCAGTAGTTTTGGAGAAACCTGTAATGAGTTGATGAGTTTGCCCAACTACCCGGATTTTGCACAGGAATTTCTCGAGGATTCGTCTAAACTTTATGAGGCAAAGGGATATAGTGACGAGACTATGATTAATAATATGATTACACAATTGCTGTTGATGGATGGTTATATTGAGTTTGATGATTTGCTGAAAGGACGCATTACCGAGAAGGTGAATCGTGAGACCATCGCTGCTGCTAAATATGCAGTGCTTAAAGAACTGGAACGACGCAAAAAGAAAGGGCCTGAAACATCAATGGCGGCAAAACCTGGTACAACAAAGTCAAAAGGATCTCAGTCGACCGGGAAAAAAAGTGATAATTCCGGAAAAGGAAATGCAGGAAAGTAAGAGGAATTTTTGGCGAACTTCTGAATAAAAGCAGGTTGTCCCAAGAGTCATTAGTTTCGTATCTTTTGTCATTCTTCTGCAGTGAAGAATTTCAATCGAGGAAATCATAAAGATTTCATGAAAACAAATAAAGCTAATATAAAGACTCCTGGGACAACCTCTTTGAAAAAATATAGGTGACAAGTTAAGGTGCTATTCCTCTTCAACCAGAGAAAATCGCTGAGCACCATTGTTGCTTGATGTTGAAATTAAGATGGGACCATTGCCGGATTTAAGTCTCTTCTTTTTAGACTTTCCGGGAATGTAAAGGAATCCATAATTTGAATTCAGGTCGAATGACAATTGGTGAAGATCATTCTTCAACTCCATCTCAATCCGGCCTTTGGTCGTTTCGAAGTAAGTGTTTCCGGTAAGTAGAATATTTTTCCCGACCAGGTTTCCTGAAATCGAAATCAATCGCATTGTCCCTTTAAAATCAGTGATCCATACATCTCCGTCGTCATTGGCTGTTTCAATAACACCTTCAATATCATTTAGGGTAATCTCTCCTGATGAGGTTCTGAGCATCAGGTCACCATTCAGGTTGGTGATGTTTTGTGGAGCGGTATTGCTTTGAGTGCTGATCTTTCCTTTCATGTTTTTAAGGATAAGGTCTCCGGCGTCGGTTACTACTGTCGTATGTCCATCTATATTTGATAACTCAATGCTTCCTTTGGTAGATGTGGCGGACATATCCCCTTTCATCGTATTGACCGTGATACCCCCTGTCGACGTTTTTAATGTAAAATCGCCTGTGGTATTTTTTGTGTTGATTTTGCCATAAGAGGCGTGTGCGTCTATTTCGCAATCCACAATATTGAGGGCTTCAATATAGCCTGAGGTTGTTTTGATCTTTACTTCGGTGTTTTGAGGAATGTTAATAACTATCTCACCCGATTTGGTAGAAACGTGTTCACTGGGAACCATCACCGAAATAGAAAGCTTTTCTCCATCAGTCTGGTCTTTTATGCCAAAACCATCAATAGCCTTGGAGGCCTCGATAAAACTATTGACAACAATCTGAGTTGATTCAGAAGGTTGCAGGATCACTTTGCAAAAATCTCCTTTGACATCAATGGTTTTAATGTTTTCGTATTTTTTTGTTGATCGATGAACTTCCTGCAATGGTGCTGAAAAAGATGGAATATTAAGCAGAAAGCAGAGAACGGAAAATGTAAAAAGGTACTTCATAATTCGGAATTTTTATTAACTTATATCATTACAAAGAAAATCATTTTGATGTATTTTTGCATGCTTTAATTTATTTCTATTCTCTATTTCTTATGACAAAGTTATTTAAATACGCTCTGCTGATAGTTCTTTCGGTTCTCCTGACATTTTGCAGTGTGACCTGGGATACTACCGGAGAATTTTTGAAGTCTCATCAGGTTGTCATTTCTTCTGAGCAGATAGAGCCCGATTCCATGTATAACCATTCCTGGTTGCTTACAGTTCGGCAGCCTCTTGATCATCATCATCCCGAAAAAGGTTATTTTAATCAGAGGGTCTGGCTTTCTCATAAGTCACCCGAAGCGCCAATGGTAATGGTCACTGAGGGATATATGGCTCCTGCCAATTATACTTCAGAATTGGCAAAGATTACCGGAGCCAATCAGTTAGTCGTTGAGCATCGTTATTTTGGAATGTCTGTTCCCGATTCATTAGATTGGCAGTTTCTGACTGTAGAGCAAGCAGCGATGGATCATCATAAGATTGTCGAGATATTTAAAGATTTTTACAAAGGGAAATGGATGAATACAGGGATTAGTAAAGGCGGACAAACTGCTATGATTCACCGGGCTTTCTTTCCCAAAGATGTAGAGGTGACTGTTCCGTATGTTGCACCCTTTAATTTTGAGCGCGAAGATCACCGGTTGGTGGCATTTTTTGATACTGTAGGAACAGCTGAGCAAAGAAGAAGAATTCGAGAATTTCAGGAGGAAGTTCTTAAACGTAAGGATGAGTTAATGCCTTTTTTCTATGATTTAATTGAGCAGAAAGAATATTCATTCCGGATGGGAGCTGAACGCGCTTTCGAATTGGCGGTGCTAGAATATCCTTTTAGTTTGTGGCAATGGGGAGGCCCGGTGGATGAAATTCCTGAATCCGGAGCTGATGCTGAAATCATGTTTTCTCATCTACACCGCGGCAGTGATTTTGGATATTTTTCCGACCAGCAATGGAATTCTATTGGACCCTTTTTTTATCAGGCATATAGAGAGTTAGGGTATTACCCTTATTTGGCTTCTCCTTTCAAAGAGTGGTTGAGTGAAATCAAAGAAGATACTGTTTCCAATCGCTTTATGGCTCCTGATGTCGATAATTTAGTGTTTGAGCAGGATGTGCCTTTAAGAATATTTAGGAAATTGAAAAAAGCAGATCCCCGAATGATTGTAATTACAGGGGAGAATGATCCGTGGAGTGCAACGTCTTTGGAGCCGGAAGGGTTCTCTAATGTATTGAAAATAGAAAAACCCGGAGGGTGTCATCGTACACGGATAAATAATCTTCCGGACTCACTTAGGATAAAAGTAATAAAGCAACTCGGAGAATGGCTGAATTAGCAGTGATTAGTCCTGAAATAGCGTTACACAAAAAGCAATGATATTTTAGGAATAGACACAGTTAAAAATAAAAAAGACGGCCCAACGTTTTGGGTCGTCTTTTTCTTTTTGAACATGGGTTACTTGGGTCAGGCTGCGCTTCTTGGGTTAAAAAAAGCACAAGCACTTTCTGACACACACAAATTTAAATAATTATAGTTTCCCTGAAATTCTTTAATGCCTAAATGTTTCTATTCTTTTATGAATGCCCGTTTTTTTGTGATTAAAGAAAAGATATGATAGCCAAATGTGAGGGCCATTGTTGTTTGGCAGGTAAAAAACAGCTAAATTTGAAATAGAATCTTAAAAGAAAAAAGAAATGGCAAGTATTCGAGATTTAAAAAAAGACATAAACTATCTGGCTTCAGAAATTGTAACAGAAGCCTATGTTCGTAAAATGATCTTTAGTGATATCAAAGATGATGAATTTAAAAAGGTGATTGCCGATGCAATCGATTTTAGAAACGAATTGATTGCCAGGATTAATCATCCTGATGGCAAATCTGATCCGAAAAAGGTTAAAGCTTACTTTAAAGATATCAGAAACGAAATGGATCAGAAGTTTTCAGAATTGGTAGAAGCTGTAAATAATCTGAAATAGGTGTGGAACAGATAATTCAGACTACCTGAATCTTTGCTGATTCTAGTTTTGAGTTTGAATTAGACTTTATTGCTATCGAATTGGAAGCCGGATCTTTTTTATCCGGCTTTTGTATTTTAAAATGACTATGAGATAATCTATTAGGATCGTCAATTAAAAAAAATGCTTTGTTCACCCTGTTTTATGTATCAAAAAGCGCATTTGTGCGTAGAAGAAAACAGGTTGACTAATAATTTATTTAGCCAACTTTATTCATTGAAGTGGTTTAATATTTTAATACTAATATCTATGAAAAAAGTTTTTACTAAACATTTTCAGTATACTGGTTTGGACGATTACGATATGTCTCTTGATGATCAAATAAACTCTTTTCTTACTGAGGAGGCAATCACTCCTGAACAGATAATTGATCTGGAGTATTCGTCCCATTCAAGCCAGGGAATTAATACCTATTCTGCTTTGCTGATGTATTCAGTGGAATAAGAATATTGACGGGGTTGCATTGCTAACTTCTATTAGTCGCTGA
Organism: Marinilabilia sp. UBA5340; assembly: GCA_002411085.1. Classification (GTDB taxonomy): domain Bacteria; phylum Bacteroidota; class Bacteroidia; order Bacteroidales; family Marinilabiliaceae; genus Marinilabilia. The sequence continues at coordinate 3,970 of DHQK01000187.1, read as the reverse complement.
CAATCAAATCCCGGAACGTTTTTGCAGGTTTTTTTTAAAAAGGGGAAAACACATTGGTTGTTTTTCCCTTTTTTAATAATTTTAAGCTGCTTGATTTTATGATTGAGAAGGATAAGTTCCGATGATCAATATTTTATCCTATAGCGGAATAATTAAAAGGTATTGTAATGAAATGGTTCAAATGGTTTGGTATCAGTGAGGAGAAATCACACAAAAATGGAAAGAAAAAATCCAGATCGGCTCAACAAACAGTTCCAGCTAAAAACAAATACAATCACAATATTGGGATTGCTTTGAGTGGAGGAAGTGCCCGTGGATTTGCGCACATTGGTGTGCTTAAAGCCCTGGATGAACATGGAATGTCTCCTGATATTATTTCGGGTACCAGCATGGGGGCATTGATAGGGGTTCTTTATGCTGCAGGAATTGCTCCGGATCAGATAAAAGAACTTGTGAAAAAGGACAGAATATTTAATATGGTTTCATTGCGATTTGGTCAAAAAGGTTTTTTTGAGCTGGATGCAGTGAAACGTATTTTAAAAGATAAAATTCCTCAGGATGATTTTTCAGCTTTAAAAAAACCGTTCTATTTGTCTGTTGCCAACATTTCCGATGGTAAAAACGAAATAAAAGGCGAGAAAGGCCCCCTTTTTGATTATGTTTTGGCTTCCTGTTCTGTTCCTGTAATTATTTTACCTCAGGAAATAGATGGAAAGATTTATATCGATGGGGGATTGTTTGATAACCTCCCGGCTGCTTCCATTAAAGAAAAGTGCCAAACTCTCATAGGTGTTCATGTCAACTACAACGGATCGATGGAGAAAATTGAAGGAATGCGCGACGTTGCTCAACGTACTTTTAGTCTTGGAATTGAGCAAAATGTTGTTGAAAGTCGTAAGATCTGCGATTTTATGATTGAGCCTGAAGAAATGAAAACCTTTACTTTTCTTGACTTTGACAGGGTGGACGAGTTGGTTGATGTTGGATATAAAGCAACGCTTAAACTTATAAAAGAAGAAATGGGGCCTGTTTTGAAGAAAGATAAAATTGAAGATGAAGAAGCCGCTGCTTCCTGACCTATTTTAGGGTTAACCAGGCTCCAAAAAGTTTATCTGCTGATGGATCCACAAAAGGAACGAATCCTTTTAATAACTTACCATCTGAAATAACCGGAGGATTTGTCTCTGTTTCCTGCTGACAAAACATTGGCCATTCTCCGTGAGTGAAAACTCCTGTTTTCCATTTTCCCTTTGCTTCAGGATGTAATTTGGGTTTAAAAAGCACATTGGCATATCCCATATTATACCTCATATTGATTTCCAGACATGGTTGAAGTCTCAGTGCTCCTTGCTCATTTTCGAAGAAGATTCCGTCAATTCCTGCCGGACCTGTATACTTTTTGTGTAGGTTAATTTTCTTCAATCCTTTTTTTAAAAGAACTGTAGCCTGTTGGATCGCTTCTTTTATTCTATTTTCATCTCTAAATAGTGTGGAATCTACATCCGGTTTCCCGATTGCACAACCTGCAAATTGGCCGGAGGGATCTGCATAAAAATAGTTGTATCCAAGGAAAGAGATCTTATCTTCGCAAAGATGAAATTGAAATGAGATATCCTGGATCTTATTGAGCATTCTTTCCACATAAACTTTTCCCTGTCGTTTTAGCATTCCTTTAACCCAGGGCGATTTTTCCGGGGCATCCCCTGTCGAGCGTATTCTGAAAAGGCCTCTCCCGGATGCACTGAAGGGTGTTTTTATTATAAGAGGAGGGGAGTGCTTTTTAAGAATGTCCGGAAGATTTTCCTCTTTCATAATCTCCAAAGGTAACTGTGGCAGACTAATCAGGGAATAAGACAGAGAATCTTCTTTTTTTATCTCGGATATGGATTGAAGCAGTTGATAGCCCGTGTCTCTGCTTAGTAGTTCGGTTAATGTTTTTCTCCACTGCGCAAATGGATGGCTTATCCAACTTGGATGAGCTAATGGAATAAACTCTCTGAAATGACGATATACTGCAGGACTCCAGCCCCATGGTGAAAACCAGAGTTTGTCACGGGCCTGCTCAGGCAAGTCTTCAGGGGCAGATATCATTGTTGGTAATTCCCATCCATAAGGAGTCAGATGTTCTAAAGAATTTCCTTCTTTTTTCTTCACCAAAATGAAATCATCTTTTGTTGAAAGAATCCAGGGCAGTGCAGCCAGATCCATTTCAAAATGATGTAAATGCCTGGGAGGCATGTAGGAGACCTGACCGTTGGCAATGGCCATTTCATTTGTCGGATTGAAATAGAATAGTCTGGATTTCATTAAAAATTTTTTGGCAAAACTACAAAACTATTCTTTTGAAGACGCTCCTGTTTGCCCGGATTTCAGCAAAGTTTTTAACCTGAACCCTGATGAAAATTAGAAAACTTCCATTTAGAAGATTATTCTGTTAACGGTGTCTTTTATTTTTTGGGAAATACAACTTTGAAAATAGTGTTATCCAGAAAGTAAAAAACACCAAAACTGTTTCATGTTAAGCATAGTCCAATTTTTTGTCTTTTAGGCGAACAGATTCTTCGACAAGCTTTACATGACATCAGAATTGGACTTTTTGGACAGCCTCTTACTTGTTTTTTATATGGATGTGAATTTCGATTTTGGCGCTCCGCAGACCGGGCACTGCCAGTCATCAGGCAACTCCTCAAAGGGGGTGTCTTCTTTTTCATTGTCATAAATGAAGCCACACTGTTGGCACTGGTACCTGCCCGAAGAACCATTGGATTCCTCCGATGGACTGTCTTCAATATAAGTAGGGGCATTTTCGGGTGCCATCCGTTGTTTTTTCTCCTTAAATTCTTTGTAGGTCATGGCAGATTTTGATTCATCTATCACTTCCGTTTGCAAAACCTCGCCAATAAACATCAGATGGGTGCCCACATCGATTGTTTTTACTACTTTGCATTCAATCCATGCAATGGCTTCATTCAATAAAACAGGAACTCCCGTACCACCATATTCCACGTTCATACCTTTGAGTTTGTCGGTGTCAGCACCACTGCTATAGCCAAATTTATCTATTACTGAAGTCTCGGCTTCATTGTGGAGAATAGAAATAGAATAACTGCCTGTCTTTTCAATAATTTGAGAAGTGTAGTTGTCTTTGTGGCAACATGCTGCTATTTGAGCCGGCTTTGCTGTAACCTGGAAAACACTGTTGGAAATGTAACCGTTTCCGTGTTCCTGATTTCCTGAGCATACAACATAAAGACCATAAGACATTCTTTTGAAAGCTTCTACATCAATCATAGTAAGTACTTTT
>DHQK01000187.1:0-489 GCA_002411085.1 Marinilabilia sp. UBA5340 | reverse complement strand
GTACTTTTTTATATTTGTTTTTCCTGATCTCAGAAACTGTTTTTGAAAAGCGTTTCTGACGAATCGAGTTCTTATGTAAGCCAAACCTGAATAAAATAGCAGCGCTATTTAAGAAGGTTTTGACAATGAAAAACTCAATCCCGGCAAATATCTCAATGGATTATCCATTTTTCGAATGGCAGCCATGTAAATATAATATTTATTTTCGAGATCTCTTTTTTGGAGAAAATTGAAATTGTAATATTTTCAAAATCAAAGATGTCCTGCTGTACGCTACAAAAAATAGAGATTTTTTAGTCGAGGAGGCTTGCAGGGAGACGCATTTTGGTTATCTTTGCACCGTCTTAAAAAATAAGAGACACATAGTTCGGGATGTAGCTCAGTCCGGTTAGAGTACTCGTCTGGGGGGCGAGGGGTCGGAAGTTCGAATCTTCTCATCCCGACTGTTGAAAATGAAAGGGTTAGCGCTGGTGGTGCTAACCCTTTTTT
>DHQK01000023.1:13363-13632 GCA_002411085.1 Marinilabilia sp. UBA5340 | reverse complement strand
ATCAGTTGTTTGTTGTCCGGTGTCCAGTTGGGTGCCTGAATGGAAATCGGAGAGGTGAAAATGATTTTTCTGTGTCCGGTTTCCATGTTCATTACTTCCAGATGACTTCCCAGGTAATCCTGATAGGGAACCAAATCAGCAGGTGCCGGTTTGACCAAGCGCACATTTTCAAAAACTGCTTTTTCAATAGTGGTGCTGTCGTGTGAGCAAACAAAAAGACCTGCCATCACGTTGTCGGACAAATTATTTGCATCGATGGATACCGAACT
>DHQK01000023.1:0-13082 GCA_002411085.1 Marinilabilia sp. UBA5340 | reverse complement strand
GATGACATTTCCAGAGTTTCCCCTTTTATAGTCTCTCTGTATTGGAGGGAAGTGAGCCCGTCGCCGTGAACTACTGCACTGTAGTGAGGCGAACCAGTGGTTTTATTTTCCCGAAGCATCCAGCCCATCTTCCGATGAGAGTGACTGCCCTCTCCTTCAAATTTCATGCGGGCCCTTAAAATAAAATCGCCGGATACTTCGCGCCAGGCATAATGAAAAGCATCTTCATCAAACCAGATGTTTTCCCCGCTTCCAGCGATGGTGTAGGTCTGGTTTTCCTGATTATATATGGCATTTCCGACAACTCCTGTTTTTCCGATATCGTTGTGTTCTGTAAAAATTCCCGTGTCGGGTGTTTGTGCATTGGACATAGTAGCAATGATTAACAGGCAAAGAGCAAAGCCTGATTTGATTTTTAAGGTGTAAAAAGTAAACATTTGTATGTGTTTAGTTGTGTGATACGGCTGAAAAACGAAGTTAATGAATTCCGGGGAAAGAAACATTAATTCTTATGTTGCTGAAATCGGTTTATTATTATTTGTATAAGTCCTTTTATTTATTTCTCTGTTAATTGTTTGCGAAAGTTTGGAGTCTGAGTTAAATTGATGATAATGAAATATCTCAAAACAGTAATTCTTTATGAAGGAAGCTCTGCTATATGAAAAACTTGATAATAGAAAAGTGAAGTGCAATTTGTGTGCGCATCACTGCAAAATTGCTCCGGGCAAGTGGGGCATCTGCAATGTGCGTGAGAATATTAACGGTACTTTGCAAACGCATGTATACGGTCGCACAATCGCACGTCATGTGGATCCCATCGAAAAAAAGCCGTTGTATCATTTTTATCCCGGCAGTAAGGCTTTTTCCATTGGAACGGCAGGATGTAACTTCCATTGCGATTTTTGTCAGAACTGTGCAATATCACAGGTTACTTCTCCCGGAATACTTGAGTTGGGAAGTACTTCCTCTCCGGCAGAGATTGTGCAGGAGGCTCTTGATGCGGGTTGTAGGAGTATTGCCTATACCTATACCGAGCCGACCATCTTTTTTGAGTATTGCAACGATATTGGGCCGCTTGCACGAGAGGCCGGTCTTAAGAATGTTTTTGTTTCCAACGGATTTATGACTTCCGAAATGCTGGACATTTCATCGCCCTGGCTTGATGCCGTCAATGTGGATTTGAAGGCTTATCAGGACGAAACTTATCGAAGGTTGATGGGCGGCAGGTTGCACCCTGTTTTAGAAAGTATGAAGCACATTGTCAATAAAGGAATATGGCTGGAAGTCACCAGTTTGATTATTCCCGGGATAAATGATAGTCAGGGCGAGCTGCGTCAGATGGCTCACTTTATTGCCAATGAGCTTGGAGTGGATGTGCCTTGGCATATCAGCCGGTTTTTCCCGGGTTACAAAATGGAAGATGTGTCTCCAACGTCCCTGGATACTTTGCAGAAGGCTAAAGAAGCAGGTGAGGAGGCCGGTTTGAATTATATTTACATAGGAAATGTGCCGGCATCGGCGGATCAAAACACCTTGTGTCCGTCCTGTCTTGATACATTAATTGAACGGTACGGTTATCAGGTGGTCGCCAATAACATCACCAATGGTCAATGTCCCCAATGTGGGTATCGGATTTCGGTGGTTGGTTAAGCTGTTGTTTATTGCCTGATTCCTACAACACATGTAGCTTTGTGTCTCTTCACATGTCCATCTTTGTCATGAATCTGCCCCCATACGATATAGATTCCCGGAACAGCTCTTTGGTGGTCATCGGTAATGCCATCCCATAAAATATGTCCCGATGTATCCAGACTTTGGTTATTGATAAGTTCTCTGACCTGGAATCCTTCGGCATCATAAATCACAAAAGTGCCTTTGTGTCCGGGCTTCCCCAATTGCCAGGAGATGATGAGATTATCATCGACTCCATCCATGTTGGGTGTCAAGATGTCGGGAGAAAGGCTGAATAGTTCTTTCGAAGGCTCAACTTTTGTGTTGAGCAGCTGCGAATTTCTGACTCCGGGTGTGCCATAGCCTGCTGTGGAAGCTGCCGAATGCCACGTTCCCGGGGCGTTTGTGGACATCGAAAAGGAGGTGCGTTCCAATGAAATTCCTTTGGTATTGGAAAGAAGCTCGAAATGAAGTTCCGGAGAGTAGTCCATGCGATCAATAACCTTTCCGTTTTTGAGAGTGATGAAAACGCTGCCCCCCTCATTGGTGAAATTGGGAAAGTTGTTTAGGTTCAAGATGTTTTCGTTTGCTGATTGTCCAAACCACTCTTTTACCCAATTGGCACTGCCGGAAAGGCAAAGATACTGACCCGGGAGGAACCATTTGCATCTATCTGACAGGAGGATTAATTCTTCTGGTTCCCCACTTTCTGACCCTCTGGAAATACACAGACTGTCGAGTGCGAAAATCTGTGCCGATGGGTTATATATTTCCACATAATCATATCCATTCGCCGGGGGATCAAAAAGAATTTCGCTGATAAGCAAATTGGGTGCATTCATGTTTCCCGGAAGGCCAAATTGAAGGTGAATCTTCCCCGCGTATGAATTCCCTGCAAGGTCTGTCAATTCGGAGGGAATGGAGAGTGTGTTTACTTCATTGGGAGCGAGTTTGTTTTCGAAAGTAACTATCACCAGGTCTCTAAAAAGGGAGTCGGTTTTTATATTTTGTATTGTGTTGGTTCCCGAAAGGGTAAAGTGTTGCATATCAATGGTCGAGGTGTTCAGGGTTTCACCAAAATCGAGTATCAGTACCGAGTCGTTTTTCAACCAACTATCAGCCAGCAAGGGGTTTGAGGTGTCAGGATTAGAATTGGTCACGGCGTTTTCATGCCCGGGAGTTCCACCTTTCTCATTGTTGCAGTATGCCCAGTTGGAGAGACTGCCCGACAGATTGTTGGTATCAATACTTTCCATTGACCATCCGCCTTGTGTTTTATAGGTTTCTCCCTCTAGTGTTTCCGGGTAACGAAAGGCTGTTACTACTTCTGCCGAGGGATTCAAAAGCACCATTGTCCCGCCACTATTGTTAAGCGGAACCCACCGCTTTGGAACTGCATTGTTTGGGAAATCTGTTTCAATGGCCGGAAGTACAACATAATCAGCAGGAAAGAGCAGGTATTCGGGGAGTGTAAGGATTCTTTCATTTATCTTAATAGACATTCCTTTAAGGTTAACGGGCAGGTTGGATCGGTTGAACAGCTCAATGTACTCAGTTTCCGGTAATAGTGCTGCTGGAGAAGGATCGTGCATAATTTCACTGAAAACAAGATCTGCAAAATGTGCTTCATGATAATAGATGGGATAGGGACCCTGAGGAATTGTATCCCCATTTGGGAGCAGCAGATTTTTAAGCGTTAGTTCTATCTCCCTGGCATCCGGAATTTTGTTGTTGAGTAGTATTTCAATTGTCCCATCTTTTAACTGCCTGATCTCACTTGTCTGCAGAGGAGGCTCATTCAATGCAAAATAATCCGGAGAGAACAAGGTTATGTCAACAGGAAGGTTCAAAGATATTTCTATCGAGCGATAACTTGTGGCCTCCGTTTTCAACACCTGAGGCGACAGGTACGAAATGTTGAAGATGGTGTCTTTCATGCATGCGTTTGAGGGGTCACACCAGCCCCCAATAACCATCTTTCCCTGGTCTGCATCGGGGAGGGGAGTGGTAAGGTGGATGGTTGCTTGTGTAAGTGTAGTGTCGTACGCGATTTTGTTAATACCTGGATTGTAATGATCAGTAAAAGATATCAGGGGTGTAGAATGTATTGTATCAATTGCTTCCGAAAAGTTTGTTTTCAGAGTATGTCCATTTTTTACCTCAAAACAGGTAATGTGTGGTGGAACCGTGTCGCGGTAGGTTTCTCCTGATATTTCAATAGGATCAAAAAAGAATTTGTTACGTCGGGATTTGGTGAAATGACAACCATATCCGGCATACAGAGGCGAAAATCCAAAAGAATCTGTAAAATTTCCTTCTGTTTGCCAGCCATTGCCAACGTCAGATTTTAATTCCCAGCGCCCTCCCCTTTTTCGGGTTGCCTTAACGCGGGCAATGGCCGTAGTCATATCAAGGCGGTCTTCAGCACCCTGAATCAATAGCTGGTCTTTGCCATTTTCCCGTTTCCACAGGGAAATGTTGTCATCTGATGTACCGGCAACGAGGTAAAAGCCGTTTTGAAAATTGGTTGTATCATCAACAGCCAGAAATATTTGCAGATAATTTGCAGAGGACGGGTTGAAATCCATCAGAAAGCCCGTTTCCCAGACAGCATCTTCCATTGTTCCGGATGGGTGCCAGATAGCAGTGCTTTCAGTATCCTCCGGAGCATTTAGCTGAAGTGTGTTGGTCTCAGCATGATAAATAAACATTGCTGTGTCACCTATCCAAAGTTCGGGATAATGTTGAAAAAGATTTGCGGTTACCGGATTTGTAGCGATACAGAAAAGAAAACAGATAAAAAATCGAGATAGATTCGCACTCATGAGATTAGGGTTTATTACTTAAAAGTATTAATTTTGTGACGATTGTGTCTTGTATGGACGTCAAAAAATGTCGGAATGTAAATATTTTACTCCGTGAGAGAATAAACCCAGCCAGATGCAATTTAATGATTTTATTCAATAATGTAAAACTAAATATTGACACATGAAGATCGCTATTGTAGGCGCCAGCGGTGCTGTAGGACAAGAGTTTCTAAGTATTTTGGAAACACGGGATTTCCCAATGGATGAACTGGTACTTTTCGGCTCTGCCCGAAGTGCAGGTAAAAAATATACTTTTCGGGGAAAAGAGCTGGTAGTTAAAGAACTTCAACATAACGATGATTTTAAAGATATTGATATTGCGTTGACAAGTGCAGGAGGTGGTACTTCCAAAGAGTTTGAGAAGACCATTACAAAGCATGGAACCATTATGATTGATAACTCCAGTGCATTTCGCCTGGATGATGATGTGCCTTTGGTAGTGCCCGAAGTGAATGCAGCCGATTGTGCCAGTGCTCCACGCAGGGTTATTGCCAATCCCAACTGTACTACTATTCAGATGGTGGTGGCCCTCAAAGCCATTGAAAACCTCTCACATATTCGTAAAGTGCATGTTTCTACCTATCAGGCTGCCAGTGGGGCAGGTGCCAGTGGGATGGATGAACTGGAAAAACAGTTTGAGCAAATAGTGAATGGTGAAAAACCAACAGTAGAGAAATTTGCGCACCAACTCGCTCTGAACGTAATTCCTCACGTGGATGTTTTTACCGAAAACGGGTACACCAAAGAAGAGATGAAAATGTTTAACGAGACGCGCAAAATTATGCATTCCGATGTTCAGGTGAGTGCCACTTGTGTGCGTATTCCTATTTTGCGTGCGCACTCTGAGGCTGTATGGATAGAGACCGACCGTCCGGTGAGTGTGGAAGAGGCCCGTGAGGCTTTCGAAAATGCCGATGGTGTGAAAGTGATTGATAATCCTGATAACAATGAGTACCCAATGCCGTTATTCCTTTCCGGCAAAGACGAGGTATTTGTGGGGCGTATTCGTGCCGATCTGGCTAATCCCAACGGACTTTCGTTCTGGTGTGTCTCAGATCAAATTCGCAAAGGAGCCGCGCTGAATGCCGTTCAGATTGCCGAATACATGATTAAAGAAGGACTGGTGAAATAAACTATCTGTTCTTATCAAAAAATATATCGGGTTGTTCTATGAAGAGCAGCCCGGTTTTTTTTCGCTGAATTGAAAACAATAGTCCGTTAAATAACGCATAAAATATGGGGATGAAATATCTGGGCCCAAATGTGTTCTCAGGACAAGGGTGACTCCTGCAGAATATATCCAACAGTGGGAATATTTTCTATTGAAATTGCCGGGTCATTTTTAAGATATTTTCGAAGTTTGCTGATGAAAACATCCAAACTCCTGCCATGAAAATAGTCTACGTCTCCCCATAGCTGCATAAGGATTTCTTCTCTTCTGACCAATTGGTTTTTTTGTGAACATAACATGCGTAATACTTCGCACTCGCGTCGGGTGAGTCGTTGAATATCACTTTGGTTCTCAAGGGTCTGGTGGGTGATGTGGAAGGTAAAGGTTCCTATTTTTAAAGGAGCTGCCTGTTCTTCTATGGCTTCGTTCTGAATTAATCTGCGACAAACAGCTTTTATCCGCCACAGAAGCTCATCTTTTTCAAAAGGTTTGACCAGGTAATCATCGACCTCCAGATCGAATGCTTTCTGTTTATCATCTTTGTGATTTCGTTTGCTTATGATGATAATCGGAATGCGAAAGTCTCTCCTTCGCACTCTTTCGGTAAGGGTAAAACCATCAATACCCGGGAGCATTAGGTCGAAAATGCAGAAGTTAAACTGCCCGTTGCAAAAGGCTTCGAATGCCTGATCGCCATCTGTACAATGGACAACATCCATCCGGTGTGACTTTAAAAACACCGAGAGGTCTGATCCTAAAGAATCATCATCTTCTACCAGAAGAATATTGAGTAAATATGTGTTCATCAGGTTCTTTAACAAGTCAGACCTGTTGAGGGTTTAACCGGGATATTGAAATAAAAGTCAGAGGACTTTCTTTTTGGGCATGGTGGCAATAAAATCTTTTAGATAAAAAGGTTCAAAATATGCCACATCCTCAAATTTTTTATTTTGCCAGGCCTCAAAAGCCAGAATTGCCATATTGCGGGCAAGTGGCCCTTCATCTACCGGGAATACGGCATTGGGGTGAGTCAATGAAGTGCGGCATTTTTCGGCTCCATTACCAAAAAAGAATACTTTTCGTTTTTCAAGGATTTCCTGATAGCTTTCGTTATCTATGATATCAGCGGATGTTTCTTTTTGTTGTTCCATGTTGCTGTTAAACATGGCCGCATAAACCTCCATACGGCGGGCATCAATCATGGGACAAAACCAGCTGTCTTTATTGGAAGCATTGGCTCCCAGTTTTTGCACCACAGGCCATGCAAGTACTGCGAGGGATGGAATAGCAATAAGCGGCTTGTCAAGTGCGAAACAAATTCCTTTGGCCGTTGATACTCCTATTCGCAGTCCGGTGTATGAACCGGGGCCACTGCTTACAGCTACTGCGTCTATATCACTCATCTCCGGGGACACGGAGGAGTCTGCGAAAAGTTCCTCTATCAGAACAGTAAGTCGGTTGGCGTGAGAATTTCCTTCATTCTCTTGTCGGGCCGCCACTAATTTTCCATCACGGGTTAATGCTACAGAGCAGACGGTGGTGGAAGTTTCTATACAAAGAATATACGCCATCGAAATCAATTTAGCGCAAAAATAGCGAAACCTTTATAGGAACAAAAATTAAAAATTGAATCTGTTTTTTGAGAAAATGAGAAGTTCTCACTAAACTACCTTATGCATAAGACAAGTAAGATTAATCAGGTTGGAAGCCTGAGAGAGGGGGAGTATTTAATATAGTTTTCCAGGCGTTTCCCCCAGGCACTTGCATTAAGACTTTTGGCTTAAAAAAACACAACATTATTATGTATTCCTTTAAAGCCAACTTTCTTGATGGTTCCTGTATTTAGCCGGTATTTGTTCTTTTTAACAGATAATTCATGAATTATCCGGAAAATGAGTGTAAGGGAGTCTTAATGAAAATAAAATGTAAATCCAACTGCCAGGCTCCATACATCCAGCATCGTGACATAATCTGTGCGAATAGCCTCCAGAAGGTAGGCATCCAGGGCAGAAAATTCGAAATATATCCCCCAGCCGGTCAGGTGCTTGTCTTTTAACGGCTGATACCACTCTCCTCCCCAGAAAGGTGCCGCATGAACTTTATTTTGAAAATAGTACTTTTCTGGGTAATGTGCAGGAAGGCTGCTGAATGTATTGTTGGTATTTCCCCAGTTTATCTGCAGGCCGGCTTTGGGCCAAAAATGATCAAACCATGGTTTTTGAGTCAGGAAGAAGCTGTTTTTGAGAGAGATGGTATGAACAGTAACATTGCTTCCCCCCAAAGCTTCATTGAGCAAGCCGTAGGAAAGGGTAGGTTCATAAACGTCCCAAAGATGATACCCGGCACCAACAGAAATAAAACCTACACTTCCGGCATATTGAACTTTTATGTGGCGGGGAAAAACCCAGCGTGGCCTGTAGTGTAGAGTATCTCCCGAAATTACTGTTTTTCGGGGTTCGTACATTCTTTCCAGAAATCCTGCCATCTTGTAACTTCCTTCGGGAACGAATTGTGCTTTTAAGTTTGGAGTCCAAAAAATGAAGAAAATAATTGTGGTGATTATCCAACGCATAACGGAAGTTTTGTTTAAAAGGATTTTCTGTCGATCAGCAGTGTATCTTGCTTGATTTCTAACAGGATGATTTCCCGGTCAGTAGCATCTCCGGAGACTAAAAAGGGTACTTCACATTCTTCTCTGTAGCCGGAGAAAAAACTATGCGTATGTCCATGGATTGAAAGTTTGACATTGTTGTCTTCCAGAATTTTGTAGAATAGATAACGGTTTCCCATACTAAATTGGTCGCTCCATGGGGGAATATGGGAAACAACACAAACATGAGTTATAGAGTCATTCTTTTGGCTTACCTGATGGAGCCATTGAAAATCGGGGTCCTCGATGTTTTTCTCCCAGATTATATCGTCGAAAAAGACAAAGCGACAGTTGTTGTAATCGAGTGTAAAATTGAGTGATCCAAACATTTCCTGATATACCAGATCTCCGTTTGAGAGGAAATCGTGATTGCCAATGATGGTGAGCATCGGGTACTTTAACTCTGAAACGATATCATTGAACCACATGAATTCCCGGTGTATGCCACTTAGGGTGATATCTCCGTTGTGGATCACAAAGTCGATGCTGTCGATTGCGTTCAGCGCTTTGATCTGGTCGCGGAAGTCATCATAATAAGTGTGACTATCCCCAATAATGGCTATCCTGAAAGATTTAAACTTAGCACTGCTTTCCTGCTCCAGCCTGTTTATAGTTTTCTCATTTAAATTTTGAGGCAGCTCACCTGTGCCTGATTGATATGGACTGTATTCAATGATATTGTTGCAGCCCGTTGCAAGGAGTGAAAATGCAATAATGCTTCCGACAGTATGAATGGTGTTCATTGTTTTCTTCTTTAAAAGAACAAAACAAGGCGATTTGAAGGGAGAAGACAATCAGAAAACGATGTAAAGTTTAATTTAAACGGTGAGTGGTCAAAAAAACAGTATGAACCGGGAAGTTCTATAGCGAGAGAGGTAGTCGAAAAAAGAAACTTGCTCCATGACCTGCTTCTGATTCTACCCATATTTCGCCAAGCATAAGTTCTACAAGGCTTTTGCAAATTGAAAGGCCAAGTCCTGTTCCTCCCTTGTTGTGGGCTCCAACTTTTAGAACCTGCCCAAATCGTTCAAAGATGATTTTATGATGTTTTGCAGAAATTCCTACTCCGTCATCATGTACAAAAAACCGAATGGAACGATCTTCTTTTTCGAATCCAAAAGCGATGTGTCCTCCGGGAGGGGTGTATTTGAATGCATTGCTGATGAGGTTGTTGAATATTTGAGTGATTTTCCCTCCGTCCACCATCCCAAATATTTCTTCATCTGGCAATTGGGTGGATAATTCCACTGATTTCTCCTTTGCTTCCATCTCAAAAAACCGGGCAAGGTCAGAAATTAGCCGGTTTAGATTCACACGGTCGGGGAAGCAATGTACCTGACCGGTCTCCAGTTGAGATACTTCCAGGACATCATTGATGATTGCCAGCAATTGTTGGCCGCTTTTTACAATTACGTCAATGCATTTTTCCTGTTCATCAGGCGTGATGTCTTTACTCCTTAGAAGTTCAGAGAATCCCAGGATGCCATTCATTGGCGTACGGATTTCATGACTCATATTGGCCAGGAAGGCGGATTTCAGATGATCGCTTTTTTCTGCCTGCTCTTTGGCTTCTATCAGGTCCTTTTCAACCCGACGTGCATGAGTAACATCCCGGATAATTGTCATCATACGGTTATGATCTACATACACCATGCGCGACTCGTAAGTGTTGATACCATCTTCTCCCTCCATAGTGTATTCATAGGTTTCTATCCCTTTATGACGGGAAACAGCGGCAATTTTTTCATGAGTGAGACGTGCAATTTCGGGAGGCATAAAATCGTCTATGGAGCGGTCGAGAAATACCTCAGGGGTAACAAAAAGATTGTCGATGCTCTCCGCGTGATAATCTTTTATTATGCCATCTCGGTCGAATACAAAAATGAGATCCGGAATAACTGAAAGCAATCCGGTAATTCTTGCCTGGTTTTGTTGTGCTTCATCTACTGCTTCTTTTAGGCTGAAAATAAGCTCTTTTTCCTGTGTTACATTGGTAAATGTGCCGATGGCTTTTTCGGGATGACCGTCCTTAAAGATCATGATGCCGCTTGCACGATAATATTTTTGTTCTCCGTTTTTAAGTTCTACTTTGAATTCGTCATTCCATTCTTCCTTCAGTTGAAAACGATTTCTCCAGAACCGTTCAATCCTTTGGCGATCATCGGGGTGAATTAATTTGGAAAAGTCTTTGAAAGAACGCGGTGGAGCTGCTGCGGAGCCAATATAGCCTGCTTTCCCGAACCAACTCATTTGGTCTGTTATGGGATTCCATTCAAAGATGATGTCATTGGCATGAGTCGCAACAATTCGGAAGCGTTCTTCACTTTCACGCAGCATTTCTTCGGCCTTCTTTCTTGCCGTTATGTCGCGGCCCAGGATTACGATTCCTTTTCGGCTTCCATCTGCTTCAAAGACAGGGGTTTTGATGACATCAAGCCTGCGTTCATCTCCATTCGGAAGAGGAATAATTTCTTCTGCAACGATGGGGCCTCCTTTTTCCCAAGCTTCCAGGTCAGAGTTTTTGCATTGTTCAAATACCTCGGAGAGTTCGGGAACCAGATTTTTAAGATGCTCTTCGCTTTGCCCCAGAAAATCCTTGCCTTTTAGTCTGAAGAGTTGTTGTATGGATTCATTGGCCTCCATCCATCGTCCCTGATTGTCTTTAAAGCAGATAATATCAGGTGTTGCATTGATCAGTGCTTTCAGTCGGTTTTTGCTCTCTTTTAGTTCTTTGAGTGTATTGATCCTGTCTGTATTGTCCTGAACAATGGCAATCATTCCATTAAGTTCTCCCGAGTGGTTGTGAATGGGAGCCGTTTTAAGAATGCCATTTACTTCTTTGCCTCCTGTGAGCGGATGGAAACTTCCTTCAAAATATCCTTCCTGTCCGGTTAATGGTTTTTTTAAAGCTGGTAAGATGGAGCGGTCAGGGATTTTATTCAGATCGAAATTTAGAAGCCGTGAGGGAGGGAGGTTGAGGATGGAGGCCAGTCTGTCGTTAAATGCTGACAGTCTTAAAGATTTGGAGTAGAAAAAAATACCTACTGGAGAGAAATCAAATAAGAGCCGGAATTTCTCGGAAT
Source organism: Marinilabilia sp. UBA5340 (assembly GCA_002411085.1). Classification (GTDB taxonomy): domain Bacteria; phylum Bacteroidota; class Bacteroidia; order Bacteroidales; family Marinilabiliaceae; genus Marinilabilia. The sequence continues at coordinate 1,640 of DHQK01000023.1, read as the reverse complement.
CTTTTTCTTTGTGGGAGGATTTTTCAAAAAAGTAATTTTCAAACTGTTGCTCAATGATTTTACGCGTCTGCTCCATCAGCAACAAATGATTTTTGTCCCAGTGATAACGACCTTTTAAAAAGATACAGAGACGATTGTTGCCTGAAATGGAGGGGGACGTAAGATTGAAAAAGCGTCCACATTTGAAAGGATGCACAAAATCAGGATCATCCAGTTCGAACCAGCCTGTAATGCCCTGTCCAACGCTGGAACTTCTATCCACAGCCCGGGTCAATGCTGCTTTCATTTTCTTGCTATCCCGCTCCTTAAAGTCAGCATGAATAAAAGAAACTTTATCTTCGGTTTCCGCAGTTAGTGCCACCAACGAATTGGTAAAAGACGCCAGCATATTCAGGGTTTCCTGTGCGGTGGGCGGGTACCCTTTGACATTGTGCATACAATCGAGATTTTGGGACACGGGTTGTTAGCCTGACACTTTGTTGATTTATCGTAGCCAAGCCATTCAATCAAAGTTTTAGTCATGCTAAAAATATATTATAAAAGTAAGAAAAACTGTATTTCTCCCCGGCGAGATGCCTGTCTATTTGAGTAACGGACTGTTTCTTTTGGTAAAGAGATGTTGGTGTAATATAAAGAATCTTAGAGTTGGTCGGCAAAATTTCGTTTTATTTGCTCTTTTTATGAAGCCCTGCTCCGAAAAATATCTTTTGTCATTTTTTTCAATGCCATGGATGTATAACTTTGTTTGAGATCAAAAAAAGAAATCGCTATGTACGGTAAATACAAAGAATACCTACAACAGGAACTTGAGAATATTGAATCATCCGGATTGTACAAAAAGGAGCGTATAATCGCGTCACCACAAGGGGCAGAAATCACTCTGAATACTGGTAATAAGGTGCTGAATTTTTGTGCCAATAATTATTTGGGACTTTCATCTCATCCAAGGGTGATCGCTGCTGCACAGAAGGCCCTTGATACCCATGGCTATGGAATGTCTTCGGTGCGGTTTATTTGTGGCACTCAGGATATTCATAAAGATCTGGAGAAAAAGATTTCCGGGTTTTTCGGAATGGAAGATGCCATTTTGTATGCCGCCTGTTTCGATGCCAATGGAGGCGTTTTTGAACCGCTTTTTACCGATGAGGATGCTATTATTTCCGACGAACTGAATCATGCCAGTATTATTGATGGAGTGCGCTTGTGTAAAGCTACACGATACCGGTATAAGCATGCCAATATGGAAGATCTGGAACAACAGCTGAAGAATGCTCAGAGTCAGCGCTTCAGAATTGTTGTCACCGATGGCGTTTTCTCCATGGATGGGGATATTGCTCCATTGGATAAGATATGTGACCTGGCAGAGAAATATGATGCACTGGTAATGGTGGACGACAGTCATGCCTCCGGATTTATCGGGAAAACAGGCAGGGGAACTCATGAATACCATGATGTAATGAGTCGGGTAGATATCATCACCAGTACCCTGGGTAAAGCACTTGGAGGTGCTTTGGGAGGTTTTACAACGGGCAAGAAGGAGATTATTGATTTGTTGAGACAACGTTCACGTCCCTATTTGTTCAGCAACTCTCTGGCACCGTCTATTGTGGGTGCTGCATCTGAGGTGTTTGACATGATGA
>DHQK01000218.1:10154-11896 GCA_002411085.1 Marinilabilia sp. UBA5340 | reverse complement strand
GTTAACCCTGGCCACCGGTCGGTAAGGTAAAAGGGAACTGCCAGAAGCTCCTCTTTTTGTGGGGTCAGATTCTCAAACGACCGTTTGTAAATTTCATCAGGTTTGGGAAAATCTTCAATATATTCTCCTTTACCGGTGCGAAGGTCAAACTCATATAGCTGCTTGCCATTGGAGGAATACACCATATTTACGTTGAGTTTCTCGGCATATCCAATGGCCTGCTGAAGTCCTTCGGTGGGGTGCTTGTCAATTCGTTTGGCCTCAATAATGGCCAGGTTTACGTTATTGTATTTCAGCAGATAGTCAACAAACAAACGCTTTCCCCGCTTACCTCCAATTAATTTGCGACCATCAGTGAAATAATGCTCCCGAATTACATAATCTTCCCATCCGGCATCCCGGATTTTGGGGTCGATAAATTTTGCTCTGGTATCTGCTTCACTAATGTGCATTTCGTCTGATTAGTTTGAGTGTTTGAAGATAGTTTTTTCTGGCCCCCTATTTCGGGAATAGACAATTTACAAAAATGAAAAAGGTAGTCTTAGCCATCAATCTCCTTCTTTCTTAAGTACATCTTTAAAACTTCCCTGGCATAATAGTACCCCCTTTGCTTGGCTCTTAGCCAAGTAGCAAAGACCAGAGGAAGTGAAATAAGATAAAATATTATAGAATCAAAATACTTAAAGGCTAGTATCCCAAAGCCTAATATCATAACTGTCAATATTACTCGAGAGAAGGCATAGTTTGAGTTGAAGTCAGCAATACGTGAATTATCATCATTAGCAATATACTGCATTGCGGTTCCAAATAAAGCATCGTTTTTCGTTATATTATTGTTATTTTCCTGAAGAAGCAATCTTTTCACTTTTTCTCCTTCATAGAAGCGTACTTTCCAAATGTCCTTACCGTTTAATAACCTATTTGATGGTTTTCCTCCCCATGTCCAAAAATAAAAGTCTTCTAGCCAACTTGCTAAGATATTCACAAAATAACCAATCAAAAAAGCTATAGCTGTTGCGGGAATGATAAAATCGCTACTAAAATCATCTTCAACAAATTCTAGATAAGCTAAGTAAACAATAAAACCGGGAATCAAATGTGATAAGATATCATAAAATCTAAACTTCATAAACCTTAAATTACCTCTAAATTAGTATAATAAAACTTTTTGCCTATCGGATGAATAGTACATGAAGCGGTATTTTTATTAGACAAAATAATCATGACAGGATTTTCAGTCAAATACCCTTGTCCATCTGAAATTTCTGTAAGACTTTTAATATCAATTCCACTTGGTTTATTGCTATCGGACGGATGATAGTGCCATTCTCCAACATATGCAGCTATTCCCCCGTGAACATTATATTTATCTTCAATATAATTCTGGCAATACTCAATGTCTTTCTCAAAATTACACCTCTCCTTTTTAGCATTTGGCCCTGCCCCAGAGACAAAATTTATATGAATTGAATTATTATGAATTTCGCCTAATAAGACTCCACCTGTTTCAATACCCGGATTTTCTTGAACTTTATCTTTCATTTTTCCCATAGCTTCAGAGTCAATGGAAACCGAAATAATTGGAGAAGAATGGCAATATTGGCAATCTGGATGTGGAGGAATTAATCTAGCCTTTAGCTCATAGGGCCCAGAATAGCATTCATTTACACCAGGTATATTTTCTGTTGCCCAGATCCAATGATTAAATTTTTGATTGTTTTCCTGTAAGTACTCCAGAACCT
>DHQK01000218.1:9639-9881 GCA_002411085.1 Marinilabilia sp. UBA5340 | reverse complement strand
TCGAATAGGGTTATTACATTCATTAGTTATAGAAGGTAATTCAGGATCATCTGGTATATTTGGAAATATTTCATTTCCCTCATCATGATATAAATTTAGACAATGAAAACAAGCATCTATCCCTGGTTGTACTCTGAAAATCCTACCTACTTTCCCGCCTCTTAAAGCTCTGGAATAAAATATTGTTTTATTATTAATTACTGCCTGTTCATTTAAATAACCTTCTACGTTGTCATCTGCTA
>DHQK01000218.1:1545-9362 GCA_002411085.1 Marinilabilia sp. UBA5340 | reverse complement strand
GCCATAATATCCATTGGAAGAGGATCAATTTTGACAAAAGGATTATGGTATAATATGTTTTGATATAGAGCATCTACTTTTAATAATCCCATTTTATCTACTCCCACAACATGTCTAATCGTATTATCAAATTTAATAACATCCGGGTCAACCAAGGTTAAATATCCTACTCCGGCTTTGCTGATGGTATCTGCTACCTCTCCTCCTAATGCTCCACACCCTAGTATATTTATGGTTTTGTCTTTTAATTGTTCACGGGATGCTACACCTCGATTCCTTAAATGATGTCTGTTTTCCGATATTTCGGTACACCTTATAGCAGAAAGGGAGTAATTCTTAATAACTTTTATGAAATCATTAATGTTAGTACTTCCTAATATAGGATATCCATCCAAGTCACCCTTTTTTAAAGAAAACGCCTGCCATTCTCTCTCCATCCTTTTGTTAAGAAATCGAATTGCAAAAATCACTTCCTTTGGAAGACTTTTAAATGCCTCATTAGTAATCTTCTTAATTCTCTCATGGCCAGCCAATTCATCCCCATTCCCTATCAATTTCGCAAATCCTGAAACATCATGAATAAATGATATCTCCTTATCTAAATCCCACCAAAATCCTGAAAGCATTTTTTGATTCTCGGTTAACTGCTTAATTAAAGCTTGATTCTTTATTAGTTCCAGAGGAGTGTTAATTCCTTCAGGCATCAGATGCATTGCATTTTTGAATTCCATTGGGCTTAGACGTACTCCAGCTTTATTCTCTCCCTCTAATATAGCTCCTAAATAAATCCTTTTTTCGATTTGCTTCACAATTGGGTATACATGTGAAGCAAGTGTGCAGTAGAACTCTCCTTGAAATAATTCAGTCTTAAGAAAAGTTTCTGGGATTAGAATTTCTTTCTTTAAATCAGGCTTAATAAAATGGGCGAAGAACTCCACCTCGGGACTATCAAGTGGCATATTGCCAGTTTTCAAACCTGCTAACCAATCACGTGTTCTGTTAATCACGTCATTAATCGTGAAAAAATCACCGAACTTTTCCAGATTATCTGCTTCCAGCAAACAGAGGCTGCCATCTTTATTTTGATGCCAGAAGTTATAAAACCTTACCTTCTTTTGTAGTGCAAAAATAGCAGATTTACTATCTTTCTTACTAAGATCTAATACTTCATCCTCTTCTAAATTCTCATTGAGGAGAACTACATAAGGAAGTCTATAAGGCGTGGATTCAGGATATATAATAACAACAGGGTGCCTTGTTGTAACCTTTAACCTTACAATGATTTCTCCAGCAGAGACCAAAAGGTTAAATCTATAACGAAAATACTCTTTGTAATTACTGTTTCTCCCCAGTTTATTACATTCCCTTTCCAATAATTGAGGATGCTTCTTGAACCACCAACTCATAATTTAGCCCATTGGTTTGCGATCAATCCTAGTCGTTCTTGAACCCACGAAAGCTGAAGCGCCTTCAGTCTTTCCTCCACCATCATCTCCACTCTCAAAGCCATATTCGGAGACTAGCTCTTGGTCAAATTTGATCTCTTTAACCCCCTCTGAAGTAATGTCAACAATAATACATTCACGATTCTCCCCAATATGATATATGTTTTCTTCATCCAAGTATTCTTTGTATAAATCCAGGGCATCATCGTGAGGATGGCCGTGTTTGCTTTCAGACTGCTTTGGCGCACTGATCACTATATGATCAGGACCAATTGTTTCAATATGCCCTCTATATATGTCTTTGTCATCTTCATCATTTTTGAAGAATGTTCGGGAGCCGTGATGAGATGCGTTCAACACCCAACAAGGTAACTTTTTTTTATGGTAATCAGTGATGTGTTCCTTCCAAGCATTTTTATCAGAATCTCCTGTCATTAAAATCCCTCTTTCGTCCTCCCCATAAAAAAACTTCATTACTGCACATCTCTCGTGTATTCTCCTATAGCGCCCTTGAGCATTTTCATTGTCAACATCATCTTGCACATATTTGGCTGGAGAGAGAACCATAAAGTCAATATCTCCTAATTTTTTTTCTACTTCTGTTTCTTTATCACTTTTTCGAATTTTATTTTTATCATTCGAGCCAAAAAGCAAGTATTCATTTTTATTTCCTATGTCTTTGATAACATCTTGCATTTCCTGATAAGCCTCATCGTGGTCTTTTCCTGGTTTGTGACCGGAATGCCAAACTTCTTTGAAACCTATTTCTTCATGAATAGCTTTAATTCCTTTCAAATGATCACTGTGAGGATGAGAGTTAATAAAAATTAGATCTTCACTTTCAATTAGATCTTTCAACAATCTTTTCATGTCAACACCTCCATTCTCCACATCATTATTCGTATCCATTAGTACATAAAAAAAGGAATCTCCTTTTGGAATAATAAATAAAGTAGCTTCACCCTGGCCAACATAAAGAAATACTGTTCTAAACACCCCTGTATTAGGAATCAAAATATCTTTGGCTGTATTACTCATCTCTTATGCATTTTGAAAATAATAAACTTACAAAAAAATATTGTTTTTACCATACAATATGTCAACACCATAATATATGGTAATGCCCAAAACGAATCATTGCCTTCGAAAACAACTGATAAAGAAAAAAATGTAAACCATTAACATTCAAAGAATCAATGATTAGCAATTTGCCTGTAAACCACTGTAAACTAACTGTAAACTTATATAATGCTAATTTTAAAAATCTTAAAACAAAGGTTTACAGGTTTACAATAAGAAGTGGAAGATATTTATATAAATAATTTTGAGAAGTATTGCTGTAAGGTAGGTATGTCCCTTATGGTAGATATGTTGACTATGGCAAGTATGGCATTAGGTACAAAAATTGAATCAAGTTTTTCCAGATTCGTCCCGGAAAATCTTTTTTGCTTTTTCCGGGTCAGGATAATTCTTGATATAGAGAGAAAGTGCCTCGTCAATTACCTGACCAATTGGTTTTCGATCGTACCAGGCAATCCCTTTTATGGTGTTTAGGTTCTTCGAGTTAAAATAGTAAGTCGCTTTTTGTGAACCGGATTCCTCTGTTTTTTCTTTATCAGTAATCTTTGGGTTTTCAATGTTTTCTTTCGTGTTCTGAATTAAGAAATCCAGCCCTTGTTTGAAGTCTTTTTTCGCCATCAGTATAGTCTTTTATAGATTGATAATTTCTTTGGTCAGATTAAGGTAATCTTCAGAACCATTGCTCTTTGGTGCGTACTGAAAAATGTCCGTTCCGGAACTGGGAGCTTCCGCCAGGGAAATATTCTCCCGAATAACCGTTTTGAAGAGCTTGTTGCCAAAATGTTCTTGCACTACCTGTGAAATATCCCGGTGGAGTACTTTGCGTTTGTTGTATTGCGTTAAAACAATTCCGCCCATTTCCAGGCTCGGATTAAGTCTCTTTTTTACTTTATCAGTTATTTCTAATAGTTTGGTTAATCCCTGAATACTCAGGTGGTGGGGAAGTAGCGGAATGATGTAGAGGGCTGCTGCAGTTAGAGCATTAATCGACACAAGTCCCAGGTTAGGGGAACAATCCAGCAGAATGTAGTCATATTGATCCAAAATGGGTTCCAACAATTCCTTTAGCAGATATTCTTTCCCCGGCTCTGCAGACATTTCCAATTCGAATGCACTCAGATTAACTGAAGAGGGGAGAATAGCGAAGTGTTCATCTAATTTGATAGGGTCAAGTTCAATTTGACCTTTTAGTGTATTGTAAGTATTGACCTTGAAGTCAGTAATGCCAAATGAAGTTGTCAAGTTGCACTGAGCATCCAGGTCAATAGTCAATGTTTTTAAGCCTGATTGAGTCATGCCTGCCGCCACAGATGCTGTTGTGGTTGTTTTTCCAACCCCACCTTTCTGATTGATGAAAGCGATTATTTTTCCCATAAGTTCAGATTTAAATTGATTTTTTGCGGGTCAAAAGCATAAGCGCTTCCGAATCCGTTTACGGTAACACTATGGTTGCGGCGTTTCATCCAGGATGGAATGTAGGCCGGGTCATTTTGAATAAGACGAATGAGGTCGTTCTTTCTGGCAATTTCTCCATCATGAGTGGAGGCATTTTTCAGATACAGCCTGTGCAATAAATCCAACTTCAAAGCGATAAACTCTTGTCCGTCGGATCGGGTGGCATAGGAATAATGAACGCCCTTTTTTATTTGACCGTCAGATTTGAGGAAATCAAGTTCGTTCCAGAATTTATTGACCCGGCTTAACCCAACTATTTCAGTATCCTGGTTGGCAATTAAATTTCCGAGGCAATTAAATAATTCATCATAGGAGAAAGGGAATCGGAGCACAGGATTTAACGACTCGTAAACTGCCAGAAATAAGGACAAGTGTTTAAGTGATCGTTCTGATAATTTGCTGTATTCACTATTAGTCTTCAGTTGAATTTCAATCTGTTTCAAATTGCTTTTGAATTCCCTGATGAAATACTCTCTTTTCGATAATATGTCTTTTACCACTTTCCCAAAACCATTCTCTGCTTCGTCTTTTAGTTTATTATAGGCTTGAATTTGTTTCTGAGAAAAGGAGTTTTTTCGGAAGTCTAAGACAATCATTCTACTCAGTAATGCAGAAGTTTCTGACGGCATACTGTTTCCATCGAGTATGACTGCAGAATTGAAAAAAGTGTCGTGAGTTTTATTATCATTGGTAGTTTGAGCTCTTGAATATCCAACACCTTCATAACCAGTTTTCAGCATCCCCAGAATGCCTTTATTTAGATTGTTGTCAAACTCTTTCAAATAAATCAAACCATTCCTGATTTTATGCACATTTCGGGCAATAGCTTTGGCAGATGATTGTCCCTCCAAGGAAATTCCTTTGTAGTTTTCGTAAAGTAATGCCAAAAGGATTTCAGAGAATGACGTTTTACCAACGCCGGCATCACCAAATAGAAACAGGTAAGGGAAAAATTCCAGCTCTCGGAATATCTCATCTCTAAACAAGGCTGATAAAAGAAACATAACCCCTACCATTCCCATTTCGCCATAGGCATCCGTAAATAATTCACACCACTGCTCAAAGGAAAAGCTTCCCTTACGGAAGAGAAATTTCTTTTCCTGAAGATATGCTTCCGAATGATTGTTAACTTTGGCAAAAGCCGGCAGATAAAAGTCTCCCTGAGGCAACTCAACTACCCCGTATTTGTTGATTTTATGAAAGCTGGTTTTGGTTAAAATACCATTTGAAAAGGCATCGAAATTTTGCTTTGGTTGATATCCAAGGATTAATATCTCTTTTGCCTCTCGCTCTTCTTTACAAATATCTTCCAGAATACGATCCAGGTCTTCGACAGTCCCCCTGAATGAAAAATTCCCTTTCGACCTTATGACAGCTTTAAAATCAGGCAGCTTCAGAGCCTTCGCTGAAATTGATACCATTTCTGTTTTCCCGGATTTGTTTTGGAGATAAAAAATTCGTGATGCATCATCCGTCCCATCAGGAAAAAAGTAAAGGACATCCATTATAAAATTTGAGATGCAGCGCTCAACAGATTTCCCCTTATTGGTTGTCTTCACCCAAAAACAATGATTGCGTTTAAAAAATCCTTTTTCTTCAAAATCAGCGATTTCATCTTCTGAGTTTTCAAGAAGAACGGGATGCAGCTGTTGGTAATTTTTTGAATCTTCAAGAAAAGTATTTAGGCTTCCACAGGAAAGGAGATCGTTTAAGTCCTTGTCTCTTGGTAAGAGCAGCCTTAAAACAGGTTTTTCAGTGAGATCGTGGTCGGCTATTAGATTTAAAAACCTTTGAGTGATTTTTTCTCCCGCTTCATCGCCATCGAATGCGAGAACTACAGTCTTGTCTTTTAGATAGTGCTGAAGTTTACTGTAGTCAGAAAAGTTATTGTCCGCACTAAAAAATGCCAGACTTGATTGTTCCGGAATAGATAATGAATTAATACATCCCTCTACAAGAAAAACCCAGTCTTCTTCAGGCTTAAAAAGACAATCGTATAAAGAATTGTATAGTTGTCCGGTGTTCTTGTATTGCCCCTTCTCGCTGTTAAGTTTTCTTTCATTTATGAGCCGTTTTTGGCTGTCAAAAAAAGCGATGCTATTAGGAGTTCCATCAGCATTGTTTGATTGATGGAAAGAGCCAGCTGGCAGATTTTTTATATCAATATTTCTCGACTCAAGATAGTTTTCGGCATCCTTCTTCGAGTTATTTTCTATTGCATATATCCTTTTCTCGAAGCTGTTAAAGTCCTTTTTTAATGCAGTTGGCTTTCGGGGCGATACGAAATCACCAACTATATTGTTAAGGGCGTACTTTAAAGCGTCCGGAGTATCACACCCTAACTGTTCCTCTGCGATATTCAGCCAATCCAAAGCCTTTTGACCAGTACCGAAATTTTTTATCCAGTATTTTCCATTATCCAATTTAAGAGTGCTGCTGGGTGTTTTTTCATTATGGAGCTTAAACTTTTTTCCTGTAGTTACTTGCGGAAAAAAGTGCTTTATAACTCTTAACTGGAATTCCGGATTCTGATTGATTAGATTTATTCCATCAGAAGGTGGATAATCATTAAAAAATGATTTATCTTTGTTACTCATAAGGCTAAATAATTTAGAAGATATTTTAGTTGAAAGGTGGATGGGCGTCCACCTTTTTTTTTACATGCCGATTCCGGGATTCTTTCCCTTTCGTTTTTTCTTTTTCTTCTTTTTTGGTAGCTCTTCGTCTTCATCTTTTAGGGAATTAGACGATAAAACAGGATGAGAAAGATTCCGAGCCCCGATATCAAACCAATCATTATGGCCAATGCCATTACCTTGATGTTCAGAAGAAGTCTCATTTTTCTCAAATCTGATATTCTCCTGTCCAGGAAAGCTTTTTGCTGTTCCATCATTTGAATCCCCGTGGTAACTTTTATCTGCTGTTCCTGAAGATTTATTGACTCCTGCCTTAGGGCCATAATTAGTTTTTGAAAGTTTGCTACTATCGGCATTAATGCCTCTTTCAATTCCTGAATATTGGCCACGTTGGTTTTCTGAAGGTTTTCTACCTGTTCGTTCAAGACTCGCCGCCTCTCCTCGGTGGATTTCCTGGCTGCCTCCTCTATTTCTTTCATGATTAAGGTGGATTTGGTTATTAATATTTTTCCATGAATAGCTTTTTCCAAGGGCCGACCCTTTAAAAGGCTGGCCATTTAGCTCGAAGCTTATTCCGAAGACTTTTTCCTGATTGTTCTTATGATATTGAATTAAGACCCCATATTCTGCAAGTTGTTTTTCAAACTCAGGGACAGTCTTTACTTTCTTTAATGACTTTTTTAGAACGATCTGTATTTGTTTTTTTGCCGGGATTGTCCCTGTTCGTCGATATAATTCTATTTGGCCTTTCGAAAGGCTTGACTCCTTACTGTATTTTGAGTCCAGAACTGGGTGGCTATTTCGGTCTGACTGTGCCAGGCATTTCGGTCAAAATGTGCCAGTCTGAGAGATGGTGCAATAGTACAAAAAAAATGTTATTTTGCTTTCAAAATACCTCTTCTTAAAGAAGGCCCGTTTAGATCGATTCGATGGGATGAGTTAACCAGTCGGTCGAGTATTGCATCAGCGATTGTTCCTTCCCCGATAATGTCATACCAAGTTGATACTGGTATTTGCGATGACACGATTGTTGTTTTTTGGTTATAGCGGTCATCTATTATATCCATTAATGTTTCACGATCATGTTTATCAAGGGATTGAAGACCGAAGTCATCCAAAATCAACACATCTGCTTTTGAGAGTTTGTTCAGCTCTTTCATGTATGTACCATCCACTTTTGAGAGTTTAAAACGTTTAAACA
>DHQK01000218.1:0-1308 GCA_002411085.1 Marinilabilia sp. UBA5340 | reverse complement strand
TCCTAAGGCTTGTGCCAAATAGCTCTTCCCAACACCGGAGGGGCCTGTAAAAATGAGGTTTTCGTTTCTTGCGATAAAGTCAAGTGAAGAGAGCCTTTGGAACATATTCTTGTCCAGTTGTCTGCCGGCCTGATAGTCCACATCTGCAATAGTGGCTTTTTGACGGAATCCGGCCTGTTTAAGCAATCGCTGTATTTTTTTGTTTTGCCTCTCTTCCCATTCATGGTCGGTAAGTAAAGCCAGATAATCATCAGGTGTTACATCCATCAGCTGATTGTTTTTAACCTGCTGCAGGTGTAACTCCGCCATCGCATTAATGCGCATTTTCCTGAGTTTTTCGATTGTTTGATTGTTGTTCATGACATTTGATTTTTACTTGTTTGTATTTCTATTTGTAGGCTGAAGCGCCCCGGATATTGCTATGAAAAGGGATATGCGTTTGAGTGTCATCTTCAAGAGGGTCAAAGTCTTTGTCCTGATTATTCTTAAGGATATTTTTTATCCGTTTGTATGAGTATGTTTCCACGTTGAGGGCTATTTGGCATGCATTATTTAATCGCTCTGAGCTATAATCACGATGTAATTGTATGATGCCCATCGCTCGTTTATAGGCCGTTTCAGGATAATCACTTTCTCTCAAGAGTCCCTCGATAAGCAGAAGTACATGCTCTCCATGCCTGGAAGCTTTCTTTTTAAAATAGTCAGGACTCCATTGGCGATAAGCCTTATGAGTACTACTGAGATGGACTTCATTGGTTGTGTATACTCCCGGAGCCGGATTACGGCTGTGACAGGCAATGCGCTCATGATTGTAGAAAACCTCTACCGTTGACTTGGTGTATTGTATTTGAGTCCGTTTGCCAATGTACCGATAAGGAACGCTGTAGTAGTTCTTGTCTGGTGAAAAATAGACATAGCCGGTCTTTTGCACCTTAGCCCTGCGGTAATCTTTTAGTTCATAGGAGGTCTCTGGAAGTGGTTTTAGAAGTTCTCGCTCGATGGATTGGAACAGTTCGCGACGACTGGCTTGTCGGAGTTGAAGCAAAAGATCGTTATAGCGGCTTAAAAGCCTTCTTATTTCTCGATTAAGGTCTTCCAGGGAGAAGAACGTCATCTGGCGCAAGGGGTAATATATGCGCTGATAAACAAGATTTACGGCGTTTTCGACCAGGGCCTTGTCTTGAGGCGAGTAACCACGGGTTGGATTGATAACGCAGTTGTAGTGACGCGCAAAGTCTTTAAATGAGCGATTAATTTCGGGTTCGTATTTACTGGCCCTTGTTACCGCCGATTTTAAATTATCAGAAA
>DHQK01000217.1 GCA_002411085.1 Marinilabilia sp. UBA5340 | reverse complement strand
ACCCTTATCACGCCAGATCTGTTCGGTTAATCATATATACATAATCAATTCTATAAATCCCTTTTATCAGAACTAAACCCTCATCTGAAATACCAATCCACAAAAGTAAACTTACGATATAACCAAATCTATAATAGCTGATTCGTTCACATATTACTCAATTTTCCAGGCAGCTGTTATTCAATACGCGAAAGGAAAGAGGATAAACTATGGATAATATAATCTCAATAAACGCATGGAACAGTTTTTGCCTACTTATGAAAAGACAAACTACTTTCAACAAAGTACAAAAAACTGTATGTTTACAAGTTAAAAACTATATTTGAATAATAAACGTTATCAATATAAAGTATCCGCCCCAAATGTTTAGACAACTTCTTCATGTAAGACAGTAATCGTTATGTGCGGTAAAAGCAAAACATTTTGGGGCAGCATCCTTATTCATTTAATAGTTACAAAATAAGACAATACAATCATAGATCAGACTAACAATTTACACCCATGAAAAAAATGAAACATTTATTTAAAACAGCCCTGTTTACGCTGATTGCAATAACTTTTTTCACCCATTGCTCAGATGATGATAATGAAATTGTCAAACCCAAGACAGAAGAAAAAGAAGCAGAAAATCAACAGGAGGCCATTGACGAGCAAACATTGGTGATAAATAATTTCATCCATGACAACATGGAATATTACTACTTCTGGAATAATGAAATGCCGAATATTGATCCTGATCAAGAGGAAGATTCAGAAGAATATTTTTACAAGCTCATCAATGAACCATTGGACAGGTGGTCGTTTATTACTGATGATTATCCTGCTTTGGTGAAATATTTCTCAGGAATCGAAAAAAGCACCGGGTATTCTCTTCAACTCACATTCTTAGATAGCGACAATTATCAGATAGTGGGGATTATTGAATATATATACCCGGGAACCCCGGCTGAAGAAGCAGGTTTAAAGCGCGGAGATATTATCTACAGGATTGATGGTCAGACTTTGAATATTGATAATTACTCTGAACTGCTAAGCAGAACGATATTTGATATTACTTTAGCTGAGTTTAAAAAAGGGATAATCACAGAAGTTACTCCTGACATTTCAGTCACAGCAGAAGAAATTAGTCTGAACCCTATTGTAAAAACCAACATTATAGATACTCTGGGTCATAAAATAGGCTATCTGGCTTATACCTCATTTGTGTATGACTACAATCAGGAGTTGGAAGCAGCTATCGGTAAATTTAAAGAGGCCGGCGTTACAGATATGGTGCTTGATTTGCGCTACAATGGAGGAGGAGCTGTAAATTCCGCAGAACTTCTTGGCAATATGCTGGTTCCTCCTGGCAATGCTGGAAAAACCTTCATCAAAAGTGTTTACAACAATGACGTTACGAATGATATAAAAAGGGATCCTGACTATACCCCGGATTTCTTCTTGCGCAAGTTCTCAGAGAACGAAAACAACCTGAACATCAGTAAACTTTATGTTTTCACTACTGCATCAACGGCATCGGCCAGTGAGATGATTATCTATGGTCTGGAACCTTATATGGATGTGATTCAGATTGGGACACAAACGCACGGTAAATACTATGCTTCCATCACTATATCGGATGAAGATAAACATGACTGGGCGATGCAACCCATTATTCTTCGTTCAATCAATGCACTGGATAACATTGATTACACACAAGGCCTTATCCCTGATTATGAATTGAACGATTACTTCTACAACTATCCTGGAGAATTGGGGGAACCCAAAGAATTATTCATGGCCAAGGCAATATCTTTAATTACGGGAGAGCCGTTTATCTATGAAAGTCAAACTTCGGAAGTAAAATCGGCCGGAAGGCAACAGAAAAAAGCAGAAGAGCTGCGTAAGAGGCTCAATCCATTGCGCTATGAGATGTGGGTTGACGATCTTCACCCCAAACAATATTAAATAGTGAAATTCAGCTAATAAAGGGTCGGAAAAACATCAAACTCCGGCCCTTAATTGTTTCAGAAACTTAGATGCAAAAATAAAATCATTCAATCTGGAATTGTCAGATTTCAAAATTTCGTCTTTCGTCCCTTCCCAACATTTCTCCCCTTCAGCAATAAAAACGACCTTCTCACCTATACCCATCACAGAATTCATATCATGTGTGTTCACAATAGTCGTAATATTGTATTCTTTGGTAATCTCGTATATGAGTTCGTCAATGACAATTGAAGTTCTTGGATCCAGCCCCGAATTAGGTTCATCACAAAAAAGGTACTTTGGGTTAAGGGCGATAGCGCGGGCAATAGCAACACGCTTTTGCATACCACCACTTATCTCTGCGGGATATAAATGATTCACGTTTTCCAGATGAACGCGCTTCAGACAAAAATTAGCACGATCAATTCTGTCGACAAGGGACATCTCAGAAAAAATATCCAATGGGAATCTCACATTCTCTTCCACAGTTTTTGAATCAAAAAGTGCACTCCCCTGAAAAAGCATTCCCATCTCCTTCCGGATATCCTTTCTGGCTTTGGTATGCATCCCTGTAAAACTTCGGCCATCATAAATAATCTCTCCTTTGTCGACCTCGTGCAATCCAACAATGGTTTTAAGTAGGACAGTCTTTCCCGAACCACTTTGACCAATAATAAGATTGGTTTTCCCGGATTCAAAAACCCCTGAAACATCTTTTAAGACATCATTGCCTTCAAATGACTTATATATATTATTAACTTCGATCATGCTAACAACAATTGTGTAAGAATCAAATTAAATAAAAGGATCTGGACACTACTCACCACTACCGCACGGGTGCTGGAGCGGCCTACTTCCAAAGCGCCCCCGGAAGTGTAATAGCCCCAAAAACCAGATATGGAAGCTATGAGAAAACCAAAAACCACAGACTTAATCAAAGAGTAGGTCACATAAAAAGGAATAAAACCATACTGAATTCCATAAATAAATTCAGGAGAAGGAACCACTCCGGTAGAAGCTCCAGCAAGCCATCCACCGCCAATACCAACCCCCATGCTAATCATTACCAAAAAAGGGTTAATAAAAATCATGGCTACCACCTTGGGAAGAACCAAATACCCGGCAGAATTGATTCCCATGACATCCAACGCATCGATTTGTTCGGTAACCCTCATTGTTCCAATTTCTGAAGCAATATGAGAACCGACTTTTCCGGCAAGAATCAGGGAGACAATCGTAGAAGAAAACTCAAGTAAAATGGTATCCCGCGCTGCTACACCGACCGTATATTTTGGAATAATGGGCAATTCGATATTGTAAGCGGTCTGGAGCGTTATGACTGCACCAATAAAAAAAGAGATGATAATAACAATACCCAAAGATCCAATACCCAGGTCATCAATTTCATCAATTATTTGTTTAAAAAAAATACGATGTTTCACAGGACGTCCAAACACCTTTCCAAGGAAAAGAAAATATCGACCCGTTTGGTATAAAAAAGCCATAGTTGAAATTTTTTCTTAAAAATAGTAACTAATTTAGTGGAATGAAAAACAGAAAAATCAAATATCAATAAAACATAAACCTTACCAATTGATAATCAACTGGTAAATCAAAGAACTTTAAAAAATGAAAACCAACACTTTTTGTGTCATCATGGCAGGGGGTATCGGAAGCCGTTTTTGGCCCCTAAGCAAAACAGAAAGTCCAAAACAGTTTCTGGACATTTTGGGAACAGGGAAAAGCTTACTTCAGCAAACATTTGAGCGTTTTTCTCCCATTTGTCCTACTGAAAACATCATTGTTGTGACCAGTGGAGATTACAACGATATGGTTTTGGAGCAATTACCGGAGTTAAAACCAGAGCAGGTACTCACAGAGCCTTTCAGACGCAATACAGCTCCCTGCATTGCCTTTGCCAATAAATGGATTCAAGATCGCAATCCTGATGCCAATATCGTTGTAACGCCTGCCGATCACCTGATCATCAACGAATCCGAATTCCATAAAGCCATCAATCAGGGACTGGATTTTGTGGAGGAAAATGATGCACTGCTGACCTTAGGGATCAAACCACATCGCCCTGAAACAGGCTATGGCTATATCCAAACAGGAAAAGACATTGAAAACAACGGAGCTTTTAAAAAGGTAAAAACATTCACTGAAAAGCCCAATGCGGAACTGGCACGTGTATTCTTCGAAAGTGGAGAATTTTTCTGGAATTCAGGAATTTTCCTTTGGTCACTCAACACTATCAATCAGGCGTTTGACAGCCACCTAAAAGAGGTAAAGCAACTCTTTGATCCGCTCCAAACCACTCCGAATCTTGAAGGATCAAAAGTGACTGAGGTTTATGCTGAATGCAAAAACATTTCCATAGACTATGGTATCATGGAAAAAGCAGACAATGTTTTTGTCGAAACCGTCAATTTTGGCTGGTCCGATCTGGGTACCTGGTCTTCGCTATATGAGTATTCGGCCCAGGATAAAGAAGGAAACGCTGTTATAAACGGAAAAACATTGCTTTATGAGACAGACGGGTCAATTATAAACGTTCCCAAAGACAAGGTGGCAGTTATTCAAGGACTATCCAATTATATTGTTGTGGATTCGGGGGATGCCCTGCTTATATGCCCGAAAGACAATGAACAGCAAATTCGTCAATTCACCAACGATATTAAAACGGAGTTTGGACACGAATAGAATGTAATCATCATATTTTGAGCAAAATAAAACCCGGGTTGTCAACAACCCGGGTTTCTTCTTAAGATGAGATAATATTTTTTAAAATTTCCAGAGATCATGCTCCCACTGGAAAATTTCATTCTCTATACGTTTCGACTCTAAAACAGCCTCTTTGCCCACAGTGTATGATTCTATTGTACGATTGTCAAACACATTAGCTTCCTGCACAATGTAGCTACCAAAGTATCTCTTAATAAATATATCATCAAAACTTCTTCGTTGAGCGTCATTCATGGGATTAAATACCTCATATTGTGCAAACAGATCACGAACTTCAGGAAAATAAACCCAGAATGCTTTATTCTTAACAACTCCGCCATCGGCACCTGCAGCACCACTGAGGTCTTCATCTACATATTCACGAATAGGACAAATTCCCAGAATACGAACATCAAGGCGAGAATAGTTACGATCAAAATACCAAATTTCTTTCAACATAATCTGTTTCACTTCGTATGTCTTGGCTCCTTCCACGACCTGCTGTTCCTGCATTGAACCATCTTCTCTCTCAATCATTACGGTGCTGGTTCCGGCACCCAATGTTTTAAGAATATCATCTTCGCTTTCCAAAGGAATTTTAAATTCATCCTCGGAAAAAGCTGAAAAGGCAGTGATATCTCCAAGAACACCATCTCCAACTTCACCAACGACACCTTTCAACATCAAATCAATCAAACTATACCTATCATCCATAGGAGTTGTTGGATAATATAGCGGTAAGTTCATTTTCTCTCTAAGATCAATAATCCTCCATACTTTTTTAGCCCACAAAACATCAGCTTCGCGTATACTGGGATATGGAACCGGCTTGCGATTAACAACATGTTGTTTTTCAAACAAACCATCTATAGGAAGATTGTCATCATTTCTCTGAGCAGAAAGGTTTCCCATTGAAAAACCAAATGCTCCAATCAAAAACAATATAAGAAGCTGTTTTCTCATCGTAAGATATTTTTTCTATTCAAACACTTATTGGATTGTAAAACTGATCGAACCCAAATCGCGGGTAGAACCATCCGGTCCTTTAGCCTGTATGTTGTTAAACAAAACAACACCACCTACCCCAACGCCTCGAATCAAATCTTTCTGTTCTGTGGTAATAACACCACTTTCACTATCCACAAACTGCAGATATCCATCTCGGATTGTGGAGATTCTAAAATTGGTAATATTAAATTTAAGATCGAAATCAAAATTATCCATTTTGGCAATAACGGCACGTTGTGCAAGCAAGAGGTTTTTGCCTATTCCGCCCCCTCGCATTCCGGCAACCGTTGCAACCGGGTCAGGAACTCGCTTAATACGGAAAGGCTGGCTTCCGAGGTTTTGAACCTGTCCGTTAAGGTTGGCACTAACAGAAACAATAGCCTCTTTACCGGCAGTATTAGCATTTGGAGAAACAATATATTCATTCCCCCGGGTTTTGCGAAAACGAGCATTGGAAATCCGAACATTCAAATTCTCACTTGGCACACCAGGTACAGAAACCTCAACCGGATTTTCCACTCCAACATAAAAAACATTCATTTTCGTTGGAGAAATGACCACGCCAGGTTGCGAAACAATATATTCTCCGGACACATCACGACGCGTATAGGTTCCATCCGGTCCCATAACAGCTATTTCTCCACTCCATTCTTTCTCTCCCGTTGAGCTGGCCGGTATTCTGAGAATTCCGCGTCCATTCTGAATCGGTAATTCCTCGCCATTAACAGTAACGATAGGTGGTTGGGTGGTATCACGGGCGGCTAACATTATTTCCGCATAATATTCATCACCTCTGATAACGTATTCTGATCGTGGAATAACTATAGCCTCTACACTGTTAAACTTAAATGAGCCTTCATCTATTTTACCATACAAATAACGGATCAAATCAGATTCCATATTGCGCACTTCACTCTGAAGTTGACTCATTAATGCCATCACCGCGGACATTGGCAAATGTTCAAACTTTTCGCTTTCCCAGCTACGGGATTCCCCTTCAACACGAGGAGGATCTTTGGGTGTTAGCGTTCGTTCTATCGTATTTATCAAAGCGGTATCTTCTTCATTTACCAGCTCCTTTAGCAAATCTCTATAATGAATCAAATGCTCCTTAAGTTGTTCACTTCTGGCTCCCCCCTTTTCAGTAATCATTATCTGCGCAGCCACATCCTGATTATCAAGAGAAGTGTACTGGGTAGGAGTAGCCTCGGGACCATCGACTGTTTGCACAATTTCCACTTTCAAATTCTGAATGTGGTTATACAAACTATCAGCTTCCGACTGAACCGTTAAAGCCTGATTGTATCTTTCCCGGACTTTTGTTTCATTGGTTGCATAGGCACTTTCAAAATCGGCATAAAGCAAATCATTCTTTTTATCAATTGTCTCAATTGTTTTGCGGATACTATCATCCACCAGCTTAAATGCCTGCAAAAGTTCACCTGAAACATTGAGAGCCAACATCGCCGTAAGAAAAAGATACATCATTCCGATCATCTTTTGTCTCGGCGTTTCAGGACAGTTACCACCACTCATATCAAAAAAAGGTATTTAAGGTTAATACTTCCTGTTTTTACTTCTGTTTACTCCCCATATTCATGGCACTAAGCATATTGCCATATATAGTATTGAGTTCACCAATGCTTTGATTCAGTTTACCAAGTTCTTGCTGGTATGTTTTAGCATCTTCAACTGATTTCTCAAATTGATGATTGATATTCCCCAATTGGCTGGTCACATTTTTGGAGGCTTCCATCTGTTCAGAGATACTCTTCAACTGCATCTCATACACAGAATTAATTGCAGCCAGTTGTTTATTGGCCTCTCCAAGCTGTTGATTGTAACTTTCTGAATTGCTGGCTAACTGACCGGCATTATCGCTCATGGACTTACTAAGATTCTGATATGAGCTAACCAGTGCCTGTCCGGATGTTTCAATGTCTTTAACAATATTACCTCCTGCAGCAACCATCCCTTCTGCAAGTTTATTTCCGCTATCAGAAATTTTCTGGGCTACCTCACTGTAACTGCTACTCAGTGAATCAAGCTCTTTTACACTCTTGGTTTGAGAATTCGATAATTTAGAAACCGATTCGGAAGCCATTTTCATGCTTTGAAGATAACTTTCAGTAGCCAGTGAAGCATCTCCCAGGTCAGACAACTGTCCCGTGGTAGCTGTTAATTTTTTAATTCCCTGACTTAGTTTCTCAACAACTTCAGGTTCTAATGTTCCGCTTTGGATCAACGCTGCCAGATCACTTCCGCCTCCTCCGGAGCCACCACCTCTGTTTCTATCATCTTTAGGTTCCAGCCCTACAAGTTCCGGATACACCAAACTCCAATCCGGCATTTCGTGAGGAGGCTCAAAGGCAGAGAGAAAAAAGATCACAATCTCTGTACCCATTCCGATAAGAAGCATTAATCCTGCACCTGGATAGTGTTGAATTTTGAACAAGGCACCTGCAAGAACAAGTGCGGCACCCCATCCGTAAACTTTTCCCATTACCTTTTTATAGGCAGGGCTCTGAACAAATTCCGAAAGACCCATAACTTATAAATTTCTTTTCCAATCCTTTATTACTAACCTCCAATGTAATCACGAACACATCGGAAACCGATATATGACTTTGAAGAATCCTGATATTCATAAGTACGAATACCATTCTGTAGATAATACCCGATATCTTTCCAGGATCCACCTCTGATTACTTTGCGTTTCATCACTTCAGGATCTTCCGGGCGGGCATTGTATTTATAGGTAGGACTCATGTCGTGCAGGAATCCATAAGAAGACTCATCATAAGCGCTGGATGTCCATTCAGCGACGTTACCAGCCATATCGAACAATCCAAAATCGTTGGGAGCAAAATTAGCTACCGAAATAGTATACATTCCACCATCATCTCCATAACGGCCACGTAGTGGTTTAAAGTTTGCCAGAAAACAGCCCTGATTGTTTCGGGTATAGTAGCCTCCCCAGGGGTATTTGTTTTGATCCAGTCCTCCCCGGGCTGCATATTCCCATTCTGCCTCACTGGGCAGACGGTAATTGCTCACCACTGGCTCACCTTTACTGATCAAATAATCGTTCAAAAGATTGGTACGCCAGATGGCAAAAGCCGTAGCCTGTTTCCAGGTAACTCCTACTACAGGATACTGATCAAATCCCGGATGCCAAAAATATTTTTCTGTCAACGGCTCGTTAAAAGAATAAGTAAAATCAGCTACCCAGCAAAGTGTATCGGGATAAACCAACACCTGATCACTCATAATAAAAGCGGATCGATCACTAATTTCACGCTCACGACCATCTTTATCATAAACCATCCCCTCATACTCCTTCGTCTCATAGTTGTAACGGTTGGTCTTTTTTGCTGCTTGCTGAAGGTCTACCCACTGATAGTCATATACCAGTTTGCGGGTATCAATTTCTTTGCGACGGAAAAAACGCTCATTCTCGGGCAGAAACATTTCTTCCAAAATAGCAGCATACTCCTCATTTTGCCAGTCAATAGGCTCATCCCAGTTAAGAAACGGCGGATCAATTGGATTTCCGAACTCATCTTCCGCAATAATAAACTCCTCGAACTGCTCACCCAGCAAACGACGGGCAAGGGAGTCCCGGACCCAATAAACAAACTGACGATACTCAGAGTTGGTAATCTCTGTTTCGTCCATCCAGAATGAGGGTACAGATATTGTACGCTTCTGGGAGTTCATAGTATAAGCGATGTCCTCATCAGCAGGCCCCATATTGAAACTACCTTGTGGTATAAAAAGCATACCATAAGGATCAGGTTCATAAAAAGCTGCTCTTCGGGAAACACCGACAAGTTCTCCACCGCCGGATTTTCCACATCCGCTTAAAACTGTGACTACGATAACACTCAGGGCAAGTACTTTCTTCATAGTATTTCGGATAATCTATTTTGTTCTTAACTTATTTACAAAAATCTGACACTCTTATATCTTTTCTTCTTCCTGTTAATATTCAAATCAAAGGAATAGCCAATCATCAATTCATGTGAGCCGTTACTGCCTGCTTTAGATAATCTTGAGGTAGTAATATCGTAACTATATCCGGCCCTGATCCCATTTCTTAACTCAATACCTACCAGAAGTACAACAGCATCCTGCACTCTATATGAGAAACCGGCCCAGTATTTCCCCCGAAAATGGAGGTTTAAATTCAGATCGGTTTGCCAACTCCCTCCGCTTTGTCTTAAATAGAACGAAGGTTCCAGATCAAAATTGCGTTCTTCCAGCTCAATTCGATAACCTGCAGTCAAAAACAGTGATCGAGGCACATATACGTAAAACTCATCCTGAAAGTTTGGTTCCGGTGAAAATAAATGTTGAATCCCAACACCACCATACCATCTTTCTGCCTGATAAAAAGCACCAAGGCCAAAGTCCGGGGTAAACCCATTTACCTCCTCGGCAGGAATCAAAGGATCATTAACGTCATGATAATCGCTTTCAGGGATAACTATCCCAGTTCCATCAAAACTTTGACTAATGATACCCGTTGAAATACCGACACCAAGTTCTCCTTCACCTATCAAATACCGGCGAGCCAGAGAAATTCTAACCATCAGGTTATTAAACAGGCCAATATCATCATTCATAACTTCAAGACCTATCCCCGCTCTTTTTCCAAATACATTTATTGCTGCATCAGCACCTGCCACCGTTGTAACGGGTGCTCCTTCCAGACCTGTCCATTGATTTCGATTCACCAAAACCACATTCATCCGTCCACTGTTTCCGGCATAACCGGGATTCCCGTTTAACGGATTAAACATGTTCTGACTAAACATTGGTTCAAATTGGGCGTAAAGTCCGGAGGAAATGCAAAATAAAAGAAAAAAAACAAAACTCCTACTGTTTCCACCTCTAAAAAAAGGTATCTCCGCGTTGCTTCTATCCTTCAACAAAACCCTTAAACCCTTGCTCAAAAGGCCCTTGAAATCAAAAAAAGATCGTATATTATCTACGCAAAAAGCTAAATCCATATACTATATTTGGCAGGTAAAGGTTTCGTTTTTCATTGAGAAACTAAAATTTATCTCTTAAATATTTGAATTTCCTCCGTTTTTGATAAAATGATGCCACCAAAGGTCAGGCAATTCTTTGTTCATCGCCATATCATAATCTTCTTCAGTACAAGGTACAATGGCATCTGCTTTTACTGAAGGAACTTTTATCCACCAACGGCCGTTATAAGCATTATGATAAAAATAAAGCGTTTCATCATATTCATCAATATACACAGCTTTCATCTCATAGTCTTCGATAGGGCGTATAGGGTAATCTGCGTTTCGTGCTCCTCTTCCTTCCAGAAAATGCCAACACAACTGAGCAGCCAATGGTGCCTCATCTTCAACAACTGACGGCATATTAAACAGACCAGCAACTTTCAACACATCCGAAGCCCCGGCATACCACCAGATGCGACATGCCTCATGTTCCTCAAACCCGTTGGGCATTCTTACTCCTCCCGGCAAAACAGGCTGGCCTTTTATGGCTGAGAAATCAAAACTGATCACATCCATCTGCCTCAGAAACACCTCCACATTGGTTAATTTCTCTCCTCTGAGATCTTTTAATCGTGCTACTCTCGCAAAATGTCTGGCAAGAAACTTCTCCTGTTGCTCTCCGCAATAATAGGTCTGACAACCCAATAGAGCTAACTCATCAATATTGGCAGACCCAAAATCAGCATATATCTTGTTTAAAAAAGAAGCTTCGGAAAAATCCTCATTCCCGGGATCAACATCAGCAAAAGCATCAATCACTGATAAGCGTAAATTCCTTTGCTCCTTTTTCATGAAACTACAAACCGGAACTGTAAAATCCTGGGAACCTCCCAACAACAATACAACTACCCCCTGGTGCTCCAAATACTCCACCAATTCACCTACAGCAAAATACCTGTCATTCAAACTACTACCAACAACATTACCTAAATCAGCAATTTGCTCACCCGATGAAACAGCCCTCATTCCGTAAAGCCAATTTCGTATAACATCAGGAGCATCATTCATAACAGTCCGTTGACTGTTTCTGGTTTCAGGAACACCCAAAATAGCGATATCAAACTTTGTGCTTTCCAGCCAATTGAAGGTTCCATCAAACCATAAAATTGCCCCCCCCAGACTCTCACAATCCGAAATGCCCGGGTACCTGATCCACCTGGCTTTTGATGGTTCAATATAACTATTTACCTCCACTCAGAAATATCTGTTTGTTGGATAACTCAATTCGGCTAACCTATTTCGCGCTTTTACTTTTTGTTTTGGCAGCAGAAGCAGTACTTTTCTTCTTACCTGTCGAGCCACTTTTTTTCTTAGCCGTTGATTTTTTTACGCCTGTAGTCTTGGTTGCAGTAACTTTCTTCGTCTTTTTTGTTTTGTCACCTTCCTCAACCAACTTCAGGCAATCTTGATAGCTCAGGGCAGCTGCTTCCTGATCTTTGGGGATTTTATAATTTTTCTTTTTGTAGCTGATATAGGGTCCCCATCGACCATTCAGAACCTGTAAATCCTTGTCCTCTTCAAACGTCTTAATAGTTTTTTTATTGTCCCGCTCCCGTTTCTCTTCAATTAACTCAATAGCTCTGGGCAGATCAATCGTCATGGGATCATCTATCCCTTTCTTCAATGAAGCAAACTTACCATCATGACGCACATAAGGCCCAAACCGTCCAACACCCACAACCACTTTTTTATCTTCATAAGTTCCAAGGTCACGTGGCAAGTCAAATAGTTTCAGGGCCTCCTCAAAGGTAATGGTCTCGATATGTTGTTCGCGGGTAAGAGGTGCATATCTGGGCTTCTCTTCATCCTCCGAGCTTCCCAGCTGGGCCATAGGGCCAAACCGGCCAATCCTTACGCTCACTGGTTTTCCGGTTTTGGGATCCTCACCTAAAATTCGTTCTCCAGTAGTACGGTCGGATTTTTCCAGGGTCTCCTCCACCTGATGATGAAAAGGCTTGTAAAAATCATCAATGGCTTTCTGCCACTCCACTTTTCCCATGGCGATCTCGTCAAACTCCTGCTCCACCTTTGCTGTAAAATCGTAACTTACAACATTGGGGAAGTAGCTTATCAGAAAATCATTGACCACCATAGCAATATCTGTAGGGAACAGTTTGTTTCGTTCAGCATTGGCCATTTCCGTCTTTTCCTCATGCCTGATATCTCCTTTTTCCATCCACAGAAACTGGTACGCCCGCGGGGTTCCCGGCCTATCCTCTTTTACAGCGTATCCTCGCTGCTGAATGGTACTAATGGTAGGGGCATAAGTAGAGGGTCGCCCAATTCCGAGCTCTTCAAGCTTACGCACAAGACTGGCCTCTGAGTACCTTGCGGGCTTTTGAGAAAACCGTTGCCGGGATTCCAGTTTTTTAAGATCTACTGAATCCTTTTCCTTCATTGGAGGCAGGAACGAAGCAGACTCTTCATCCTCCTCGTTATCGGAAGATTCAATATAAACTCTGAGAAAACCATCAAATTTCACGACCTCTCCATTGGCCACAAACTGATATTTCTCATTGTTTACACTGATATTCACGGTGGTCTTCTCAATAAGCGCATCACTCATTTGAGAAGCTTTGGTTCGTTTGTAAATAAGATCGTAAAGCTTCTGCTCTTGCGCTGAACCGGTCACTGATGATTTATCAGGATAAGTGGGCCGAATAGCTTCGTGTGCTTCTTGTGCACCTTTTGCCTTGGTTTTATATTGACGAACCTTCACATATTCATCTCCCAACTCCGACTTAATAGAAGCAACTACGGCACTCACAGCCGATTTGGCAAGGTTCACCGAATCGGTTCTCATGTAGGTAATCTTACCAGCCTCATAGAGTTTTTGTGCCACAGACATGGTCTGCCCTACGCTGAAGCCAAGCTTCCGTGCTGCTTCCTGCTGTAGAGTCGAGGTGGTAAAGGGGGCTGCAGGTGTTTTGACCGATGGTTTTTTAACCACCGACTGCACTTCAAAATCGGCACCCACACACTTATTCAGAAATTCGCGAGCCTCGTCCAGGGTTTTAAAGCGATGGTTCAGTTCCGCCTTAAAATCACTCTTTTTCCCATTGTTGCTAATTGTAAAAACTGCAGACACCCTAAAGGCAGAATCTGCCTTAAAATCGAATATCTCACGTTCCCGTTCTACCAAAAGTCTTACCGCCACAGATTGCACTCTTCCCGCAGAAAGAGAAGGCTTCACTTTTTTCCACAAAACAGGAGAAAGCTCAAATCCCACCAGACGATCCAGCACGCGCCGGGCCTGCTGAGCATTCACCAGGTTGGTATCAATATCTCTGGGAGTATCAATCGCACGCAGGATTGCATCTTTGGTGATCTCGTGAAAAACAATACGCCGGGTTTTATCCTGCTTTAAATCCAACACCTCACTCAGGTGCCATGCAATAGCCTCTCCCTCACGGTCTTCATCGGAAGCGAGCCATACGACCCCTGCACTCTTTGCTAGGGATTTCAATTCCTTTACAACTTCTTTTTTATCTTCGGAAACCACGTACTGCGGTTGATAATTGTGTTCCAGATCAATACCAAAATCTTTTTTTGCCAAATCACGTATATGACCAAAACTGGATTTCACCAAAAAATCCTTTCCTAAAAACTTCTCAATCGTTTTGGCCTTTGCAGGCGACTCTACAATAACAAGATTCTCTTCCGTTGTCTTCTCTTTTTTCGCCATCTTTGATTATTTGGTTCTTATACTTGGCATAATATATTGAATTCAGGGGCCAAATTTATAAAATATTGTTAACAGCAATCAAGTGTTCTGTAACTGCCACACAACACAAAACTGCCTATCATATTGATTTACTGAATATTTAGTTCACAATAAATATTTCTTAAACCCAAGGTTCATTGTTTTTTCTTACTTTTACACCCAAATCAAAACGGAACAAGTTTTGCTTGTAATCTTTCAATGACCCGACGGTCTCAACAAACAAAAAACAGAATCATCCGATGGAACAAGCTCTTTTAAAAAAAGCGATTCGCTGGGTCTATGGCCTGCTCATCGCTGGTGTTGTTTTTGTTATCCTCCTCTTCTTCCTGATATCCAAAGGGGCGCTGGGTTTCATGCCCAGTTTTGAAGAGCTGGAAAATCCCAAAAACAACCTGGCCACTATACTCTACTCATCAGACCAGGAAATTCTAGGCAAATTTTTCCATGAGAACCGCACCAATGTTACTTATGAAGAGCTCAATAAAAACATCATCAATGCACTGATCTCAACCGAGGATATAAGGTTTTACAAGCACTCCGGAATAGATCCCCGTGGACTCGCAAGGGTGCTGTTCCGAACCATTATTATGGGAGAAGAGAGTTCAGGCGGAGGTAGTACTATCACTCAACAGCTGGCCAAGCTTTTATTTCACGACCCCGCCAGTAACCTCTGGGAAAGAAGTCTTCAAAAACTAAAAGAATGGGTCATCGCGGTCAAACTGGAACGCAGCTACACAAAGCAGGAAATCCTGACCATGTATCTGAACAAAGCCCCTTTCATCTACGGAGCTTATGGAATTGAATCGGCAGCACATACCTTCTTCAGCAAACCGATGGATTCCATACGCGTTGAAGAAGCAGCTACCATCATAGGGATGCTGCAAAACCCCTCTCTTTACAACCCCCTCCGGCGCCCCGACATCACCCAGAACCGACGAAATATAGTACTGGCACAGATGCGCAAAGCCGGACACATCAACCCGGAAGCCTACGACAGCCTCAAAACTCTGCCCCTCAACATCCGGTTTCAACGCGATGATCATATTCACGGACTGGCCCCATACTTCAGAGAGCACTTAAGATTAAAACTTTCGGCAGAGAAACCGGAGCGGGAGAACTATGCCTCCTGGCAGGAACAGCAATTCATTGAAGACAGTATTGCCTGGCTGGAAGATCCACTTTTTGGATGGATCAATAAAAACCTGAAAGCCGATGGTACCAAATACAACATTTACAGCGACGGTCTGAAGATTTATTCAACCATCGACAGCAAGCTCCAATCTTATGCTGAGAATGCACTGAAGCAGCATCTTGGTGAAGATCTCCAGCCATTGTTCTTCAAAGAAAAAGAGGGCAGAACAAGAGCACCCTTTACAAGAAAAATCAGCCAGGAACAATACGAAAGTATTATCAATCGGGCCATGCGCAACTCCGAACGGTATCGTCATCTCAAGAGAGAAGGCGTTTCCAATGATTCCATTATGAAAGCTTTTAAACAGCCTGTGGAAATGGAAGTCTTTTCCTGGCATGGCAATGTGGACACGGTAATGTCACCTCTGGACTCCATACATTATTATAAGTCATTCCTGCGAGCAAGTCTGCTCTCCATGGATCCACAGTCCGGGCATGTTAAGGCCTACATCGGAGGCCCCAATTATCAACACTTTAAATACGATATGGTTTCAATGGGGAAACGCCAGGTTGGATCTACTATCAAACCCTTTGTGTATACGCTGGCCATGCAGGAAGGTCTGACTCCCTGCGATATGGTTCCCAATATTCCCCAAACCTTCAATCTGGTGACAGGCCAAACCTGGACACCCAGAAACTCCGGGTCAAGCCGTGCGGGAGAAATGGTTTCACTGAAATGGGGACTGGCCAACTCCAACAACAACATTACCGCATGGGTATTGAAACAATTCAACCCCGAAGCAGTGGTCAACATCATTCACGATTTGGGAATAAAAAGCCCCATGGATCCTGTACCTTCTATCGTTCTGGGGGTGCCCGAATTCGGGCTGGATGAGATGGTATCCGGGTATTGTACTTATGCCAACAAGGGAGTCCATGTGGAGCCATTGATGGTTACCCGAATTGAAGATCGTTACGGCAATGTCATTGCCAATTTTTCGCCCCGAAAAAAAGAGGTGCTAAGTGAAGAAACAGCCTACCTCATGATCAACCTTCTTGAGGGAGTTGTCAATCAGGGAACAGGCATCAGGCTGCGAATCAAATACCAGTTTGATGCACAGATCGGCGGAAAAACCGGAACCACTCAAAATCACTCCGATGGCTGGTTTATGGGGGTTACACCCAACCTGGTTACCGGAATCTGGGTTGGAGGAGAAGATAGAGATATACACTTCGACAACATTGGTCTGGGACAGGGGGCCAATATGGCATTACCGATCTGGGCATTGTACATGAAAGAAGTTTATGCCAATGAGGATATTCCAATTACACCCGAAGACACCTTCGAAGAGCCTGTCAATTTCAATATTAATCTGGAATGCCCTGATGAAAATGTGCGTGCAGATGAAGAAACCATTGAGGGTGACACTGTCACCGGTGAGGAGGAATTCTTTTAATTTCAGGCAAATAAAAACCTAAAGGCCTCCTCAATTTTGGAGGCCTGCACTACTTCAATATTAAAATCGCCGGGATTGAAACCTTTGTTGTAGCGAGGCACAACGATAGACTTAAAACCCAGCTTTTCGGCCTCACTTACACGTTGTTCGATGCGCGTAACGGGCCGAATTTCACCGGAAAGGCCTACTTCACCTGTCAGACAAATACCCCGGGGAATATTCAGATCGGTATTGGATGACAGCACCGAAGCTACCACTGCCAGGTCAATGGCAGGATCGCTCACTTTGAGTCCGCCGGCGATATTGAGAAACACATCCTTGGCAGCCAATTTAAACCCGGCTCTTTTCTCCAAAACCGCCAGCAACATATTCAGACGACGAAGGTCGAAACCAGTGGAAGATCGCTGAGGAGTTCCGTAAGCAGCAGTGCTTGCCAATGCCTGCACCTCTATCATAAACGGGCGAATTCCCTCGAGGGCAGCAGCAATGGCAATACCACTCATATCTTCCTCATGCTGGGCAAGCAACATTTCAGATGGATTACTCACTTCACGTAATCCATCACTTTGCATCTCAAAAATGCCAATTTCGGAAGTCGATCCAAAACGGTTTTTCACCGAACGCAGTATGCGGTACATATAATGCCGATCCCCCTCAAACTGAAGAACTACATCCACAATGTGCTCCAGCACTTTAGGGCCTGCGAGGTTTCCCTCCTTATTAATATGCCCTATCAGCAAAACAGGTATATTTTTTTCTTTGGCTACCTTTAAAATCGCCGCGGTACATTCTCTGATTTGAGAGACGCTGCCAGGAGCAGAGTCAATCGCCTCCCGTTCCATCGTTTGGATACTATCAATAACCACAAAACCAGGATTCTCATTTTCTATATGCACCAATATCTGTTCCAGCGATGTTTCTCCCACAAGCAGACAATGAGCGCCATCAAGATTGCTCAAACGATCGGCCCGCAGTTTTATTTGCTGAGGACTTTCCTCACCGGAAACATACAATATCTTATGGCTGTTAAGCTGCATAGCCATTTGCAAAACCAGCGTAGATTTTCCAATTCCCGGCTCTCCTCCCAGCAGCACCAGTGAACCTGGCACCATGCCACCACCAAGCACCCGGTTAAGTTCCACAATACCGGTATTGATACGCGGAATATCACTAACCGTAACAGAAGAAACGGCTACCGGTCTTTGCTTATCGCTCCCCAAAGATAGAGACAGTCGTTTATCTTTGGTTTTACCGGTTATTGCTATTTCTTCAACATAAGTATTCCATTCGCCACAGGCGTAACACTTCCCAACCCACTTAGGGGATTCTGCTCCACAATTCTGGCAAACAAAAACAGTTTTAGTCTTGGCCATGGTTCGATATATTTTGAAACAAACATAAAGATTTTCCTACAAAATCGGGAAAACAGGGAAGAACAATCATTGGAAATAATGAGAAAACAATAGTAACTTTCCTCAATTTAAAGTCGAATTAAATTCAGTTTAAACCCATATTAAATTCAATTAAATCCGAATTTAATTTGGGTTTAATAAGTCTTTAGACTGTATTTGAATACCACATTTAACAATTGAACCCCAACCTTGATCCTTGCCGAAAGGAAATAAGGATCAATCAATCTCTTAACTGGTAATGCTATTTGTATTTTCACCCGACAATAAAAAACCCCGGAATGCCGGGGTTCAACTATCTCGAAAAAAGAAAATATCCGTCAAATTAATTTATTGGTTGGCGTATCGGGGAAAATAAACACCGGTTTATAGGCCTTTGCTTCCTCAAGCGGCATAGAAGCATAGGTAATAATTATAACAACATCACCCACAGCCACTTTACGAGCAGCAGCTCCATTCAGACAAATCACACCTGAACCTGGCTCTCCCTTAATCACATAGGTTTCCAAGCGCTCACCATTATTATTATTCACCACCTGAACTTTCTCATTCTCAATAATATTGGCAGCTGCCATCAACTCCGAATCAATGGTAATACTACCCACATAATTCAGATTGGCTTCGGTAACCGTTACATTGTGCAGTTTAGATTTTACAACCTCAACATTCATCACTATACATTTTTATTTCCAAGGTCTAATGGAACTCATCCCGGGTAACCAGGACTTTTTCATTAAAAAATCGATTAACTAATACCCGACATTTCGGGCCAATAATAAACTGAACATCCTTTCATAGAAGATATCTCTGATCAAAATGGCAATAAAAAAACCACCAATACAGGATGTCAGGTTAAATTGATCATCCAACTATTCACTTTGACTATCCCCTTATATTCAGCCGTTACTAAAAACCGGGAAAAAATTAAAAAAAATAAAGCGTCAATGATCATGCCTAAAAAAATCAATGATCAATCTCTATATATGTTATATTGTCAATCAACCTTATATTACCTGCAAAAACAGCAATACAACCTACAATATAAGTGCTCTCCTCCCAGTTGTCAACTTTCTGCAACGTGTTTCCATCCACAATCTCGAAGTATTCCACATCAAGATTTTCATCACCGTTAACAACTTCAAGAACAAAGGCCTCTACATCCTCTATCCTTTTTTCGTGGACAAAATTACAAGATTCCGATAAAGTTTTGGCTATCAGCGGAGCACTTTTTCTGTGTTTTTTTGTTAAAAGTGCATTCCTGCTACTCATAGCAAGACCATCTGATTCACGAATAATGGGACATCCCACAACCTCCACATTCATATCCAATTGTCGCACCATTTCACGAACAATAGCCAGTTGCTGAAAATCTTTCTGTCCAAAAAAGGCTTTGTCAGGATTTACCATTTCAAAAAGGCGACTAACGACCTGGGCTACACCATTAAAATGCCCTGGTCGATGCTTACCCTCCATTACCTTTTCGAGATCTCCGAAATCAAATTTTCGTTTATCCGGCTCTGGATATACTTCTTCAACAGATGGGGCAAACAGAAGTTCACATGAGGTATTTTCAAGTAATTGCAAATCTTTATTCAAATCACGAGGATACCTCTCCAGATCCCCGGGATCATTGAATTGCGTGGGGTTTACAAAAATACTCACAACCACTAGATCGGATTGACTGCCGGCTGCTTCCACAAGAGACAAATGCCCTTCATGTAAAGCTCCCATCGTGGGAACAAATCCAACAGTTTTTCCAGCCTTTCTGCAAGCGTTTAACTTCTCTCTTAGCTCCTGTCTTGTCTTAACCAATTCCATATTTAATGTATAATATCCCGGCGCGATTTACAAGTCTGAAAAACAAAACCGTCGGGAACAAAGACTTAAAAAACATGGCAAAATAAGCAATAATTTCCATGTCAAAAAAGAAGAAAATACCACCAAAAACATAATGCTTTATTCGCAAAAATGTGTTGAACTGAAAACCAACACAAAAGCAAAACTTGTACCCTAAACAACTTTGGGGGGATAGCATATTTTTTGTACTTTTGTAAAATATTTATCTTAATATATCCTTGAAAAAATGGAAAATAACAAGGTCTTATTCATCTCACAGGAAATTACCCCTTATCTGCCCGAAAACTCAATGTCGGCTCTTTGCCGGAACCTACCACAGGGCATTCAGGAAAGAGGAAAACAGATCAGAACATTCATGCCACGTTTCGGTAACATCAACGAACGACGCAATCAACTGCATGAAGTCATAAGGCTATCAGGCATGAATCTTATTATCGACGACACCGACCATCCCCTGATTATCAAGGTGGCTTCCATCCAGGCAGCCCGCATGCAGGTCTATTTTATCGACAACGAGGATTATTTCTCAAGAAAAAACACCGTAGTTGATGATGATGGCAAGGAATTTGAAGACAACGATGAGCGGATAATCTTTTTTGCCCGCGGAGTACTGGAAACGACCAAGAAATTGCGTTGGGCTCCTGATGTAGTTCATTGCCAGGGATGGTTTACCGCACTGGCGCCGCTTTACATCAAAAAAACAATGAATGATGACCCTTATTTTTCGGACGCAAAAGTGGTATATTCCGTTTTTGATGATGATTTCACCAAGGATCTTGATCCAAAAATAAAGGAAAAAGCAATCCTGGAAGGTGTCTCGGAAGATGATCTTAAAGTTCTTGATCCCGCCACTTTTGTGAACCTCACCAAACTGGCAATCGATAACTCAGACGGAATTATCCAGGGATCTGAAAAGATCCATCCGGAAATTGAACAATACATCAAGGACTCGGGAAAGCCATTTCTGGCATATCAACCCGAAGAAACATATATGGATGCCTACAACGAGTTTTACGACAATTTGTAAAACAACATTATTAAAGAACGACCAAAACAGACTGGATTATTTATGCTGAACAAAAGAAATCTCCGGCAATTCACGCCCCTCATACTGGCTACACTTGCACTTTTCACCTCCTGTAAAGACGAATCAGGAACTTTGGGGTTGGATGTATTGCCCTCCGAGGATCTCTTTTCCGGAACCGACCAATCATCATCTTTACCAGGTCGTAATTACGATCCTGTCCGTTTACAGTCGGGCGATGCCAGCTATGCAATAGTAGGGCACCTGAATGATCCATTCGCCGGAAGTACTGAAGCCTCCTTCATCACAGAAGTTACCATTGGAGAACTGGATGGCAAACTTGATCAGTCCGATGAATGGAACGAGTACTTTGTAGATTCGCTGGTGCTTAATCTGTCCTACATGGAAAACTGGTGGATTGGAGATAAAAATGCAAAACACGAAGTAAGTATACATCGTTACAATGCTCCTTTATCTTTCTCAGTTGACTATACCTCAGACATGGAAATAGCCGGAAATTATGACGAAACGGCTCTTGCAACCCGTACAAGCAGTGCATGGGATGAGCTCCCAGACAGTATTTGGGAAACCGATGATTACATTCATCAATGGCAATTTAAGCTTGATCAGACTCTGGCCAATGAGGTTTTTAATTATAATGATGTAACTATGACCAAACGGGATAGTTTTAAAAACGCTTTCGGAGGATTATTGATTCAGTCAAAGATAGTGAATCCAGACTCCAAAGGATCCCTGGTCTTGTTCGATCTCATGTCCACCCAATCCAACATGAAATTGTTTTATTCATACAATGTAATTGACTCCACTACCAACGAGGTGGACACAACCATTCACACATCTTATACATTCCCCATCAACATCGAGTGCATGCGCATCAACCGCTTTAAGCACGACCAGCAGGAGAAAGTAAAATTCAATACGCTTGACACAGAACACCTTGTTGCACAGGGGATGGCCGGAAGTATGATAGAGATTGATTTTAATGAGGTGCAGATCATTAACGAAGAGGGAGAGCATGAAAACGTTTTTGATTTCTGGTCGGAAAAAATCAACACCCAAAAAAACAATGAGTATTACGGGATAAGTGCAGTAGACTTGTTTTTCGAAGCAGACACAATAGCACAATACGGAGATGAATCATTTTATTCTCCTATGCCGGATGCTTTGCGTTTTTACACCAGAGATGCAGCCGGGGTTTATGAACAGCCAACATACGCTTACAACATTTCGGATGACAGTAACTGGTCACCCGAATTTTCCGGAGGAAATTATGACAAGGAAACCAACTCCTTCAAATTCAGGATGGCAGGAGAATCCTTCAGAATGATGGTAGAAAAGCCCGAACTAAGAGGCCCTTATTATCTCTCCACTCCTGATCCGGTTTCCTATCCGTGGAAAGCACTATTGAAAAACTCAGACAATCAGGATTCGCAATCCCCTAAAATCCGGATGAAGTTTGTAAAAATAAAGACTCCTTAAAACCTTGAATGTTTGTTAATATTTCATAAATAGAAGTTCTATAACAACCTATCCAAAACGCCTTATGCCAATTACCCGCATAAGGCGTTTTTTATTTATTAAAAGGAATTACAATTCAGACCCTGTTTTAGACACCTCGGTAATTTCACAACAAATCATTATCTTTACATATCCAGAACAATAGGTACATTCAAGCACTTATTGAACAAACACTTACCAAACAACCCTGCGCAAATAAGCCCAAATATCCCCCTGTGATCAGTTTGTTTGATATTGGTAAAAAACCTATTTTAGAGGAATTAAAATACGAAGTAAACTATTTAAATAAAAGTCGTTTCTACAACATAAAAACTGGAACTATGACAAAAAAACTTCAGGACCTTACCGAAAAGATATACAACGAGGGGGTTCAGAAAGCCAAAGAAGAGGCCGAATCCATTATAAAAGAGGCCCGCGAAAAAGCATCTTCCATCGAAAAGGAAGCGGAAGACAAGGCACAAAAAACCATAGAAGACGCAGAGAAAAAAGCTGAAGAGATTAAAAATCATGTAGAATCAGAAATGAAAATGGCACTTGAGCAATCCATGGCCGCTTTGAAACAGGACATTTCAGGATTGGTAACCATAGAGGCCGTTGAACCCACCACCAAAGAACTATTTTCTGATAAAAAATACCTGGGCGATTTGATCTCCAATGTTGTGGATGGCTGGATCAAGAAAGAAAGCATGGATCTGGAAGTTATTTTACCGGAATCCAAACGCAAAGAGATGGAAGATCATTTCAAAAAGCAACTGGCTCACCATCTGAATAAAGGGCTGCAACTCTCTTTTGCAAAAAACATGAAGTCAGGCTTCAAAGTAGGGCCAGCAGATGGCAGTTATGTTATCAGCTTTACCGACGAAGACTTCAACAACTTCTTTAAGAATTATTTGCGTCCAAAATCCACCGAATTACTTTTTGAAAAGAAATAAACATGTCGAAAGGTTACTATTGTCTCGTTGCCGGATTACCTGATCTTGTGCCAGAAGAGAAAAAACTCTCTTTTACCTCGGCCGATTTCAGAACAATGATGGAAGACGAGCTCTCATCCAAAGACTATGCTTTGCTGAAGCTTTTCTATCTTCCCTTCGATCATGAGAATTTGCTCAATCTCTTTTTTGAAGAGAACAAAGAGTGGAATGATCGCGGCAATTTCAGCAAAGAAGAGATGGAACCCATGGTAGACAGGAAACTGGCACATACAGCTGAGATGTCTTCATTCCCCGAGTATCTGGCCGACTTTGTATTTTTAATGCACAGCGAAGAAGCTCCTGAATCCAGGGTGAAAGCCGCCCGTAAACTCAGTGCAGATTATTACGATTTTTTGCTTCGGTACCCCAATGCTTTTGTCAGGCAACTATCCAAATATCAGCAAGATACATCTAATGTGCTCACTGCGCTTAATGGACGTAAGCATGATCTGAAAATTGAAGAAGCCC
Source organism: Marinilabilia sp. UBA5340 (assembly GCA_002411085.1). GTDB lineage: Bacteria > Bacteroidota > Bacteroidia > Bacteroidales > Marinilabiliaceae > Marinilabilia. The sequence continues at coordinate 17,606 of DHQK01000217.1, read as the reverse complement.
TCATTGGCAACAATGAGGTAACAGATTCGCTTAAAAGAAACCGATCCAGAGACTTTGGACTGAAATCGGAAGTTGAGCACATTGAGGATCTGTTGCAGATCTTTGAAACCGAAAACCTTACAGACAGAGAGCTAAAGCTGGATGTACACAAATGGCACTTTGTAGAAGATGCTACTTTCTTTAACTATTTCACCATAGAAAAAGTACTGGCTTTTTTGCAAAAACTCTTAATTGCTGAACGCTGGCTTCATCTGGATCCGGAAAAAGGCCGGGAAATGTTTGAGAAATTATTTAGTGAATTGAAGTCGGGATTTGAATTCCCCGAAGAATACACATTGACCTATGGAAAAAAACGATAAAACGACCGGAAATGTTTCCGGAATCATTGCCAACCTGGTAGTGGTGGATGTGGATGGCCCGGTGGGACAAAATGAAATATGTTTCATTGACCACGGGGATGAGCGCCTAATGGCAGAGGTTATCAAGGTAACAGGAAATCAGGCCTATGTGCAGGTTTTTGAAAGCACCAGGGGCTTAAAACCCGGAAGCAAGGTGAATTTCGAAGGTCACATGCTTGAAGTAAACCTGGGACCCGGAATGCTTTCCCGCAACTACGACGGGTTGCAGAATGATCTCGATAAAATGGAGGGAGTGTTCCTCAAACGGGGGGATTATACAGATCCACTAAACAGAGAAAAAAAGTGGAACTTTAAACCGCTTGCCTCGAAAGGGGATGAAGTAATTGCAGGTGACTGGCTGGGCGAAGTGGAAGAAAACGGAATGCCTCACCGCATTATGGTACCTTTTAAGCTGGAAGGAACATACACTGTGAAGTCTGTAACCGGAGAAGGTGAATATACCGTAGATGATGAAATCGCAGTCATAGAGGACAAAGATGGCAATTCGATATCGGTAACGATGGTGCAGAAGTGGCCGGTGAAAATGCCGATCAAAACTTACCGTGAAAAACCACGTCCCTTCAAATTGCTGGAAACAGGAGTTCGTTGCATTGACACGCTGAACCCCATTACCGAAGGAGGTACAGGTTTTATTCCGGGACCTTTTGGAACAGGTAAAACCGTATTGCAGCATGCCATCTCCAAACAAGCTGAGGCTGATATTGTAATCATTGCTGCCTGTGGTGAACGAGCCAACGAAGTGGTAGAAATTTTCAAAGAGTTCCCGGAGCTGGATGACCCCCGCACCGGCAAAAAGTTGATCGAACGAACAACTATTATTGCCAACACCTCCAATATGCCTGTCGCTGCACGTGAAGCATCGGTTTATACAGCCATGACCCTGGGTGAATACTACCGGGCCATGGGACTTAAAGTTTTGCTGATGGCCGACTCCACTTCCCGCTGGGCCCAGGCGCTGAGGGAAATGTCCAACCGACTGGAAGAACTTCCGGGCCCCGATGCATTCCCCATGGACTTGTCAGCCATTATTTCCAATTTCTATTCGCGAGCCGGTTATGTCTATCTCAACAACGACAAGACGGGCTCCATTACCTTTATTGGAACTGTTTCACCAGCCGGAGGTAACCTCAAAGAGCCTGTTACGGAAAATACAAGAAAAGCAGCCCGTTGTTTCTACGGATTGTCACAGGATCGTGCCGACAGTAAACGTTACCCGGCCATCGATCCCATCGACAGTTACTCCAAATATCTGGAATATCCCGAGCTTCAGAAATCACTCGAAAAAAACATGGGCGAAAACTGGCTTGCCAATGTATTGAAAGCCAAAGACACCTTGCTGAGTGGTAAAGAAGCTGATGAACAAATCAATATTCTGGGTGATGACGGAGTGCCCATAGACTTTCACGAACGACTCTGGAAAGCCGAATTAATCGACTTTGTAGTACTTCAGCAAGACGCTTTCGACAAGATCGATGCTTCTACCCCTCTTGAACGCCAGAAATACATGCTTGAAAAAGTACTCAGTATTGTAGACACCTCTTTTGAGTTTAAGAATTTTGAACAGGTAGGTGATTTCTTCAAACGCCTGATCAACCATTTCAAACAAATGAATTACTCTGAATTTAAATCTGAGAAATTCAAAGGTTTCGAAAAAGAACTGCAAGAGATGCTCAAAGAGCATGCAGTGGAAGCTAAAGAAGAGCAAGCTGTATAATTAAAAAAGTTTCAGATTAAAAAAACAGACTATGAGCAGTCAGGCATTTCAAAAAGTATATACCAAACTGACCAATATCACCAAAGCCACCGTGTCGCTTACCGCCCAGGATGTGGGTTACGACGAGATGGCGGTGGTAAATGGCCGCATGGCCCAGGTCGTAAAAATAATGGGAGAGCAGGTTGTGCTCCAGGTTTTCTCCGGCACCGAAGGTATCCCCACTAATGCGGAAGTCACCTTTCTGGGCAATCCGCCTCAGGTAAAAGTAAGTGACGAACTGGCAGGACGATTCTTCAACGCTTATGGACATCCCATTGACGGAGGTCCGGATATTGAAGGAGAAATTCGCGAAATTGGGGGACCTTCCGTAAACCCTGTTCGTCGGGAGCAGCCCTCTCAGCTTATTGCCACAGGGATCGCGGGTATCGACCTCAACAACAGCCTTGTATCAGGGCAGAAAATTCCATTTTTTGCAGATAGTGATCAGCCCTACAACCAGGTTATGGCTAATGTGGCGCTGCGTGCAAAGGCAGATAAAATCATTCTCGGAGGCATGGGACTTTCCAATGACGATTACCTCTTCTTCAAGCAGGTATTTGACAATGCAGGAGCGCTGGATCGCATCGTAAGTTTTGTAAACACAACTGAAGATCCGCCGGTGGAACGCCTGTTGGTTCCAGACATGGCACTTACAGCCGCAGAGTATTTTGCGGTAGACAAGAATGAAAGTGTACTGGTTTTGCTCACTGACATGACACTTTTTGCCGATGCCTTAAGTATCGTATCCAACCGCATGGATCAGATTCCATCCAAAGACAGTATGCCCGGATCTCTATATTCCGATCTGGCGAGGATTTATGAAAAAGCGGTTCAGTTTCCATCAGGAGGCTCCATCACCATTGTAGCAGTTACCACGCTCTCCGGTGGAGACATTACACACGCCATTCCCGATAACACTGGTTATATTACCGAAGGGCAGCTATTCCTGCGTCGCGATACAGACATCGGAAAAGTTATTGTAGATCCTTTCCGCTCGCTGTCGCGTCTGAAGCAGCTGGTAATTGGAGAGCAAACCCGTGAAGATCACCCTCAGGTGATGAACGCTGCCGTTCGCCTTTATGCTGATGCAGCCAACGCACGAACCAAATTGGAGAACGGGTTTGACCTTACCGATTACGATGAGCGTACTCTTGACTTTGCCAAATCCTACTCGGATAAATTGCTGGCCATTGATGTCAACGTGAATACCGATACCATGCTGGAAATTGGCTGGGAACTTTTTGCCAAACATTTCTCCAAAGCAGAGGTCGGTATCAAAAAAGAGCTGGTTGACAAATACTGGAAAGAGTAAGCGCTGAATGATCAGTGCACTTGCTGCCGGTCAGAAATATCCGGAAGAACAACAAATGCACACAGCCATTTATTAACGAAAGAAGGAGTAAAGTGGCCATAAAATTTCAATACAATAAAACATCGCAACAGGCTCTTGCCAAGCAGTTAAAAGTCCGCGAACGGGCATTGCCCACACTCAAGAATAAAGAGTCGGCATTGCGCGTGGAGGTCAAAAAGGCCAAGGACAAGGCTGCTGAACTGGACAAGGCCCTGAAGGAAGAGCTCAGTCTCTACGATGACATGATGCGTCTGTGGGGAGAATTTGACCCCACATTGATAAGCATTGGCGGCGTGGAGCTTACTTCAAAGAAAATTGCAGGAGTGGAAACACCCATTCTGGAGAAAGTAAACTTTGAAGTGCGTGACTACAATATGTTTGAGCGGCCAAGTTGGTTTCCCGATGGAATTGCCATCCTCGAAAAACTGGTGCAGATTGCTTTAGAAAGAGAAGTTTTCGAAAGGAAAATGGATCTTCTGGATTTTGCGAGGAAAAAAACCACACAGAAAGTGAATCTTTACGAGAAAGTGCAGATTCCGGGGTTTCAGGATGCCATCCGTAAAATAAAACGATTCCTTGAAGATGAGGAAAACCTTTCGAAAGCAGCTCAGAAGATTGTTAAAACAAGGCAAGAGAACATGGAGGTGGCGTCATGATAGTACCAATGTATAAATACTCGTTTCTGGTCTTTCATGCCGAATACGACCAGTTTCTGGAGAAGCTCAGAGAACTGGGCGTGGCTCATGTGGTAGAACATCAGGAAGAGCCCACTTTGGAGATACAAAACCTCTACAGGAAAATCAGCGATTTGTCCAAAACCATCAAAAGCCTGGAAACCCGCAACAAAAATGCAGATACCGAGGCACCGGCACAAATTGGCGAGACCCCTGGTGAAGAGCTGGAGAACCAAATCGGGCAAATAGAAAGCCAGCTGGAACAAAAACGGCAACTCCTGTCATCTCTTCAGAAAGAAGAAAAACAGCTGGAACCGTGGGGCGATTTTTCAAAAGACCGCATCCAAGAATTGTCAGATGAAGGCATATTTGTCAGATACCTGATTTGTGCCGAATCAAAATTTGATGCTTCCTGGACTGAAAAATACCCGGTGGAATTGATCTCTGAAGAAGAAGGTTTCAGCTTTTTTGTCTGGATCGCTACTTCCGAAGCAGAAAAGCTTCCGGATGAATTTTCGGAGGTTGAAGAGGTCACCTTGCCTGAGCACAGTCTGGCAGAGGTTCGCAACGAAATTTCTTCTACACAGGAAGACACATCCAAACTGGAAAAAGAACTCAACCAGATAGCAGCTGGAGGCATTGCTCCAATGAGAAGGTACCTGAATCAATTGGAAGAAAAAGCCTCCGAATTAAATGTCAGGTTTCAAACACACGAAGAGGTTGAAGGACGCGTAAAGCTTGTGGAAGCCTGGGTGCCTGAAGTAAAAACTAATGCACTGGAAAAAGAAGTGGACAACCAGGAAATTTACTACCTGAAAGAACCGGCTAAAAATCATGAAAAGCCACCAATCATGCTCAAAAACAACCGGTTTGCACGGTTATTTGAGCCTGTAAGCAAGCTTTTCTCACTGCCGGCCTATGTGGAACTGGATATGACCCCTTTCTTTGCTCCGTTTTTCATGATGTTTTTCGGGTTCTGTCTGGGGGATGCAGGATACGGTCTCTTACTCGTTCTTGCAGCCACCATATACAAACCCAAGGCGGAGAACAAGATGCGTCCAATTCTGTCACTGGTTCAGTTTCTGGGACTTGCCACTGTCATTTTTGGGGCAATTACCGGAACATTCTTTGGAATGAATCTGGTAGAAAATCCACCAGCATTTTTGGCAGATGCCAAAGCGTTATTTCTGGATAATGACCAGATGTTCAATCTGGCGCTCATTTTCGGGGCTATTCAAATCTTGTTTGGAATGATACTGAAAGGCATCAACCAGATAATTCAGCACGGAATAGGTTACTCTTTTGCAACCTGGGGATGGTTTACGCTGATAGTTTCTTCCGGGATATTCTACTATCTGGATCAGCAAAACCCCGGAGAAGAGCTGTTTTTCGGATCATTGCATATCGCTTTTGTTGTTTTAGCAGCTTTAGGAATATTGGTATTCAACCATCCGAAGCGGAACATCTTTGTGAATATCGGTGCCGGATTATGGGATACCTATAACATGGTAACCGGTGTGGTTGGAGATTTACTCTCCTACATCCGTTTATTTGCTTTGGGACTGGCAAGTGCCATTCTTGGACAGGTATTCAACCAGTTAGCATTTGATCTGTCACCAGATGTACCGGTAGTGGGTATTTTAATTACCCTGATCATCTTGCTGATAGGGCACGGAATCAATATCTTTATGTCAGGGCTGGGATCTTTTGTACACCCCTTGCGTCTGACTTTCGTAGAATTTTACAAAAATGCAGGATTTATCGGAGGAGGAAAAGAATACCGTCCTTTCCGAAAAGTTCAATAAGTAAAAATAATAACCTTAAAATTTAGAATAATATGACTCCAATTGTATTGGCCTACATAGGCATTGGTATTATGATTGCGCTGGCAGGAGCCGGTAGTGCTTACGGTGTATCGTATGGCGGAAATGCCGCACTGGGCGCAATGAAGAAGAACAGCGAAGCATTCGGCAACTACCTGGTATTAAGTGCACTTCCCGGAACGCAGGGACTTTACGGATTTGCAGGCTACTTCGTTATCTCAGGAACCGGAGTTTTAACCCCCGACATTACAGCCGTTCAGGGAGCAGCGGTACTGGGTGCAGGTATTGCACTTGGCATTGTTGGATTATTGTCCGGAATACGTCAGGGACAGGTTTGTGCCAACGGTATCGCCGGTATTGGTTCTGGTCATGATGTATTCGGAAGCACACTGGTTCTCGCCGTATTCCCCGAATTGTATGCAATCCTGGCGTTTGCTGCCACATTTATGATCAGCGGAACATTGTAATCCACTGATTTCAATCCTTAATAAAGGCCTGTTCCTCAAAAAAGGACAGGCCTTTATTATAAAATGGACTGATGATTGCATCCGCTTTTACATGAAGGTTGTTCCATTCTAAAGCCATAGTACCGCCTACAACAATTTCATGAAAAAAAGAGATTTTCTTTCTAACTTCGCAACTCAATAATATAAATTGTAATCACCGGTTTTCTTTCCTACTGGTGCATGGCAATGATTGTAATGTGAAGCAATGAAAAAAACGCTTCGCTACAACATAAAACAAAGCAAAATGGAAGCATACAGAAACTTGAAACCGGATGAGATTGCAATACTCGAAAAACAAGGTTGCACCTGCACCAACTGGTCCGATGTTCAGGTAAAAGACGGCTTCATTCCAGCCCATATCCGTCACACCAATTTCAGCGGCACTATCCGCATTGGGAACTTTTCCCGTAAGTTTCAATTCCCGGGGGGAGTAGAAAAGCATGCCGGAATTTCCTATGCGACCATTCACAATTCAGACATCGGTGATGAAGTATACATCAGCCAGGTAAGAAATCAGATTGCCAATTACACTATTGGGAACAATGTGATCATCGAAAATGTGGACTCACTCACCACCGAAGGAAAAAGTTACTTTGGAAACGGGGAAAAACTTGCTGTCCTCAATGAAGCAGGAGGCCGGGAAGTGGCAATATTTAACGAATTATCAGCGCACACTGCATATCTCATGGTTTTCTACAGGCATCGGCCCGTGCTTATAGAAAAGCTGAATCAAATGGTCAATCAGTATTGTAAAAAAATTGGTTCGGACAAAGGGCATGTTTCAGGCAATAGTAAAATCATAAACTCCCGTACCATTCTGAATGTGAACATCGGCACCGGAGCCACAGTGGAAGGAATATATCGTTTGGTAAACGGCACCATTAACAGCTCTCTGGATCATCCCTCCTACTTTGGGCCGGGAGTAATTGCCGAGGATTTTATTGCCACAAGTGGAGCTGATGTGACCGATGCTACTCTTATATCCAAATGTTTCATTGGGCAGGGGTGTATTCTTGGAAAGCACTATTCAGCCGAAAACTCCGTATTTTTTGCCAACTGTCAGGGCTTCCATGGAGAAGCATGTTCCATATTTGCGGGACCTTACACCGTTTCACATCACAAGTCAACACTCCTGATTGCCGGTTACTATTCGTTCCTGAATGCCGGAAGTGGCTCCAACCAAAGTAACCACATGTACAAACTGGGACCGGTTCATCAGGGAATAGTGGAAAGAGGAAGCAAGACCACCAGTGATTCATACATGCTGTGGCCAGCCAAAATAGGCCCATTCTCACTTGTAATGGGACGTCATTACAGAAATCCTGACACCTCCAACTTTCCGTTTTCCTATTTGATAGAAAATCACGATGAGAGTTATCTCGCCCCCGGAATTAACTTACGCAGTGTAGGAACCATGCGTGATGCCAGGAAATGGCCCGGCCGTGACAAAAGGAAAGATCCCAGGCAGCTTGACTTCATCACCTTCAATCTGTTAAGCCCCTACTCGGTAGAGAAAATGATTAAAGGCAAACACACTTTGATCAACCTTAAAGACACTTCGGGGATAACTTCGGAGTATTTTATGTACAACAGTGTAAAAATTGAAGGAAAAGCGCTTGACAGAGGAATACAGCTATACAATACCGGGATCATAAAATTTCTGGGTAACGGCTTATTGAAAAAATTAGAACCTGGCAATTATTCTAACCTGAGGGAGCTTCAGGATACCCTGAAATCCCAACCCGGAGAAGGAACTGGCGAATGGGTGGATATGGCAGGCCTGGTGGTTCCTAAGAAAGAGGTACTTCTATTGATTGATCAGATTGAGGAAGGATCCATTCAGTCTTTTAATGAACTTCAAACCATCTATAAACGGTGGCACGAGCATTACTACAACTGGGTATGGAGCTGGAGTGTAAAAGTTTTTAAAGAAGAATTGAACATTGATTTATCCACAATCACCAAATCTGCACTGCTAAGTTTTATTGATCAATGGAAAGAGGCCGTAATCACTTTGGATAAGATGATGCTTGCCGATGCAAAAAAAGAATTCACCCTCAAAGCACAGACAGGTTTTGGTATGGACGGTGAAGACGATGCCCGAAATACAGACTTTGAGCAGGTAAGAGGAGCTTTTGAAAAACACCCGGCCGTTTGTGATATATTTGAACATATTGAAAAAAAACAGCATCTTGCAGAAAGAATTAAAGAAAAAATAAACCGTTTATAACCTGACTAAATATATTTGTTCAGGAGAAACAAAAATAACCAACAGAATATGTGTGGAATAGTAGCTTATGTAGGAGAAAGAACCGCTTATCCAATTTTGATTAAAGGTCTTCAGCGCCTGGAATACAGAGGATATGACTCGGCCGGAATTGCATTAATGAATGAAGATACCCATCTCTACAAATGCAAAGGAAAAGTCAAAGATCTGGAAAGCTTAGTGAAGGGCAAGGAAATATCAGGTTCTATAGGTATTGGACATACCCGATGGGCCACGCATGGAGAACCCAATGATACCAATGCCCACCCCCATGAATCGGAGAACGGGAAATTCGTATTGGTTCACAACGGGATTATTGAAAACTACAGCCATCTGAAAAAAGAACTCACTAACCGGGGATACAGCTTCAAAAGCGAAACTGATACGGAAGTGCTGGCCAACCTCATCGAAAATATTTATATAGAACAGAAAGTATCAGCCGAACTGGCGGTAAGACTTGCCCTCACAAAGGTAGTTGGCGCTTATGGGCTGGTAATCTATTGTGCTGATGAACCAGGCCGCTTGATTGCAGCCCGTAAAGGGAGTCCGCTGGTTATCGGTGTAGGAGAAAATGAATATTTTATGGCTTCGGATGCTACCCCTATCATTGAATATACCGACAAAGTGGTTTTTCTCAATGATGAGGAAGTCGCGGTGGTAGATCGTGATCATTTTGATCTGAAAAACCTAAAAAATGACATCAAGACACCGCAGGTTCAGAAAATCGAACTAAGTATTGATGAGATCGACAAGGGAGATTACGAGCATTTTATGCTAAAAGAGATCCACGATCAACCCGCTTCTATCGAAGATACTTTCAGGGGCCGCATTTCGATGGATCACAGCAAAATATTTCTGGGAGGAATCTTCGATGTACTGCCCAAACTTATCGAAGCCCGAAGAATCATCATCCTTGCCTGTGGTACCTCCTGGCATGCAGGACTGGTAAGTGAATACCTTTTCGAAGAATATGCACGCGTTCCGGTTGAAGTAGAATATGCTTCAGAATTCCGATACAGAAAGCCATTGTTGTACGACGATGATGTAGTGATTGCCATTTCCCAGAGCGGTGAAACGGCAGATACACTGGCGGCCATTCGCATGGTTCGGGAACAATCGGAAGCAACTATTCTTGGAATTTGTAACGTTGCAGGCTCCTCCATTTCACGCGAGACAGATGCAGGTGTTTACACCCACGCAGGAATCGAAATCGGAGTGGCTTCCACAAAAGCATTTACCGCGCAGATAACCGTACTCACCATGATGGCCTTTTTGCTGGGACACCGTAAAAAGCTCATTGCAGACTCTGATTATGTGCAGATGGTGAAAGCACTGACTGAGGTACCCGAGAAAATGCGGGAGATACTGAAACATGAAGGTTTTATCAAAGATGTAGCCAACAAATACATCAACGTTACCAACGCCTTGTATCTGGGACGGGGAGTACTGTACCCTGTAGCCCTGGAAGGAGCATTGAAACTCAAAGAAATCTCCTACATTCATGCTGAGGGTTATCCGGCGGCAGAGATGAAACACGGCCCCATTGCACTTATCGATGAAAACATGCCGGTTTTTGTACTTGCCATCAAAGATGATTCTTATGAAAAAATCGTTAGTAACATACAGGAGGTAAAAGCCCGAAATGGGAAAGTGGTAGCCATCGTTACCGAAGGAGAAAAGACGCTTCGAAAAATTGCTGATGATGTAATCGAAATTCCGAAATGTCACAGAGCGCTTTCCCCGTTGTTGGCTGTAGTGCCAATGCAAATAATCTCTTACCAGATAGCAGTGATGCGTGGCTGCAATGTGGATCAACCCAGGAATTTGGCAAAATCAGTTACAGTGGAATAACTATTGTTTAAACCCAAACAAAAAAAGACGACTTATGAAAAAAAAGTCGTCTTTTTTTCCACAATGTGGAGTTAAAATATTTCAGAAATCACCTTCCATCATATTGTTGAGCATAGTAATTGGAATAATCCCCGGATAGCACATTCTTTAGCCAATCCTCATTTCCAAGATACCAGTCAACTGTTTTTTCGATACCTTCTTCGAACTGAAGTGATGGCTCCCAACCCAGTTCCTTCATTAATTTCCCTGAATCAATCGCGTACCGTTTGTCATGTCCGGCACGGTCTTTCACGAAAGTGATCAGCTTTGCAGACTCCCCGGACTGGCGCCCAAGGGCTTTATCCATCACTTCACAAAGCTTTCGAATCAGGTCGATATTGGTCCATTCATTGTTACCTCCGATATTATAGGTCTCTCCGTTTTGACCTTTATGGAATATCAGGTCGATAGCCACAGCATGATCTTCCACATAAAGCCAGTCACGTACATTCTCCCCCTTCCCGTAGATCGGAATATTCTTATTATGCTTGATATTGTTTATAGCCAATGGGATCAACTTTTCAGGAAACTGATTGGGCCCGTAATTGTTGGAACAATTGGAAATTACCACCGGTAAATTATAGGTATGATGCCATGCTCTTACCATGTGGTCACTACTGGCCTTTGAGGCCGAATAAGGACTGCGTGGATCATAAGCCGTCTCCTCGGTGAAAAACCCGGTAGCTCCAAGGGAACCATAAACCTCATCCGTAGAAATATGATAAAACCTCTTACCTTCGGAATTTACCCCCCAAAGATCGCGGGCTGCATTGAGGAGATTTACCGTCCCTATCACATTTGATCGGATAAAAGCCAGTGGATCACTAATCGACCTGTCCACGTGTGACTCCGCAGCCAAATGAATAACACCATCAGGTTTGTAGGTATCAAAAACCTTTTTGATGGCCTTTTCATCGGTAATATCCGCTTTTACAAACTCATAATTGACGCTCGACTCCACATCCTTAAGATTCTCAAGGTTTCCGGCATACGTGAGGGCATCAAGATTCAGAATCCGGTAACCGGGATATTTTTGAACCATGAGACGTACCACATGAGAACCAATAAATCCGGCACCTCCGGTTATTAAGATAGTTTTTTCCATGACTATTTAATATTTCGTACATTTTTTTCCCAGGCCCAGGCACTTTCAAGCGTTTCTTCAAGCGTTTTTTCAGCTTCCCAGCCCAGTTCTTTGTTGGCATACGTGGTATCGGCCCATATCTTTTCAATGTCTCCGGCCCGACGTCCCACAATCTGATATTTCAGATCCACTCCGTTCACCTCTATAAATGTTTTGACCAACTGCATCACAGAATACCCGTTTCCGGTGCCCACATTGAAATACTCATAAGCAGCCTTTTGTTTTGTTTTCAGTAATCGGTTGATGGCAACAACATGTGCTTTGGCCAGGTCTACCACATTGATGTAATCGCGAACAGCTGTTCCGTCAGGGGTATCATAATCATCACCGAAAATTTTGAGTTCATCTCGCAATCCTGCAGCTGTTTGGGTAATAAATGGGACCAGATTGTTTGGGATTCCCACCGGAAGTTCTCCAATCAAAGCTGAAGGATGGGCACCGATAGGATTAAAATAACGAAGTGCAATACAGTTGATATTCTCGTTGGCATTACTGAAATCGCGCATAATGTCTTCAGATACAGCTTTGGTATTTCCATAAGGCGATTCAGCCGGTTTACGAGGCGTAGATTCTGTGACCGGAAGAAGCTCGGGTTGTCCGTAGACGGTGCAACTGGAACTGAATACCATATTGGGAACCTGGTGCTTTTTCATGTTTTCCAACAGATTCATCAGTGACACCAGGTTGTTACGGTAGTATTCCAACGGCTTCTCCACTGATTCTCCCACAGCCTTAAAAGCAGCAAAATGAATAATCGCATCGATATTTTGATGATTTTCAAAAAACGCACCGGTCTTTTCCCTGTCAGCCAAATTAAACCTTTCAAAAGCCGGTCTTTTTCCGGTAATTTTTTCAATAGCGTCAAGCACTTCAATGCTTGAGTTGGACAGATCGTCCACTATAATCACATCAAAACCTTCATTTTGAAGCTCTACCACAGTATGCGAGCCAATATAGCCGGTTCCACCGGTCACCAAAATCTGTTTGTTCATAAGACTTTTAAATAATTCTTGGTTCCTTTAAGCTGGTAAAATTAACAAAAGCAAATCAAATCACGATAATAAATGTGTGAATCTGAATTTGAAACGAAACATCAAGGCTCAGAGGTAAAAAAGAGCCTGCAAAGTTTTCAACACCTTTTCAACAGGTGTTAAAAACAAAAATATGCACATCGCGTATAATTTGTTTAAATTTGCAATATGGCAAGCATAGAAAAGCACATATCAGATTTATTATGTCTGCACGATTGCGTTATCGTGCCGGGACTGGGTGGTTTTGTAGCCAATTACAAAGCTGCAACGGCCATCGAAGATCGAAACCTCTTCCTGCCACCCGCAAAAGAAATTGGTTTCAACCGCAGTCTGTCGCACAATGATGGTCTGCTGATTAACCATATCATCAAACGGGAAGGAAAAACCTGGGAAGAAAGCTCAGAACTAATCAATGTTTATGTCAAGACACTTAAGCAACGGATTGATTTGGGCGCCCCCATAGAACTAAATGGCATTGGTGCTTTCAGGAAAGATGCATTGGGCAATTTCCAGTTTACCCCCAACGAACGCAATCAATTTCTTCCGGATGCCTTTGGATTGGATGAATTTCATTTCGAGCCTCTGCACAACAATGCTTCCATTGCTCGTAAAAACGAGGAGCCGGTTCGACGTTTACTGCAAAGTCGCTCTCCTCGATACTGGACATCTGTAGCCGCAATGATTGCCGGGTTACTGCTGTTCTCGCCAAGCCTGGATATGCCTGAACACCAAAAGGTAGAAACATCAAACATGTTATCGGCATTCGCGGAAAACAGCAAAAAGGAAGTTTCATCCCTCCAGGCCAATGAAGCAGCAGAAGACAATGCCTTAATCATTGAAGCCGAAAAGAAATCTCAACCAATAGAAACTCAGGGGAATCTCCAAGCTACATCTGATTTAAAATTTCATCTGATTGCAGCAAGTTTTAAACATGAAGCCCCCGCAAACCAGACACTGAATGCCTTTAAAAGTGATGGTTTTTCTGAGGCGAACCTGCTGCATTCAGAGAATGGTCGTTTCAGGGTTGCTTTATACTCATTTGCCAACAGAGATGAAGCACAACAGAAACTTTTTTCGCTACGCAAAAACGAAACATATAAGAATGTTTGGTTATTGAAAGAATAACCGGTTCCAAAATAAAGTAAAAAAGCCGCTTGAGTAAGCGGCTTTTTTGTTTTATCTGATCTCTGATCCTGGTTTAATTTTAGAGCCGGGAGCAACAAAATCAAGTCGTCCGTCAGCATCCTCCGCCATCAGAATCATCCCCTGCGATTCGATTCCTTTTATTTTACGGGCAGCCAGGTTAACCAAAATAGAAACCTGACGTCCGACAATATCTTCAGGCTCAAAAAACTCAGCAATACCGGAAACTACAATTCGTTTATCAATTCCTGTATCCACTTTGATCTTAAGAAGCTTCTTCGTTTTCGGTACCTTCTCTGCTTCCAGAATGGTACCTACACGCATATCCATCTTCATAAAATCATCGAAAGTGATATCTGCTTTGGCAGGAGTAGCTTCTTTGTTTTCGGCTTCGTTACTACTCTTGGTATTTGCCAAACGATCGAGTTGCGCCTGGATTTGAGCATCCTCAATTTTCTCAAACAGTAACCTGCCTTCATTAATTTTATGAGAGGCACGCAAAAGCTCGGTTTTTCCACATTGATCCCAGGAAGCATCTTCCATCCCCAGCATATCACGCATGGCTTTTGCGGTAAAAGGCAGGAAAGGCTCCATAACCAACGCAAGATTAGCTGTAATCTGCAAGGAAATATTCATAATGGTTTTTACTCGCTCAGGATTGGTTTTTTGAAGCTTCCATGGCTCTGTATCAGCTAAATATTTATTTCCTAAACGGGCAAGATTCATCGCTTCACGAACTGCCTCTCTGAATTTAAAATTATCCAGACTTTTCTCAATACGACTGACCAGTGCAGGAATCTCTTCCATGGTTTCTACGTCAAAGGGCTCGGTTTTTCCGATAAGGGGCACTGCTCCATCGTAATACTTGTGAGTAAGCACCACTGCGCGATTCACAAAATTACCAAGAATAGCCACCAACTCATTATTGTTTCGGGCCTGAAAATCACGCCAGGTAAAATCATTGTCTTTGGTCTCAGGCGCATTAGCCGTAAGCACATATCGCAAAACATCCTGCTTATCCTTAAAGTCTTCCAGGTATTCATGCAACCAGACAGCCCAGTTACGGGAAGTGGAAATTTTATCACCTTCCAGATTCAGAAATTCATTGGCGGGCACATTGTCGGGTAAATTAAAAGAACCCTCAGCCTTGAGCATAGAAGGAAAAACAATACAGTGAAAGACAATATTGTCTTTACCGATAAAATGAATCAGTCGTGTTTCAGGATCTTTCCAGTATTTTTCCCAATCGGGGGTTAGTTCGCGAGTGGCAGAGATATAACCGATCGGTGCATCAAACCATACGTAAAGCACTTTACCTTCCCCACCTTCTACCGGAACGGGAACACCCCAGCCAAGGTCCCGACTTACGGCGCGGGGTTGCAATCCAAGATCGAGCCACGACTTACATTGTCCGTAAACATTAGGTTTCCACTCCTGATGTTCTTTCAAAATCCATTTTTCCAGAAACTCCTGATGCTGATCAAGCGGCAAATACCAGTGTTTTGTTTTTTTCATCACCGGGGTACTTCCCGATATCATAGATTTAGGATTAATCAGATCTGTGGCATTAAGGGATGTACCACAACTCTCACACTGGTCGCCATAAGCACCAGTACTGTTACAATGCGGACAGGTTCCCGTAATATATCGATCGGCCAAAAACTGTTTCGCTTCCTCATCGTAATACTGATCTGTTTCCTTTTCAATAAAGGCACCGTTGTCATAAAGTTTCCTGAAAAACTCGGAAGCAGTTTTATGGTGCATTTCACTGGTGGTACGTGAATAAATATCGAAACTGATCCCAAATTTCTCAAAAGAATCTTTTATCAAATGATGATACTTGTCCACAATATCCTGCGGAGTCACCCCTTCATTTCTGGCTTTCAGCGTAATGGGCACTCCATGCTCATCTGAACCACCGATATGCAACACATCCTCCCCCTTCATCCTCAAATATCTGACGTAAATATCGGCAGGAACATACACCCCGGCCAGGTGCCCGATATGAACAGGACCATTGGCATAAGGCAGGGCTGTGGTAACAAGTGTTCTTTTAAAATTACTCATAATAGCTCGAATCTCTGATATATGTATTTTCTTGAAAATAAATATTTTAAATCGTAACTTTCTCTCCAAAACCCAACAAGAGCAAATACTTTTGAAAGGTTTTATTTATCTTCACAAAGATAACCAAAGATGTTAAAATCTTGTACTCAAAGCAGTAAGATATGTCAACAGCAATTCCTCCCCTGATAAAAAAGGGCGCCCTCTTCGGACTGGTGTCTCCCGCAGGAAAGATTGAAGCCAAAGCAGTGGAAAATGCAGAACATTTCCTAAACAGTCAGGGTTTCAGAAGCATTCGTGCCAAATATGCAACCGGGGAATATTACCAGTTTGCAGGAACCGATGAACAACGCGCTGAGGATCTTCAAACATTCATCGATCATCCGGAGTTAGACGTGATTTGGTGCTGCCGGGGAGGATATGGATCTTCCAGAATTATCCAACAACTGGATTTTTCGCGCATGCCCGCTAAGCCAAAGTGGCTGGTTGGTTTCAGCGACATCACGGTATTTCATGCAGCACTGCAAAACAACTTCAATGTTGCATCCGTTCATGGTCCCATGCCTGTCAACATAAAACCTGAAACTGACACTCAACAGGATTTCCTTCACCTGCTTGACTTGCTGCAGGGACACGATGTAACCTACCGAACTACCCCACATCCACTCAACCGTTTCGGTACTGCAGGAGGACAACTGACAGGAGGAAATCTCTCACTTTTGTGCATGCTCAGTGGCACCAAATATCAGTTTGAACCACATGGGAAAATCCTTTTTATCGAAGAGGTTGGGGAGAAACTGTATCATCTTGACAGAATGATGCAAAACCTTAAAATGGCAGGCAAACTGGAAGGTCTTGCCGGACTAATTGTGGGCCAGCTCACCGAGATGAACGACAATCCGACCCCTTTTGGAAAATCGGCCAATGAAATCATCCGGGAGGCGGTAGAGCATTATGATTATCCGGTTTTGTTTAATTTCCCTTCAGGCCATGCTCCAGTCAACGAACCCTTGCTGATGGGTGCTCAAACACACCTGCAGGTCAATGAAGAAGGCGGCATGCTTCTTTGGACTTAAAGTCTCACCACAACACATTAATCATGGCCCAACACAATAAATTAGGACAAAAAGGAGAAGACAAAGCAGCCTCTTATCTGCTAGACCAGGGATACCGGCTGGTAGCCAGAAATTACCGGTTCGGTCATAAAGAGATAGACATTATTGCCTGGGATGACAAAGTATTGGTGATTGTGGAAGTGCGCACCCGGGATTCCGACTACCACGAACACCCCCGAAACAGCCTAACTCCTGCAAAAATAAACGCGATAGTCCATGCCGCAGAAGCCTACATCATGCAAAACGAACTGGACTGCGAAACCCGGTTCGACCTGATATGTTGGCTGCCCAAAAAAAACGAAGAAGCCTGGGAAATGGAACACATTGTGGAGGCTTTTCACCCAACACCCTAAAAAGCCGAACTAAATTTCAAAAACATCCGGATGAAAGAGGCTGCCCCAAAAGTTCAATTTTGATGTCATTCTGA
>DHQK01000290.1:6588-8195 GCA_002411085.1 Marinilabilia sp. UBA5340 | reverse complement strand
ATAATATGTTTCGATTTGGACATCCGGAATATTTGTATTTACTGGTTTTAATACCAGTACTTGCATTTATGCAATTATATTTTCAGCATCAACGAAAAAAGAAGTTGAAAAAATTTGGCAATATGGATTTGCTGAGCCACCTGATGCCGGACGTGTCATTTGTAAGGCCTGCAGTGAAGTTTTACTTACTACTGATGGCCGTTGCTGCAGTAGTTATCACGTTGGCATCTCCACAATTTGGCACCAAACTGGAAACCGTCAAAAGAAAAGGCATTGAGCTGATCATTGCACTGGATGTATCCAACAGTATGAATGCTACTGATGTGGAGCCCAGCCGGCTCGACCGGGCTAAACTAGCGATTGAGCGATTAACAGGCCGCCTGATCAATGACCGTATAGGACTGATTGTTTTTGCAGGAGAAGCTTATGTGCAATTGCCCATCACCACAGATTATGCTTCTGCAAGACTGTTTCTTTCCAGTATCAATACCGATATTGTACCAACACAAGGAACCGCTATCGGATCAGCCATCCGACTGGCAACCAACTCCTTTAGCCAACAGGAAGACATCAACCGCGCCATTGTGTTGATCACAGATGGCGAGAACCATCAGGATGATGCCATTGAGGCTGCCAAAGAAGCACTGGAAAAAGGAATAAAAGTATATACAGTAGGTATGGGAAGTCCTGATGGTGCGCCTATTCCGGTGAGTCCCGGAAACAAAACCAATTTCCTGAAGGACAGGTCCGGCAATGTTGTCATCACCAAAATGAATGCAGATTTGATGCGTCAGATATCGGAAGCAGGAAACGGGGAATACATTGCAGCCAACAATATCCGGCGGGGCATAAATGACCTGATTGACGAATTGGGAGAATTGGAGAAAAGCGAGATGGAATCAAAAGTATATTCCGATTACGATGACCAATTTCAATATCTGGTTGCTCTGGCCCTGCTGATTCTCATCGTTGAATTTATTATTCTGGAGCGCAAAAACAAATTATTGAATAAAATTGACCTCTTCACAGAGGATTAACAGTAGAAGACAAATCATTTTGACGATAAAAAGGAGATTTGCTATGCAATTGAGATATTTCTTCATGGTTTTAGTTATTTTAGCGGGAACAGCAACCACTGCTTCTGCTCAGAACGAAAGACGATTTATCCGTGAGGGTAATGATTTCTTCGAAAATGAGAAATATGTAGAATCGGAAGTGGAATATCGGAAAGCGCTGGAAAAAAAGCCCGAGAGTCTTGAAGGACGCTTTAATCTGGGGGATGCGCTGTTTAAGCAGGAAAAAGTAGATGAAGCCATTGAACAATTTCAGGCATTGACAGAAAGCACAGATGACAAGCAACAGTTATCCGATATCTATCACAATATCGGGAATGGCTTTTTTGCCAAGCAGGAATTGGAAAAAAGTATCGAGGCCTACAAACAAGCTCTGCGAAATGATCCACTGGATGATGAGACCCGATACAACCTGATTGTGGCCCAAAAAATGCTGCAGGAACAACAACAAAACAAGGAGCAAGACAAAGAAGAGCAGCAGGATAAAAAAGAGCAGGAGCAGGAACAACAACAGAAACAACAAAAAGAAGAGCA
>DHQK01000290.1:0-6398 GCA_002411085.1 Marinilabilia sp. UBA5340 | reverse complement strand
CAACAGCAGCAACAGCAACAGCAACAGCAGCAGGGTATTTCTAAAGAGAATGCTGAACGTATCCTGCAGTCGCTCGAAGAAGATGAAAAAGAGTTGCAGGAAAAATTAAGAAAGGCGAAAAAAGCTCAGCAAAGACAGATTGAAAAGAACTGGTAAGGTTTAATAAAATATTTTATTGACAGTCGAAACAAAGAGAAAGCACAAAAATGAAGT
Source organism: Marinilabilia sp. UBA5340 (assembly GCA_002411085.1). Lineage (GTDB taxonomy): Bacteria > Bacteroidota > Bacteroidia > Bacteroidales > Marinilabiliaceae > Marinilabilia. Next base: position 6,185 of record DHQK01000290.1, on the reverse strand, counting down.
CATATTTCTTATTCATATTATTATTGATTCCGTTTGCCTTGCCGGCCCAGGACGTGGAATTTAAAGCCACCGGGCCCAATTCGGTGGAAGAAGGCCGACGGTTTCAACTCGTCTATCGCGTCAACAAATCCGGCAGCAATTTATTGCTCCCTGAGCTGGACAATTTCGATGTATTGATGGGCCCCACCACATCCCAGCGATCCCAGGTTCAGATCATCAACGGAAAGGTGAGTCGTGAAGAGGAATATACCTATACTTACATTCTGAAAGCCAATGCACAGGGAACATTCACCATTCCTGCGGCCACCATCGAAGTGGATGACAAAAAATATAAATCCAACAGTTTGGAGATAAACGTGGTGGAAGCAGGTCAGGAACCCGTTCAAACACCCGGAAGTACAAACAATGAGAGTGGAGCCATTGGGGATGATGACCTGTATATCACCATGACGGCCAATAAAACCCGTGTTTACCAAAACCAACCGATACTTCTGACAACAAAAATATATACACGGGTAAATCTTGAAGGCATTTCAGATATTCAACATCCCACATTTCGCAATTTCATAGCCGAAGACATCACAGGAGAAGGGAATATTGAATGGTCACTTGAAAACATTAACGGCCGCACCTATAGGGTAGGAACCTACAACCAGAAAGTCATTTTTCCGCAAACATCAGGTCTATTGAAGATTGAACCTGTTTCTATTGAATTTTTGGTACGAATACGGCAAACCCGCCAATCAAATAATATTTTCGATAATTTCTTTGACACACATCGAACTGTGCGCCGCACCGTGACCTCCAAAGGTGTGACATTAAATGTAAATCCCCTGCCCTCTCCACAACCTGATAATTTTTCTGGTGTTGTAGGGAATGTGGATCTCGATGTTTCCCTGACAAAAAATAAGGCTAATGTAAATGACGGAATTACTGTTAAAACAGTGATCTCTGGTATCGGGAACCTCAAAATGGCCGGAGAACCCGAAATCAATATTCCTCCGGATTTTGATGTTTTTGATCCAAACAGCACTAGTAATCTCAGTATCACAGCGCGAGGCCATAAAGGCTCCAAGGCCTATGAACAACTAATAATACCAAGGCATGCAGGAACTTTTGAAATTCCACCGGTGGAGTATGTTTATTTCGACCCAGATCTGGGACAATATCGCACACTTAGCAGCCAAAACATCTCTATTCAGGTAGCATCCAACGGTCAGGAAGCGACCACAGGCACAGAGCAAGCCAGAGGCCCGGGAGCTGCCAATCGGGAAAGTGTAAAATTTGTGGGCAAAGATATCCGATACATCAAAACCGAAGAAAGCAAATTGCAACCGGTCAATACTTTCTTTTTTGGTTCATGGAAATTCATTCTTGGCTATCTTATTCCACTATTATTATTCATTGCTATTTCACTTATATACCGCCAAAAGATTAAGGAAAATGCCAATCTTTCCCTAAAGAAAACCAAACAGGCCAACAAAATGGCACGTAAGCGTTTGAAAAAGGCTGCACATCATCTGAAATCAGGCAATAATGAGGCCTTTTATGAGGAGCTTTCCAAAGGTCTTTGGGGATATATCAGTGACAAGTTGAGCATTCCCCTGGCCGATTTGAATCTGGACAACATTCGTCAGGAGTTGGAAACCAACGGAGCCCAATCAGACAACACCGAAAAACTGATTGAGATACTTGACACCTGTGAATATGCCCGATATGCCCCGGCAGGCGAGGCAAGCAAAAAAGAAGGACTATATCAGTCGGCCATTGAGGTAATCAGCAAACTGGAAAGCAACCTGAAGAAGCGAAAGATCTCCTGATTTTACAGTTACTTTTTGCGGTAAATACCAGAAGCACAACTTTTGTAAAAAAAGAAATACAATGAAGACAAGGATATTCATACTCACACTTACATTCATTTGGAGTATCAGTCTGTTTGCTCAAGACAGCAGATTAGAAAAAGGAAACCAGCTTTATGCAGAGGGAAATTTCCAGGAGGCCGTGGATACTTATCAGAGCGTTCTGCAATCGGGCCTGGAAAGTGCAACACTATATTATAACCTGGGCAATGCTTACTATAAAAACGGCCAGCTTCCCGAGGCTATTCTTCATTATGAGCGGGCGTTACTGCTAGCCCCTCAGAACAATGATATTCGCTACAATCTGGAACTAGCTTACAGTCAGACAGCTGATGAAATAGAACCGGTGGGAACCTTCTTCCTTACCAAATGGTTTCAGGACATACGTAACCTGAATGATTCGGACGGATGGGCCCTCTATTCTATTGTTGCATTTGTCTTATTTCTTTCAGCTTTGGGCTTTTACTTCTTTGGACGTCAGGTAACATTAAAAAAAGTTGGTTTTTTTATGGCTATACTATTTTTAATGACCTCGGGAGTCTTCTATGGTTTTTCATCCCATCAGAAAACAAAACTGGTGGAACGCTCACACGCCATCATTTTTACGCCTACCGTCAACATTAAAAGTTCACCCGACCAGAGTGGTACCAACCTTTTTGTATTGCATGAGGGAACCAAGATTCAGCTGCTTTCAAAACTGGGCGAATGGTGGAACATCAAATTACAGGACGGAAGTGAGGGTTGGATTCATGAATCGGATGTGGAAGTAATTTGAGAAAAATAGTTAGTAGTTAATAGTCAATAGAATACTCCGGATACAGACAAATCTAAAAATGAATAAAGCCCCAAAAACCATCCCTACCAATGAAGAAATACATTCTGACTTTAATATTGATGCTTGGTCTAATTTCCGGCATCACGGCCCAGCAATACTCTGCTACAGGGTTGGCCTCTTATTATGCCGATAAATTTGACGGCCGGAAAACGGCCAGCGGGGAAATATACAGTCACTCCAAACTTACTGCTGCCCATCCAACCCTTCCTTTTGGAACCATGCTCAAAGTAACGAATCTTAAAAACGGGAAATCGGTAATCGTCCGCGTCAATGACCGTGGCCCCTTTGTCAAAGGTCGCATTATTGACCTTTCAAAAAGCGCAGCCATTAAAATTGATGCCATACGTGACGGGCTGGTGAAAGTAAAAGTTGAGCAAACCAGCTCCAAACAAAAAGGAAAAACACAGCATTCTCTTCACAACGAATATTACCAAATAGATGTAAATTCCAAACTTCTGAGCGGCTATGGAGTACAAATCGCAAGCTTCAGTCAGATGGACAACCTCATACAACTTTCCGATCAGATAAAAAAAGAAATACATGGTGACATTTATGTGCGGGTTGCCCGCGTTAAGGGCAAAGTAGTCAACAGGTTGATTGTGGGGGTAGAACCAACCAAAGAAAAAGCCGGCATACACCAAAAGCGATTGCAAAAAGTATTTCCCGGCTGTTTTGTTGTACAACTATAAGCCTTTAGTTTATAGTAGCATGTCTAATTAAAAAACATTAGGCTATAGTTTACAATAGCTTTTAGAATAAAGCCCCGGCAGGGGCGACAGTATGGTAATACGGAACTCAGGAAATCAACAGCCAAAGCCCCGGGAGGGGTGACAGTATTTGTTTTATGGAAATTAACAAAGCAAAATTAAACTACAGCCAACTATAACAATAAAAAACTGACAACCACACATTAGCAAAACCACCTGGTCCCATCCCCGTAACACAAAGAATATCTTCTATTACTATTCCTCGAAAAAAATACGGCAACTTATTATAACAGATCTGCCTCATACGTCATTTTTATCAATAAAGAAGCTATATTTGTTTTTAACCCGTATCACTTTTTATAAATCAGTTACAAATCAAAAGTAATATCGCATTAATTTTTTTCGGTTTAGTGATACTCTCATAATATAATAAACCCTTTAGCCTTGCACGACATCCCCATAGCCAAAACAATGATTATCTGGATCTTACTAACGCTTTGCTTCCAGACGCAAGCAGAACGCGCAGTATTTGATAGTCTAAGGCATGAATTAAATTCCACCACTGTTATTTCAGAACAAATACCGGTGGAAATTCAACTGGCTCATCACTACATCTATATCAATAAAGACTCTCTCCGGCATTATGCTTCACTGGCTGTTAATCACTCAAAGCAAATCAAGGACTATGGCCATCTATGGAGGGCATATCTAAAATATTCCATGTACTTTAATGCCTTTCCAGACAGTAAAAATGACCAGATGGCATTTGCATACATCGATTCAGCCCGGCTCGTTGCCACAGAACATAATATGTCTTTAGGAGTAGCCACCTGCTATTTTCAAAGCGGTTATTTAAAGATGGAACTCAATAAGGATCAAGCGGCCATCACAGATTTGACGAAAGCCAAAGCCATGTATCAAGAACTTGGGCACAGCGCTGCAATCATTCAAATTTCTTATCAAATAGGAAACCTCTATCTCAAAACCGGCAATCCTCAAAAAGCCATCCAAATTTTCAAAACCATCGCTGATAATCCACAGCTCACAACATCATTTCTCTACTGCGCATTTCTCGAATGTTTTGGAAATGCTTATCAATCCCTTGGAGATTATGAATCAGCACTTTCTCGATATAAAAAATGTTATAGCTTAATACAGCAAGAAGGGGATAATTGTGACAAGAATCGGATATTGATGAAATTAACAGCTGCCTTCAACAAACTTGGAAATGAAGATTCAACACAGTACTATTTCAATCAGGCCGAAAATTATATCGATTCGTGCCGGCAAAATGAGGCTTTGGATAATAACTTCCGATTATTGGCAGAAGTATGTATTAGTCAGAAAAATTACCAGAAAGCGGAATACTATTATCAAAAATCACTTGATGTGGTGCGCCAAAATAACTGGAGTAGTGATGAATTAGAAACGCTGAAAGGTTTGGCCCATTTATATGAACTTAAGAAAAATTATCACAAGGCTTACAGCTACTATCAGCAATATGCCCAGCTAAAAGACAGTTTAAAGCTTCTGGGATTAGACCAGGTACTCTCCCAGGTAATGAAAAATGAAGAATTAAATGAGAAATCAGGTGAACTGGTTCAACTTTTAGAAGAACGAAAAGCAATGGTTAAGAAAATTGTGATTCTAAGTTTCTTTGCTGTTGTTACAGCTTTACTATTCTTAGTTTTCTGGTTTTACCAGGGAAAAATGTTATACAATTTTTGCAATCATGGTCTGGGCGATGAAAAAAAGCGTTCAAGGCAGGTGAAATTTCACCATTTTTCTATCCCCACAGAAGCACCCGGCACAGCCTTTCAAATGCTCATCGCAGCCCTGTTTGCTGCCGTAATAGCACTTTCCTCGCTATTCATTCTCAACATGCAGGCTTCCTCAACAAACCTTATCCTCTGGATATTCATCACATATATTATTTATTTCATTAGTCATTGGCCATATCATCGTTACAAGTTCAAACATAAAGAGATATCTTTTTCGAGGGTTTTATTTTGGCGACTTACGATCATCTTTATTAATAGCGCTGTGTTAACCACATTGGCTTTAATATTCCGCTTTACGAGCACTGAATTTGACAACATCTTAATGGTGTCCTTAACCCTGATTTCAGGTCAATTCATCGTCAATACATTGGAATTATTAGTCAAATACCGCCAGAGCTTCGACCTGGTTAAAAACAAGATGATCAATGACTTTAATCAATTAATCAACCAAAAGAACGCGCAAGAAAAACAAAAGACAAAAAACGCCCCCTTAACAGATACAACCCAGAATTCTTTCACCATTGAAGGCAAGAAAATCAATCTGGCAAATGTGATGTATATCTCTTCTGAAAATGTTTATCAGGAGTTTGTGCAATTCATTGAAGGCAAAGAGTCGAAAACATTAACCCGAAGCACCTTAAAATCAATAGAACAAGAACTGAACAGTCATCCCCAATTTGTACGCTGTCACCGTTCGTATATCATAAACACAGAGCACATCCAGTCAATCACAGGCAATTCAAGGCAACAATATCTAAAACTGTCCCATTCGGATACTAAAATCCCCATATCACGCTCTTTGGATATGCAGATTATTAAACACCTGGAAGAGGTAGTGATAGGCGATCAAGCTCAATAAACGCTGATGTCCGGCAAAATAGATAAAAAAATACCTCAAACCGAAAATCGAATGAGATAAAAGTTATTTCTGAACTGCCACCTTCCCATTTACAACATACATTTCCCATACGCAACATTTACTTCATAATTAAGTGTTTGACAT
>DHQK01000106.1 GCA_002411085.1 Marinilabilia sp. UBA5340 | reverse complement strand
AGATCCGGATTCCTTTGCTTTGGGCATCACCATTCTGGTTCTCTTTGTTACCATCTTTGTGGCAGCGTTGGTGGCAAACAACTACCACAATTCCCTCAAATATTTTATTCTGGAAAATGAAAAGCTCCGACAGGAAAAACTAAGATTGGATTATTTTGCCCTGCAGGATCAGTTGAACCCCCATTTTTTGTTCAATAACCTGAGTACCCTGATGGCAATCATTCCGGAAAACCCCGACAAAGCCCTCACATTCACCGAAAAATTCACGGATGTCTACCGATATGTATTAAAAAGTACAAATTCACGGCTGACCCCGCTGGAGGAGGAGCTGGAGTTCATCCGCGCCTACATCACGCTCCATAAGGAGCGACTGGGCGAAGGTTTTATTTACAACATTGCAGTAGAACAAGATGCACTGAATAAACTTTTGCCTCCGCTGAGTTTACAGTACCTGGTAGAAAATGCCATCAAACACAATCTGGCCACCGAAGCCAGGCCTCTGAATCTGGAAATTTACACCCGGAACAACAGGTTGACCGTCTCCAATAACTATCAACCCAGAAATTCGACCTATTCCACCAATACCGGCCTGTCGAACCTCAAGAAAAGATATCAGTACCTGGGATTGAAAGGCAGCGTGGAAGTCCTCCAAACCAATGAAACATTCAGTGTCTCTATCCCATTAATTCAAAACAGCCAACATCATGAACTATAAAGCACTCATTGTAGAAGACGAGCCCCTGTTGTCCAGGGCACTGAGGAAACAAATAGAAAACCTGCGTCCCGACATCACGGTAGATGATGAGTTAAGAACCGTGGAGGATACCGTAAAATGGCTCAAAAACAACCCGGAGCCTGCGCTCATCTTCATGGACATCCAGCTGGCCGACGGCATCTGTTTTTCCATTTTTGACCAGGCAGATGCTTCCAACAAAGCCATTGTTTTCACCACTGCTTACAACGAGTATGCCATCGAAGCATTCGATGTCAACAGCGTTGCCTATCTGCTGAAACCCATCAAAACAGAGGATCTGAAAAAGGTATTTGCAAAATTAGAGAAAGCATCTTTGGCTATCGACCAGCAGATAGCATCGCCCAAACTGATAGATTATTCCAGACTGGCCGAGGAAGTCACCCGCCATCAAAACAGATTCCGGAAACGCTTCCTGGTTGCCAAAGCCGATGCGTACAAACAAATTCCCGTGGAAGACATTGCATTCTTCATGGTGGAAGACAAAATAACCATGGCGGTTACCTTCAAAAACAGGCAGCACATTATCGACTGGACGCTTTCGGATCTGGAAGAGGAATTGAATCCCGATGATTTTCTGCGCATGAACCGGCAATTTATCATCAACCTGAATGCCATTGACAGGGTGGAAAACTACTTCAACAGCAAACTGATTATAAAACTCGTTCCCGGACTGAAAACACCGGAGCGAATAGTGGTAAGCCGCGAAAAGGCTACCATGGTAAAAAACTGGCTCGATCGGTAGGGAGTCTGATCAGCTGAACCTCCGAAATTGAAGTTTCATTTTCTTTTTTTGCAGGTTCATTTTTTTTCACAGGCAGGACACTTCACAGCATTCTACCTTTGCGCTTCGGTTTATAGATTTATTGCATAAATCGAATTAATATTTCAACCGAAGCCTGATGATTCATGGGCTTTTGTCAGAAGATTATTTCTCAGACAAAAACAATGATGCAGGGTAAATCTGCCAAATGAACGCTGTGAAGTTACAAAACTCAACATACCGCACAACACTCATTGCAGGGACAGGCATTTTAACCATCCTGGCACTCTGGTTGATTCCTCATCTGAGTATTAATTCGTCATTCGACAGTTACATCCCCGAAAACATCAATAACCGCGCTTTTCTGCACAATCTGGACAGCATCTTTGGAGGCAATGAAAAGCTCCTTTTAATTCAATACAACAAAGAAGGCATTTTTACCCCCGAAAGTTTTACCCGAACAAGCCAGCTTACAGAAAAACTGCAAAATATTGGTGGCATAGAGCACACTTTCTCCTTAAATGATGTCATCGAATTTCGGGAAGAAGATGGTTTTACAGAGATTTACCCCCTTCTTTCGCACATCCCGGATAAACCATCAGAGCTAACCACTCTGAAACAGAAGATTGTCGAAAATCCGTTGGCCGGGCATCTTATAAGTGATGATTTCACCACTTCTGCCATTATTCTGACCAAATCAGCCAACACCGACGATCAGACCATCATTGCTGAAATCAACCGGGTAATCAGGGAAACTCCCGGTAAAGACGAAATCCACATTGGCGGACTGGCTTATATAAGAAATTCAGTTAAATCCAACATCAAAAAAGATCTTATAACCTTACTCCCCGCAGCTCTGATTGTGATGATCATGATGCTCTTTCTTTTTTTCAGAGAGTGGAAAGGCGTTCTGTTACCCTTTTTGGTTGTACTGTTATCCATTGTATTGTCCTTTGGACTCATGGCTCTTTTCTCCTGGGAAATCTCGCTGGTTTCGGTTCTTCTCCCCATCATGCTGATAGCTATTGCTAACGATTATGGCATTCACCTTATCAATCTATACCAGGAAAAATCCGGTAAAAATAAAGCGATTCCCCCTTCCGCTATTGCGCAAAAAATTCTCCGCGAACTTAAACGCCCCATCACCATCACAGGCCTTACCACCATTGGAGGGATGCTGGGACTACTCTCACATCAAATGGCTCCGGCTGCTCAGTTGGGTGTTCTTGCTTCGGCAGGCATTGGCATTGCACTGGTGTTAAGCCTTTACCTCATTCCGGTTCTCCTCACATTCTATAAAAAAACAAAAAAAACACAGGTCATTGAAAGAAACACCACCGGCTTCTTAAGCAAAAGCCTTCATCTTTTTGCACAGGGAGTCAATAAACATCCAAAAACCATCGTAGGCTCCTTTCTGGTAATCTCTTTCATCAGTATCGGGGGACTTTTTCTCCTGAAGGTGGACACCAATGTAGAAGGATATTTTACCGGCGACTCAAACGTTGGCACCAGCATAGAACTGACCAATAAAAAACTGGGAGGTTCACAATATATTTCTTTACTCTTTTCCGGCAATATCCTCGAACCCGAGGTACTCAGGCGAATAGATCAATATACCGCCCAAATAGCACTATTACCTCAGGCAGGAAACATCATTTCTCCGGTTACCCTTTTCAGAGAGCTGAGCAAAGGATTATACTCCGCAGATGAATCCGGATATGACAACCTGCCCCAAACCCGTCCCGAAGCAGCCCAGTATCTTGAAATTGCATCTATGGCTGGTTTTGACAAACAGATAGCACAGCTGATAGACCTGAATCGTAAGAATGCCAGAATACTGGTTAGCCTTACCGACGGCAGTAACGAAACGGGGAAAAAACTCCTGAAGGAACTATATAATATTGCCGGGAAGGATCCTATGCTAAAAGGCATTGCCGGACCGGGATTATCCAAAATTCAAATTGCCGACATGGTCATCCGGGGACAGATCACCTCGCTGATACTGGCATTTTTCATCATCATCATTCTATTGTCCATCATATTTAAATCAATGATGGCAGGAATACACGGAAGCTTACCGCTTCTTTTCTCCACCCTCCTGCTGTTTGGATTGATGGGTTTTTCCGGGATACCACTGGATATTGTAACCGCTCTGCTCTCCTCTGTCATGATTGGCGTTGGCATCGATTACACCATCCACTTTCTTTGGAGATACAAGGCAGAATACGCATCACAAGGCAACATGGAGAGAGCCATTTCAACGACACTAACAACAACAGGAAGAGGTATTATATTCAATGCATTATCAGTAATCATTGGTTTTGCCGTTTTGGCCTTCTCGGGGTTTGCGCCCCTCCGATTTTTCGGACTCCTGGTTGTCATTTCAATCTTTTCCTGTCTGATTTGTGCATTATTACTTGTACCTGCTATTGTTACCTTAACCAGACCGAAATTTCTGGAACCTGACCAAAATATTTAATTGCTAATAAACAAACTATGCAAATAGCCATACTATTCATATACCTGTCGGGAATAATTAATCCTGCAAACGGAGCTGAAAAACAGACTAAAACTGCTTTCGAAAATGCTGTGAAAAAGATGGCGCTAAAGAACGTGCAGGCACAGATGACTCTGGAGACTTTCGATGGTACCGGTGCCAACACCTTACGCACATTAAACCTTTCGTTTGCCCAATTTGATGACGCAAAAAAAGTAATGATAGAAATTACTTCGCCGGAAGATTTAAAAGGAACTCAAATTTTAACGACCCACTTCATCGACAAAAGCCGAAAGAGTACCATTGAAATATTTTTGCCTTCAACAGGAAAAATCAGGAAATTCAGAGCCAATAATCGCAAATTAAAAATTCCCGGCACCGAAATTCCGATAAACCATTTCAGCAGCACTGCTTTTGACGATTATCTCATCTCAGAAGAAGAAAAAGATAATTTTAATGGCAGGGAAGTTCAAAAAATAAAGCTTCAGCTTCCCGAAAATGCCGAATACCTGGTGGCTTATCTTGATGTGCAGGCTGAACTGTTATACCTCATCAAGTCATACGATAACAAAGGCAACCTCACCTCCACTACTGAATTCACAGATTACAGACATACTGAATCTGCTGAAATGGATAACCATTTTCCACACAAGGTACACGTTTACAACCCTATCAGTGGCAAAACCTCTGAATTAACCATCACAAAATTAAGTCAGCTGAGTCAAATCCAGGATTCTGATTTTGAATTGGTAAAAAACCTGCAACCATAAAATGACATTCTTCTCAACCATAGAACCAATTTACTATTTACTCCCCCTCGCAGGATTAATAGTTGGCCTGTTTGGTACAATTCTGGGCGGTGGTGGTGGCTTTTTCTTTCTGCCGATACTCACCCTGATCATTGGGGCTCCGGCTCAGACAGCTGTCATTACCTCGCTGGTGGCTACATTACCAATATGTATCGTTGGGGCTGCAATGCATTACAGAAAAGGCAACATGGATATCCGAACCGGTTCAGTATTCGCCATCGTCGGTATTTTAGGTGCTTTTGGCGGTGCTGCCATCGCAAACTACATCACCCCCCAATTGCTTAAAACGATTTTTGGGGTCTACGCAGTTGGTATAGGTGTCTTAATGATTATGAATGTAAAACAGAGCCCGCCTGATAAAACAAACAAGAGGGGAAAGCCGGCGAACAATTTTAAAAAACCAGCCTACGGTTTCCTGGCAGGTATGATTACCAGCACGTTCGGAACCAGTGGAACGGCTCCGGTTCTGGCAGGTTTATTCGCAGCCAGGCTCCCGGTAAAAATGGTTATTGGCACCTCCCTTTTTGTGCTGGTTGTAAACACCTCTTTTGCTATAGGTGCACATTTTTTAATGGGCCAAATAGACCTGACCCTGGTGGCATTACTCACAGCAGGTTCCATACCAGGAGCATTGCTGGGGCCCGTTATTTTATCCAACATAAGAACCGACAATTCTGAAAGTTCAATAAAGTATGTCTATGCCGCTGTAATGGTACTCATTGGCATTTTAATGATAATCGCATGATAAAACTGATATACATCATCATTTTAAGTTATTTTCTGGCAGGAGGTATAGGATTCTATCTCATCAACAGGCATAAACCGCAACAGGTTGCACGCAAAAGTTACACCAAGTTTGGAGTCTATTTCATCATTATCAACCTGCTCTTTTTCTCCATTGTAATCAATCCTGTTTTTTTCAAACACATCACATTTGTTATCATTGGCGGGGGTATGATGGAACTCTTTTTTCTTCATCAATCAACAGGCTATAAAAACAAAGGCGTCTTTCTCCTCTCTTTACTATTTTTCACTGCCTTGTCTTACGGTCTTTTTAACTTCAGCCTGCTCAATAAAGAGTTGATTCTGTTCTCGTTCCTTACCCTCTCCATTTTCGACAGTTTCAGCCAGATCACCGGACAACTTTGGGGCCGGCAAAAAATAGTGCCAAAAATCAGCCCTCAAAAAACCTGGGGAGGTCTTATCGGTGGAACACTGGTGGCACTCTTCAGTGCCTTCTTATTACGCAATCTTTTTCAGGGTTCTATGACGGAATTACTGATAACTGCCACCGGCATCATCATTTTTGCTTTTGCGGGGGATTTGGCAGCATCATGGTACAAAAGGATATTTCATGCCAAAGACTACAGCAATCTTATTCCCGGACACGGGGGATTACTGGACAGATTTGACAGCCTTGTTGCAGGAGGTGCCTGGGTAGCCCTTTCTGCATGGATCTTAAACATTTGAAAAACTATATTTCACATGGATAATATAATCGCAATTTCATTTATTTATTTAATCGGAATAGCTGTTTTACTGGCTTTTAATGAAATAAACTACCGACGACTAAAAATCAAAGGGGAGATTACCCGGAAGTTTGCGCACTTCTCAGCCACACTGGCTACCGTACCCTTTCCTTATATATTCCCATCGCACTGGTATGTCCTCGTTCTGGCATTTCTCTTTTTTCTGGTACTGGCCATCACACAAAACAGCAGGCAACTCAAGTCCATTCACGACATCAGCCGCAAATCCATGGGGAGTTACCTTTTACCATTATCCATTTATCTCACCTTCCTCATCTCATGTCTGCTGGAAAACAAACTATTATTCATCCTGCCCATGCTCATTCTGGCAATATGCGACCCGATGGCTGCCATTCTGGGTATCAACATAAAAAAATACAACGGAAGAATAAAACTGGGCAAACGCAAATTCAATAAAACCTGGCTGGGCACCGCAGCTTTCTTCATCACCAGTCTGATCATCGCCATGCTTGCACTATGGCTTCACCGCGATATTTTTGACTTTAAGACATACTGGCTCGGAATATTGGTCGCAACAGCCGGAACACTGGGAGAATTGATTAGCTGGCGAGGGTCGGACAACTTATCCATTCCCATGGCAGTAATATTAGTATTAGTATCATTTTTATAACAGATAACCTTACAATATGAAGCGAGTAATTGTTAACGGAGCCAATGGATATGTGGCCTCCAACTTCATAAATGAACTCTTGAAACATCATTACCAGGTCGTGGCTTTGGTAAGAGGTAACACTAAATCTTCAGCAGAGGACAGGGTAATTCAGGCTTTAAATGACATCAACGACGGAAATATCCCCTCCCTCGACAACCTGATGATTGTGGATTATTCTCTGCTTGACAAAAACTTTGGTCTTTCTGAAACCCGTCTGCAGGAATTATTCAGCACTGATGTGGACTATTTTCATTTTGCAGCAAGTCTCAAATATGACCGCAAGTCAAAAGACGAATTGCTTGCTGTCAATGTCAGAGGGGTAGAGAACTCGGTCAACCTTTTTTCCGCCTTTGCATCGGCTCATTCCCGTTTCTTCTTTGTTGGAACTGCCTATTCGTGTGGAAACACCAAAGAGACATTCAAAGAAAAATTCTATCCCAATCAGGACATTTCAGCCTTTCGTAATTACTACGAATGGTCTAAAAGGCTGGCCGAAAACGTAGTAAAACATAATATTGACCACAATAGACTTCGCGGGCATGTCATTCGTTTGTCTCAGGTAACAGGAGATAATCGTACAGGCATTACAAAAACAGATTACGGAATTTTTGATTTTTCAAAAAGAGTCTATAAGCTGGCCCGTCGGCACCCTGAAAGCAAAGTTAGGGCAAGAATTTCGCCCAATGGTACACAAAATCTGATTCCCATCAATGTGGCTGTCGATTACCTGCTTCAAACAGCAAATGCCCAAAATGTTCCCACGATAATGAATTTTGTGGCAAACAAACCTGTTAAGAACAGCTACATCATCAATAGTCTGAGAAAACTGATGCCTCTGGATATTGTGCCTGATCCGGAACTCGAACATTCACAAATGAATGCTCTGGAAAGATTAATGGCAGTTGGCATGTCCTTTACCGGCAACTATACCAACATCAATATTCAGTTTGATACCTCAAAACGTGATGCAGTAATAACTCCTGTTGACGACTGCATGGATGAACAAACTGTTTTCCGGATGCTAAACTATTTCATCAAGGATAGCTTTAAGAAAAATCGTACCCAAAAAGAAGTTCCCATTGAAAACGAATAGTTCAGAAAGTTAAAGCATCAATTCA
>DHQK01000077.1:9052-9584 GCA_002411085.1 Marinilabilia sp. UBA5340 | reverse complement strand
AAAGAAAACCAACATCACCCCGTCTTGGTTTAAAAATACCAACAAATGGGGATCAATTATTTTCAGGCAGAAGTTAATCAGATAGAAGGCAGAAGTGTAAAATTGCAGCTAGAATGCAAACTTACTATCTTTGCCCCATGTGGATCGACCTCGGATATCTGGGCCTTTTTCTGGCCAGCTTTTTAGCAGCAACCATTCTTCCTTTCAGTTCCGAATTTGTTCTTAGCGGCATATTGGCTGCCGGCGGAGATCCGGTGTTAAGTCTGGCAACTGCCACGTTGGGCAACTGGCTCGGAGGACTGACCTCTTTCTGGATAGGGTGGATCGGAAAATTTGAATGGATCGAAAAGTACCTGCGCATTCCCCAATCAAAACTGGAAAGATGGCATCGGAAAGTGGAAGGGAAAGAGTGGTGGATCAGCCTTTTTTGCTGGCTTCCCGGTGTCGGCGACATCATCGCTGTCATTCTGGGTCTTCTCAAAAGCAATTTTTGGGTTTCTGCCACCGGAATGTTGGTGGGCAAAGCTTTGCG
>DHQK01000077.1:8030-8701 GCA_002411085.1 Marinilabilia sp. UBA5340 | reverse complement strand
GAGCATAGGGCGGGGAGGTCGTTCCTGGCTCACATAGCTGTCAGGGGAAACAGCGGGGGAGTATGAAATTGGTACAATGCAGTTCATGATGGAACAGCCCCGGCAGGGGTGACACTTTGTTAAAAAGGAAGATTGTTTTAACGGTTTTCGTCGCGAATTGAGAGGAGGCACAATGACTCTCCCAGAAGAAAAGCAAACTACCTCTCTTTCGACGCCGTACGGCAATATTGCTCGCAACAACTCTACTCCCCTCTCGGGGCTGCAAACACCTGCACCCAATACTGTCCGTTGTGTGACAACGCTGCTCCTATCTCCGTAAAATCACCATTCATTATATTACTGCAATGCCCCGGGCTGTCTAGCCAGCCTTCCACAGCCTGGGCAACCGACCGGGGGCCCATCGCCACATTTTCCCCTACTGCTCTCCAGAGATAATTCTCACGCTCCACCCGCACCACTACGGTAGACTCATCGGATCCGGTGTGATCAAAGAAATCATTGTCTGCCATGTCGTCGGCGTGCTTCTGGGCAGCCTGAGCCAATTGATCGTTCCATTGAAGAGGCGCTACGGCATCATGCTTTTTCCCTCCACAACGCTGCTTGGTCATGCGGGCTTCATTGACAAGTTGCAGCATCTCCTTTTGATCAAATTCCACATCGGAATAGTCGGG
>DHQK01000077.1:0-7928 GCA_002411085.1 Marinilabilia sp. UBA5340 | reverse complement strand
CTTATTCGGTCTAGTTACAAACCTAACAAAAAACAAACCGTTTTTGTTAAAAAGGTAAATATTGGATTAAAATCACAGGAAAGTTGATTGACTTACTGTAAGCAAAAACAGGCATGGTACAGTAGGCTTAAAGTCTGAGTGCAATAGGAGGCTTTCTCAAAAGTCCAATTTTGATGTCATTCTGAGTACCTACCTCAATTAAATTTTGAGGCATAATGGGAATATGACAAGCTGAGATGCTCAAAATTAAAACTCCAGGAAAGATTATTTGTGGAGCACAAATTAATTCACCAAACTATTCAACAACCTTAGGTTGCGGATCATCCGCTTTCAGCGAACCCACAAACATAAAGATCACAAAGGCCAGTCCCAGCCAGCCCATGGAGGTATAACTTTTAAAGTAGGTTTTGGACAAACTAAAGAAGTAAGGCGCCAATGCACTGGCAAAAACAAGCATAGACATCGCCCTACCAGATATGGCACCCAGGTGTGTGCGTCCGAAAAGCTTGGGCCAGGTCACGGAGTTGAGTACGGCAAACAATCCTCCGCTAATACCGGCTCCGACTATGATCAGCCATAACCCCCAGCCTCCAGATAATCCAATCAGCCCCACAACCCATACGAAAGCTCCGCCTAGCATAATAAAGAGCAACTTTTTCAAGGACATCACATCACTCAGGAAGTTAAACAGCAATGAAACCCCTACATTGATAATGGAAATGGGAAGAAACACAGCAACTGCTTCCTCGCGGTCAAAGCCGGCAGAGGTAAAAATATCAACCATGTGGAAGGACAGTCCCGTGATAAAAAAGGAGTTAAACGACATCATCAGGGCATACATCCAGAAAGCCCTGGTGGCAAAGGCTTCTTTGGGCAAGAATTGCTTTAGCTTCGGCAGTGGCTTACTTTTGGTTCTCCGGCTTCCGGACTTACCATCGGGCACCAGCCCCATTTCTTCCGGATTGTCGCGGTAAAAAATCCACATCAAAACTCCAATAAGCAAAACACTAATCGCCAATACCCGCCAGGCTCCATTCCAATCCCATTCCTTTATTAAGGCATCGAAAACCAACGGAGAACTGGAAAAACCCAGAGAAATACTGATGCTGACAAATGCATTGACCCGCCCACGGTAACGATCAAACCACTTCATGATCATATTACGGGAGGCCATGGTAAGTACTCCCTGACCACTAAAACGCAGCATGAAAAACAAGACAATCATAATGGCGAAAGGAACACTCCAGTGACTTATTCCGGTTATGGACATTAAGCTACTGCTCAGTTGATCCGAAACGGAACTCAACAGAAGTGTAATTCCCAACAAAGCAGCCGCTGAAACAGCTACTATCCGAGCTCCACGGCGATCGAACCAACGGCCTGCCCACCCAAGCATAAGTGAACTCAGGAAAGTTCCCACCATATAGGCCGCACTAAACTGGTCACGCGTCAGCCCCAGTCCATCTTTTACCGGGTCGGTAAAAGTGGATACCCCGATAGTCTGACCCGGAACACTTGCCCAGATGCCAATGGTGCCAACAACCATCACCACATAACCATAAAAAAATGGCCATTGAATGTGTTTTGTTTTGCTTTTCATAATCCGACAAAGTTACCAAAAAGCTATAAGATGAATTGTCAGAGGTGGTCAAAAGCTTATAAAAAACCTAAATGAAATCCCTTACATTTTACCCCCCTTTAAACCGGTTAGACCATTTTATTTCATCTTTATATCAACACATCCAGATATGCCACTGTTTTTGTAATGCGAATTAAGGGTTAAATTATCAATCCAATAAAAGCTGCTGCCAGTTTTCCAAACACATGAACCAGCAACCCATTAGTAGATCTGACATTTGACGCTCTTTGAATATTTGTTTTTTCATTAATCCAGTTAAAGAAAGCCTCTATTGGTTGCCGTATTGAAGATACAGCCTTAGAGTAGAGTTCGTTTGCAGCCTTGTCGAAAAATTTCAGACAATCAGGCTGCCCCTTTACCCCTTTGACAGGAGTAAGCATTGCTGAGTTGTATTCCTTAGTCATATTGACAAAGAGTTCAGTGTCATGATATATTTTGTCACCATAAAATTGTCTGTTCGACAAATCAGCCCAGTTCTGTTTAAATGCATTTAAATCATTTTCGGACGCTTGCGTGATAATAACTGACTCAGGAAAAGGTAATTTGCTTGGACGATGCATCCCCAGCACATGCAGTTTAAGACCAAAGTACCAGATTCCTTTAGTTGAACAGAAGGTTTTATCAGTGATTTCTCTAGCAACTTTACCATGCCTTTTTCCAGAACATGTGATAATAGGCATTGAATCTAACACATTTGTATTGCTACTACAATCATAGGGACGCTGGGTCGTCATGAGTATATCAGATAAACACTTTAAAGCTTCCGACATACGATTTAGCCGTGTATTGAAAGCCACATAGGAAGGTAGCTTTGGGAACCATGAATGCAAATAGTCTTTTGCAAATTGATGAATATGTTTAATTTTAAACCGTTGTTCTGAATGCATAACAAATAAATAAATCGTAATTATTTCTTGATCAGTGAATTCAGGTCTGTTGTTATTCGAGAAACGCTGGCATACAAACTGTAATTCAGATTCATATAACTCGCATATATACAGATACATAGCTGTTAATTGTAAGGCTTTTTCCCTGGGAATCATATCTAAAAGATTGAGTGGTGTTAATCTCTTAAGATACTGATTTTCAGGGATTTAACCTAATTTTTCAAGCATATATTTCATTGATTTTTAAATATTTACAAACAATAAATTGGGTTTTTTCAACCCTTAATTCGCATTTGTAATTAATTTTTTATTAAATTACTCATAATTATTTGAACATCCGGATTGGAAAAGTGATTCAGAAAACTGACAAATAAGTGAATTTTGAATGACAGTCCACTAATAATTATAAAATCATGATTGCATTTCGTCTCAGGCCTGCATCAATTAAAAGATTAACACCTGGATTATTAATGCATTAAAACACTGATACAAAACAAAATGAACTCATTTAGGTCCTTCAAAAATAATAGTTCATGCAAATTGACTCAAAACTAACAATCATTGTTCCGGTTTACAATGAGTAAGAGAGCCTGCCCAGACTAAGAGCAGAGGCTAAAAAGTTTAAAACCGAGAGCCTCATTAAAACAAGTATTCTTTTTGTCGATGATGGCTCCACCGATCAAAGTCTTTCCATCATCCGTCGCTATTGCTCCGAAGACCCGGATTATTTCAGCTTTATCGCACTGGAAAGGAACAAAGGACTCAGTACGGCCATTAAAGCCGGGATTGATCATGTAAAAACCCCCTATCTTGGTTATATCGATGCAGATCTACAAACCAGTTTCATGGATTTCATCAGGTTTTATGACTTCATTGGGGAATTTACCATCATTAACGGCATTCGCAAAAACAGAGCAGACACACTGATAAAGAGATGGTCTTCAAAAATAGCCAACAGCTTTCGACAGTGGATGATTCATGACAATGTAAAAGACACCTGCTGTCCGCTAAAACTGATGGAAACACAAATGGCCCGGGAGTTGCCATTCTTTAACGGCATGCATCGTTTTATTCCTGCCCTGGTACAACTGCATGGCGGCAATGTTAAGCAAATTCAGGTTCAACACTTTAAGCGAATGGAAGGTACTTCGAAATACAATCTTAGGAACCGCCTTATTGGTCCTTTTCTTGACACCCTCGCATTTGTGTGGATGCGCAAAAGAAACATCAGCTATTCAATCAAAGAAAGCACCACAAAGCAATGATCAACAATTATTTTATATTTGGACTGGGCTTTGTGGCTCAAGGTCTGTTCTCAGCCAGACTATTGGTTCAGTGGCTATTATCCGAAAAAGCAAAAAAAGTTGTCTCCCCGGAAATTTTCTGGCAATTAAGCCTTTTTGCCTCCTTATTGATGATGGGATATGGTCTGCTTCGCAAGGATCTGGTTATTCTGGGAGGGCAATTAGTGTCTTACTTCATTTATATCCGAAACCTGAAACTTAAAGGCAGCTGGGAACCTCTTCCCCGTCCCATACGGGTTGTCGCATTTATCGCCCCGGCTTTCACCCTGGGGTTACTCATTTTTAATCATCACGGCTACAACTTTTTCGATCTTACACACAACCCTGACATAAACATTAAACTTTTTATTCTTGGTACCGCCGGACAGATTATTTTCACCTTCCGTTTTATTTTTCAATGGCTTTATTCCGAGAAAAAGAAGATTTCCGTACTTCCCCCGTTATTCTGGTTAATCAGCATAACAGGTGCAGCCGTCATCATTGCATATGCCATCATTCGAAAAGACCCGGTAATAATTGTCGGTCAAGCATTTGGCATGCTTCTCTACAGCCGAAATCTGATTATTCACTACTTCGTGCAAGAGAAAAGCGTTGGGCTCAAACAGAATAAAACACAGTGAAAGTTAGGCAGTAGGCAGTAGTCGAATTTTAATTACCGACATACCTAAGGAACTAACAAAATTACCTAAACAGCACATCTTGAAGTCTTTATGATTCTTGTTATATGAAAGTACCCTACAGGCAAAAGTTGGAGAGGCAGAAGGCAGAAGAAAAGTATTCAACTTTACAGTCATTCCTTAGCTTTTTGAGGAAATTTTGACTGATAAAAAAGATCTAAATTAAGGATTAATTAACTATAAAAGAGTGTTTTGACAATTGAGTTAGATAAAATATTTACGTAAAACCTATAATTCTGATAACCTGTTAGATAACACAATCCCCCGCAACGTCAACAAACACCTGAATATCAGTATGTTTCAGGACATTAACGGGCTATTGACAAAAGAATATGTTAAAAAAATTTTTGCGAGGGCGAAGCTGTTCCATTTTTTCTAAAATTTTAATTAACTTCCTATCAGGTAATTACAAAATTTTAAACGAATGAAACGAGCATGGCAACGATTGCCACAAGAGGATATGTATAAGTTCTTAAATGCGAGTTCCATCAGACCTTAATTAATAAATTTTATACGAATGAAAAAGATTTTCACCGCAAGATTAGAGCAAGGAAAATATTTATGGTTCATTATCCTTATATCTGCTATAGCACTTTTAGTCAATCTGAACGGATGGGGGGTAACCGAAACCAGTGAAGCCCGCTATGCAGAAATTGCTTATGAAATGTATCAAAGCGGTGATTATCTTCATCCCCGTCTGTTAGAGATTCAGCATTACCATAAACCTCCTGTTACTTATTGGATAACTGCACTTTCTTATCATATTTTCGGGCCGAATGCTTTTGGAGCACGCTTCTTTCTGCAAATAATGATACTAATACAGATATGGTTAGTTTTTCGTTTGTCGGTATTGTTTACAAAGGACAAAACAATCGCTATCACGGCCGCACTCATTTACATCAGTTTCCCGGCAGTACTTATTTCTGCACGGGCCCTTACCACAGATGCATTTCTCAACACTTTTGTATTGCTTTCGGTTTTCTTCTGGGCCAAGCGACGTATCACCCAACAACCCCATTGGCTTTATCTTACATATTTGTCTCTTGGACTCGGCTTCATGACCAAAGGGCCGGTTGTCTTTATTATTCCGGCTGTTACCCTACCATTGATCAATCATCTTTTCCCGTTAAAACAAAAAAAGCAGTTTTTTCATCATATTTCCGGATTGATGGTATTTTTATTTAGCGGGATTTCCTGGTATCTTTTTTTGGTTTGGCAAAATCCGGAATTTATTGACTATTTCGTCATAGACCACACCATCAATCGATTTGCCACTAATCAATTCAATCGGGGCGAACCTTTCTGGTTTTATCTCGCTTTTGTACCAGCCATGTCCTTCCCATGGTTTATACTATCGATATACCATTCAGCCAAAAATTTTAAAAGCCCATTCAGCTACAGCAAATTACTATGGCTGTGGATCGCCATTCCTTTGTTTTTTTTCTCGCTTTCCACTTCTAAATTAATTCTGTATGTACTTCCCGTTTTTCCTGCAATTGCCATCATTGCAGCCAACACCTGGGGGGTTATATCTGAGAAAAACAGAAAACGATGGAGTAAGGCTCTTGCCTTCTACCACATTCTAATTATTGTCACATTGTTATCGGCAGGATATATAACTTCTGAAGACATCAGCTTTTCTGTCGGCATGTACGTGATAATTGGCCTGATGGGTTTATTAATATCTTTTCAGACCATAAAAATCAACAGGACCCAATTTACGGTTCCTGTCGCAAGCGCATTTACGCTGTTACTTGTTGTTTTCAGCACCTATTTCATGCAAGCCAATCCACGCATAGCCAATGACCAGAGAAATGTAGCCATCGAAGCAAAAACAAAACTAACTGAAGACGGGCATATCATGGTTTATGACAGACGATTGCCATCAGTGGCCTTCCATGCCCATCAGCCCGTAATATCAATATTTAATGGGGACAGAGGACTGAATCGGGAAACAAGATTTGAAAAAACGGACAAATGGAAACATTCCCTGATAGATTTTGGTGATGAACGATTAGAAAATCCTGCTTTCTTTAAAGGCAGTGTTCTAATTGCCAGGCTAAGTGATGCCCGCAAAACGGACTTCCAAAAACTGAAAAATTTCTTCACGGAAAAAGAAACTCTGGACGGATGGGTAATTCTTTACAATTCCAAAGCACAATAGATCGTCAGACTTATAGACATAAGTTTCAAGGCAAACCATATAGCACTTATGACCAGAACATTGAAGCGAACACATGTCCAACTGAAAGAAGATAATTTACTATCTCTTATAAGAGTTTACCGGAATATTGAAAGAAGATGTTTTATAACTTTGGAATAAGGGATTTCTTCTATTTAATTGTCATTACGCTGACATTCCTTGTCTGATTAATCCATAAATTAATCCAGCTAAATAAGATGATACACTCACTCTCAGAAAAAGAACCGATGCAAACAGAACTCAGGTATATTTTCAACATCTTCTGTATTTCTTTAGCAATATTGATAATAACAGGCTGCCAGCAACAGCAAAAAAGCGATCTTGACATCATTAAAGCATTCAAGCCTGAAGACAAGTACTTCAAGTCTTCTTTAATGAGTCTCCACTTCATCATCGAAACTTCCCCCATAGACAGAGTGGACTCTTCCTTTCAACAGATTATTGATGCATACCAGCTCCCCATTTCTGCCAAAGGAGTTCCGGATGGCACCTACAGCGCAGCGACTCCTGCTGATGCCTTTGACTACCAACATGTCGTTACCATTTCTGTAAAAAACGAAAGAATCACTTCAGTTGACTACAATGAAATAAAACAATCCGGCAAAGGCAAGCAGGAAGATCCCGCTTACTGCAAAGAGATGCAACCCGCCGGAACCACTCCGGCCATTGCTTACCCGATAATGGAACAGCAACTGCTGGAAAAGCAGAATATAATGGATGTGGATGCAGTGTCGGGAGCTACCTATTCGCTTTACCGAATGCGGTATGCATTAACCATGGCATTAATGAAGGCAAGAATTGAGAACAACAAGAAGTAGGCCAGAACTGGCGGGGCACCTGTTTGGCAGCAATTAGGTTGCACTAGCAGCTATGAGCCAACAGCTACCACCTCCCCTCATGTCATCTCTTCTCTATGCTCCTTCTCCTTGCATCAGGCCCTCGACCCCATGTTCTCTGCTCAATCCTAAAAAAGTCCTGAGATTACGCCATCATCATCAATGTCAATATTCTCAGCAGCAGGAGTTCCCGGCAGTCCCGGCATACGCATAATNNAGTAGGCCAGCACTGGCGGGGCACCAGTTTGGCAGCAGTTAGATTGCCCTATCAGCTAAGAGCTATGAGCCAACAGCTATCACCTCACCTCATGCAATCTCTGCTCACTGCACTTTCCTCTCTGCTCCATGCACAATGCTCTTTCCTAAAAAAGTCCTGAGATTA
>DHQK01000070.1 GCA_002411085.1 Marinilabilia sp. UBA5340 | reverse complement strand
CAATATCGACACTCATAGCCTATATTCATTTGAAATAAGCAACTCAATAATTTCTCTGTGTTAGAAAACTTTTTATTCCATTTTTAAACAGTTACTTAATGTCTGCTTCTTTTTTACAAATAAACTCCACATCAAAACCTTTAGTTTACGAAAAGAGAGCAGGGCTTTACATCCCGCATTCGAATCCTTATCTTACACCTATACACAAATAAACATGTTATGAATTACCCAAAATATCTTCCGGTAGATCCGGACTTTTATGAAATACTCGAAACAACAGCCGGCAAGAAAAAGAAACAAAAGGTATTCTTTTTCCTTCCGGACGACACTGTTGAAAAAGCCATAGGAAAATACAAAGAAATTGTCATACAGGAAGATGGAGAGTTTCTGAAACTGGGGAACGATAATAAGGTAAGACTTGATCGCATCATCACCATCAACGGTAAACCCGGCCCTGCATTTGACGAATACGACAATTATGCCAATGAATGCTTGTCGTGCCAGGCGGGTTATGATAATTAGATTTATTCAGCAGGTGAGTATTTTTTTGCAAAGAGAATTTGCATGTCCTATAAACAAAAAGCTCCTTTGTGATTTTGTATTCACAAAGGAGCTTTTGGAGAGGTCGGTGGCGGATTCGAACCGCCGTACGCGGTTTTGCAGACCGCTGCCTAGCCACTCGGCCAACCGACCAATACAATGATCAAAAATGCGGTTGCAAAAGTAAGGATTTTTTCGGTTTAGCCCAACAAAATATTGCTATTTTTTATTTCTGTCTTCATCGCTCCAACGTAACACTCACATTCCTCATCTGGCCTCCCATAGGCGGATTCATCTTTGAGATCTTTACCTTCAGCCATTCTATTTCAGGAAATTGCCTATACAATGAATCTACCACCCTGGCGGTCACATGTTCCAACAAATTGGATGTTTGCTGCATTTCTGTTCGCACAATATTGTAAACTTTAACATAGTTCAGCGCATCGTTAATGCTATCTGTCTGCATCGGACGTGACATCTCTGTGCGAATAGAAATATTTACCAAAAAACGATTTCCAACAACATTCTCTTCCCTGAAGCAGCCATGATAGGCATAAAACTCCATCTCTTCCAGTTCAATTATTCCGGAGACCATAATTACAATAGATTATTAATTTTTTTACCAGAAATTCCGAACGCTTCAGCAACACTGTAAAATGACAACCAATTGATTCGGATGACATCATTCCTGTTCAGCGACATGCAAAAAGCCAAGGATGAATTTCATGCACAAAGGTAGGGATTATTCAACAATAAGCAGTCTGACAAAACCAATCGCAGGTTATGACCTGGAAACTTCGAGTCCATAATTGTTTAGTTCCATTTTCACAAAGCGGGCCCGGGCATTAGGTGGGTTTTGGGTCAACAGCTCATGAATTTTTGAAGCAGCAACCTCATCTTTTGCACACATCAGCAAATAGCCTCCTCCCCCGGCTCCAAGCAACTTATACCCAAAACTCAGATCCTTTACCTGACGAATAATAGTCGAAACCTCATCCGTCGTTGTCCCTGAATCCAAAAGTTGATTCAGCTCCCAGGATCGCTTGATCATCCGGGCCGTTTTTTCATAATTGCATTGCTGCATGGCCTCAAAGGTTTCAAGTGCATGCCCCTTTATGTCATCCAAAACTCTGAGTCTGCCTCCCTGATTAAGAAACATACCACGTACGATTTCACTAAGAATATTTTTGGCGACACGGGTAATGCCAGTATAATAAAGCAGCCAGTTTTGCTTGTAAGAAGATTGTGTCAACAATAAATCGGGGGCCCAACGTATGCCCATCTGATTCTGCAAACCGGGAGAAGACTCCAACAATTTAATTCCGGGTAGGATACCTCCATACTGATCCTGCCATCCTCCTCCAGTGGTGAGCATCTGCTCCAAAATCAATGTACGGTGGGCAATAACCTGTTTATCCCACGAAAGGCTACAAAAATCGGCCAGTGCACCCAGGATTGTTGCTGCCAGAATAGAGCTGGTTCCCAATCCAGATCCTTTGGGAATCGCAACCAGAAGAGAAATTTCGAATCCTCCTCCAAAATCCTGCAATTGTTGCCTGAGAGAACTATACACAACTCCTGAAAAGCGGGGATGAAAACCTGCCAGGCATAAAGCAGCCCGCGGAATAGAAAAAGCCGATCCCACATTATTATAAAGGTCAAGCTCTTCATAAGAAGAAATAACTTCAGATACTCCATTATCAATAGACCGAAGTACAATATGAGGTTGATCGGACAACCTGATAAAAACCTGCATGGGAGGCTGTCCGTTCAGGTTCACAGCCATATTCAGCACACTTCCTCCTGCCTGCATGCAGTAGGGAGGTGTATCACTCCATCCTCCGGCCAGATCAAGACGGGCCG
The DNA here is from genome assembly GCA_002411085.1 of Marinilabilia sp. UBA5340. GTDB lineage: Bacteria > Bacteroidota > Bacteroidia > Bacteroidales > Marinilabiliaceae > Marinilabilia. The sequence continues at coordinate 1,554 of DHQK01000070.1, read as the reverse complement.
GACTGCGTCCCCACACAATCTGATCAGGATAAACATTTAGCTTTGGCACTTCGCCATGTTCAACAGAGTTTACGATAGATTTCTGAAGTACTGAAAAAGCTTTCATTTCATCGTTACTTCCATCTTTTCCCTTTTGTTGACATATTTCAGAGCGCAGCATAAAATTCCGAAACCTGACAAAAGGAGCTTCTGTCTCCGGTAAAGCATCAGGTATAGGCAGATTACCCTTTATGAAATCCCCTGCCACTTGCTTCAAATCAGTCTGATAAAAAACACTGTGATGGAAATTCTTACTTAAAGCTTCCAGATTAAGCAACCGCCATTCTTGTCTTTGTCCCTCCATCCGATATAAATTGGCTCTTTGACTGATCTCAGAGGCTGACAGTCGATCAGATGACAACCAAAAGGACCTGAAATCAGAATCTGGTGAGCAATCAGAAATCATCCAACAAATCAATGCAGCACTTAGCGCTTCCCTATTCAACAAGGGGAAAAGTGCAGCTTCCTGAATATCGCACTCTTCCTCGAACTTTAGTTCCGTGAAAGTTAGATTCCGAACCTGCATCCACTCCCTAAAGGATTTACCCAACCAAACCGTATCTTTATGTCCAACGGCCCCCGAAAACTTATCTTCAATATGATAAGGCCTCAAACAGAAATGAGTCTCTCCTACAGGCACTACATCCAAACAAATACCGGGCCCCAGAACGAGTTCCCAATCATTTTCCGGAATTCCCGTAATAATATGATGATGCTGCAAATTCCATGAACGAGGAACAAAACTATTTTCAATCCAAATATGATTATGATCTTTGCTCCAGGCAATATCTGTCAACGAATTTTGCACAAACAATGACGGATGCGGTTTCACCCGGTTGTGCCAGATGGCGCGTCTGTCCTTTACAGTGTTCTGTATTTTTTCAGTGGAAGTAATCAATTCTTCACTGGTTCCATAATGATAAAACTCCCCCTGGTCTAGAGGCACAATGGCTACTGTCAGCTGGTTCAGTTCACTGTTTTTTTGAGAAGGACATTCCCCCAAACAAGTTCCAAAACCACTATATAAATCGTAAAACCCGGGAACCATATTCTGAAAAGAGGATCCATTCCACCCACATTTTTTCATCAATAAATTCACCGCACGATCACTTAAAATCCAGACACCTACATCCATCAAAAACAAGTGTGATAAACTCAACGACTCTACCTCCTCATGTGTTGGCTTCTGTAGCATAAAATCGAGTTGCGAAGGATTATTACGAGGAGTAAAAAACACACCATGGCGTGATGCCAGATGAGGATCTACCCAAATTCCCAAACAAATTACATCAGCCTGCGGAAGTTCGGCAGGAAGTTTGCTGTATTGCACCAACACATCTCCACTTGCCACAAGAGTATTGCTGTTGAAGGAGGACATCTCCATTAGCCGCTGGTAAAGTGGAAGTTGTAAATCCAGGAGATTCTGATCGAGCCGTTGTCCGCGGCTCCACCTAAATACAGGAATAGGGGTCAGCACCTTGCCCACAGGAGCATAAGCAGGCAAACGGCGACTTT
>DHQK01000266.1:1119-12225 GCA_002411085.1 Marinilabilia sp. UBA5340 | reverse complement strand
GTACGCATTATTATGATGATCCGATTTTAGTAGTTCGGTTGAGGGAATTGTTGCGAATGGTTCAGCTTTGGTCTTCTGATGAAGATTTATGTGTTTTACTGGCTGCAATTCTTCCTGTTAATATGCCTTTAGGGAAGTGTAAATAATTATCTAAATGGAGTAAATATTTTCTTTAAGAAGTGGATTATTTTTTAATTCGGCTCCCGGTATGTTATTGAAATATTGTATTTAAAGTGGTTGGTTATTAGTTGTATGTGAGAAATTAGAATTTGTAAGTGGATATTTTTGATGGAAAAAGCAGAACAGAAAATAACAGCTTAGTGCCTTTGTCTGACACTTGTAATGTTTGAAAACTATCTAAGAGTAAATATCTTTGATTTGCATTTTGTAACATGTTTTAATACAATGTGTGGATTTGTATTGAGTTGATATAGAGAATTTTATTTTAATAAACCCAAAAGATTAAGTGTAATAAATTGTTTATCATGAATACAACACAACGAATTAGTTTAAAAGAGAAGCTTGGGTATAGCCTGGGAGACCTTGCAGCCAACCTTATTTTTCAAACGCTGATGACTTTTTTGGCGTTCTTTTATACCGATGTTTATAAAATTCCACCATCATCTGCTTCTGCCATCATTTTTGCAGGAGGTATGGTGGGTGCATTTTTTACACCGGTAATGGGAATCATTGCCGACCGGACCAAGACGCGATGGGGGAAATTCAGACCCTGGATTTTGTGGACTTCTATTCCATTTGGGGTAATCGCTATTCTGGCTTTTTCTACTCCGGACTTCAGCCCAGGCGGGAAGATCGCTTATGCAATGATTACATACATTCTTCTTGTGATTGTATATGCTGCAAATAATTTGCCATATAGTGCTTTAAGTGGTGTGATTACCGGGAATATGTCCGATAGAAACAGTATTTCTTCATATCGCTTTACAGGAGTTATGGTTGCGCAATTCATTGTTCAGGCTTTACTGCTTCCGCTGGTTTTGATATTGGGAGATGGTGACCGTGCTGCAGGCTTTGAAGTGGTAATCGGTATTTTTGCCGCGGTAGGAGTCGTTTTCTTCCTGATTACTTTCTTTACTACCAAAGAGAGAATTGTTCCAACCAAAGAGCAAACCACAACACTAAAGCAAGATTTGACCGATTTGTCACGAAACAAGCCATGGATTGTCATGATCGTCCTTACCACCTTTATCTTTATAACACTGGCGCTTAAAGGTGGTGTTTATGTATATTATTTTGAAAACTATTTGAATGAAGCTCAGCTGGCAACATTCCTGACAGATATCGGATTCAACGGGTTTATTAATAATGTTGACCGTTTCTTTGAAAGTCTCGGATTTGTCGGTTTTCACTGGCCCAATGATGCTCCGACTTCCGGATTCAGTCTGTTTAATGGTAGTGGTATTATTTTGATGATTGCCGGAATTTCTATTTCCAAAGGACTTGCTGATAAATTCGGGAAACGAGATGTGTTTATGGTGGGATTGATTGGTGCTATGCTTACCCAGTTCATGTTTTTGTTCATTCCTGACGATGCAGTTGGTTTTGTTTTCCTTCTTCAGCTTTTTCATGGTTTTTCTTATGGTTTAACCATTCCTTTATTGTGGGCCATGATTGCCGATGTTGCCGACTATTCAGAATGGAAAAACAACCGACGGGCTACTGCGATTGTATTCTCGGCTATGGCTTTTGGCCTGAAAGTAGGGCTTAGTCTTGGAGGAACCTTGCTGGCCGGTCTGTTGGCTTTGTTTGGCTATAATGAGCAATTGGATGTACAACCGGATGTTGCTATTCAGGGTATTAAGTTGACGATGAGTGTATTCCCCGCATTGACATTTCTTGTGGGACTGGTTAGTTTGTTTTTCTATAAGATAAATAAATCTATGGAAGTTCAAATTGAGCAAGATCTGCTGAAGAGAAGAAATGGTAAAAAGGAAGAGTAAACTGAAAATATCAACCGTTCTTAATTTTACATTAAAAGATGAATATTTTAAAAAAGCAACTGGTAATTTTATTGGGAGTAGGATTGGTTTTGTTGGGCTGTAACTCAACAAAAAAAGAAAATTTCAATACTTTTAAAGAAGCATTTGAAGGCAAGTTTCTTGTTGGTACAGCCTTAAGTGTAGGGCAAATAGCAGGGAAAGAGCCAAAAGCTATTGAGATTGCCCGGAAACAATACAATTCTATTGTAGCCGAAAACTGCATGAAAATGGAGAATATCCATCCTGAAGAGGATATTTTCTTTTGGGAAGAGGCCGATGCCTTTGTGGAATTTGGTGAAGCGAATAATATGCATATAGTTGGCCATACCTTAGTTTGGCATTCACAAACTGCTCCATGGATATTTGTTGACGATAATGGCGAAGAGGTCTCCCGGGAGATTCTTATTGAAAGGATGAAAAACCATATCCATACCATTGTTGGTCGTTACAAGGGTCGTGTAGATGGTTGGGATGTTGTAAATGAGGCTATTGAAGGCGATGGTTCCTGGCGCGAAAGCAAATGGTATCAGATTATCGGTCCGGAATTCGTTGAGCTGGCATTTAAATTTGCCCATGAGGCCGATCCTGATGCTGAATTGTATTACAACGATTACGGTGTATCCGGCCGGGCAAAATGCGATGGAATTTATGATTTAGTCAAGAATCTGAATGATAAAGGAGTAAAGATTGATGGTGTTGGCTTGCAGGGACACCTTAATTTTGATATCCCGAAAATTTCAGAGATGGAGGAAAGTATCAATAAGTTGTCATCACTTGGAGTGAAACTGATGATTACAGAGCTTGATATGACCATTATTCCCTGGCCATCTGACGAAGTGACTGCTGAAGTTTCTTTGAATTACGAACTTTCCAAGGAATTTGATCCTTATGCGGAAAATCTTCCAGACTCGATATACCAGCAAGTAATGGATCGGTACAAGGGATTTTTCGAAATGTTCCTTCGTCATCATGAAAAAATTGACCGGGTAACTTTTTGGGGTGTTCATGATGGAAACTCCTGGAGAAATGACTGGCCTATTGAGGGACGCACTGACTTCCCGCTACTTTTCGATCGCAACTATCAGATGAAAAACGGGGTGGAAGAGATCCTTGAAATGGCAGCCAATTGGGAAACGAAATAATAAAAAACATTGAGTTATGATTAGAGATCACTTGAGAAAAGACATCTTCATTGCCGATCCGGCGGTGCATGTGTTTAACGGAAAACTGTTCATCTATCCCTCACATGACTTTGAGGCAGGGATTCCCGAAGATGACCTGGGATCACATTTTGCCATGGAAGATTATCATATCTTTTCAATGGACGAAATCGATGGTGAAGCGGTGGATCATGGAGTGGCACTCCATGTAAAAGATATTCCATGGGCAGGTCGCCAACTTTGGGACTGTGATGCGGCCTTCAAAAACGGAAAGTACTATCTCTATTTTCCTGTGAAAGACAAAACCGACATCTTTCGGATAGGTGTTGCTATTAGTGATAAGCCGGAAGGTCCCTTTGTGCCTCAGCCTTTCCCTATGTTGGGAAGTTATTCCATTGATCCTTGTGTTTTTGAGGATGAGGATGGTAAGCATTATATGTATTTTGGGGGAATATGGGGTGGCCAATTGCAGCGTTACCGCGATAACAAAGCCATTGAATGTGGTCAGTTACCCGCAGATGACCAGCCCGCATTGTGTGCCAAAGTAGCTGCGCTAAGTGATGATATGCTTGAATTTGGAGAAGAACCCAAAGATTTGGTTATTCTTGATGAAAATGGTGAGCCCCTGAAAGCCGGGGACAATGATCGCCGTTTCTTTGAGGCTTCATGGATGCATAAATACAATGGCAAGTATTATTTTACCTATTCTACCGGGGATACGCACAAGATTTGCTATGCCACCGGAGACAATCCTTATGGGCCCTTCACCTATGGTGGTGTGATCCTGAACCCGGTGGTGGGATGGACAACGCACCATTCAGTTGTTGAGTTTAAAGGAAAATGGTATCTTTTCTTCCATGATTCTGATATTTCTGGCAAAACATGGCTGAGAAGTGCCAGATATGCCGATCTTAAACATTTACCTGATGGTTCTATCGAGACGATCACCGTGGACTATAAATAATTAAGATTTGCTATAGAAAAGGGCGCACGGATCTTTCCGCGCGCCCTTTTTTGATGTCAGGTATAAAAAAAGGGACAGTTCTCATGTCCCTTCAATTCATTTTAATTTCTTACCCCCGTGAAGTATTGCAGTTTTTCTTAACCTAAAAATATTTAGCTCCTGATATATAGGTAGCTCAATGAGTTATTTTCGTGGCAAGGCCTGGTAAAAAAATTATGCTCTGACTTCTTCAGTTTCTTCATCAGCCTGACCATAAGCAGGACAGTCCTGAACCGACTTGCAGGATGAAAAAGCCAAAGCTACTAACAACAACACAGAGGCGATAAGTGCTAATTTCTTCATGATTGATAAATTTTTCAGTAAAAGTAAATGGTTTATCCAATAAACACAAAATTTAATTTAGATTTTTCATAAACGTTTTAGGAGGTCAGAGGGTTACGTCTATGTCTCTTTTTCTTGATGAGAATCTTCAGTTTTTGGACAAAAGAGCTCATTTGTTTGACTGAAACAAAAATTTTCCCAAATTACGAATATGTATTACCTTTGGATTTTACACTTACCGGGTTAACTCATTTAGTTTTCCTTCTGATATTTGAATGAAGTTTGAATTTAATATAAAAAAACAAACTATGCAGATTGAACAATTGCAAGGCTCTATAGTAGCTATTGTGACGCCTTTTAAAGACAATGGAGAGATCGATTTAGAAACCTTTGATGAACTGGTGGAGTTTCATATCAACAGTGGCACCGATGGTATTGTGGTATGTGGTACTACCGGCGAAACACCTACACTTAGCGATGCTGAGGATGCTCAGATGATTGAAAGGTGTGTGCAAAAAGTAAATGGGCGGGTACCGGTTATTGCAGGAACCGGAAGCAACTCTACCGTCGATTGTATAAAATACAGCCGAAAAGCAGTTGAGTTAGGAGCCGATGCCCTGCTGGTGGTAGCTCCTTATTACAATAAACCATCCAAACGAGGAATTTACAAGCATTTTTCGCAGGTTGCCAAAAACGTAGATGCCCCAATAATTCTCTACAATGTTCCCGGACGAACGGGAAGCACCATTGAACCATCAACGGCTATCGAACTGGCCAACAATTTCAGCAATATCATTGCCATCAAAGAGGCTGGTGGAGATATGAATGTTTTTGCTGAACTTTTAGCCAACCGGCCGGAAGGATTTAAAGTTTACAGTGGCGATGATTTTCTCTCTTATTCGGCCAATTGCCTGGGAGCTGATGGTTGTATTTCTGTTGTAGCCAATCTAATTCCCGCCGATTTCCATAAAATGATGAAAAATTCTATTGATGGTGATCTTAAAGAAGCCCGTGAGCTTTTTTATAAATATCGTGCATTGATGGAACTGATGTTTTTGGAATCCAATCCGCTGCCAGTGAAAACTGCCCTTGCATTGATGGGAAGAGTGAGTGAGGTTTTCCGTGCTCCGTTATGCGAAATGGAGGATGAAAACAGAGAACAACTGAAGATTGAATTGAAAAAGTTGAGGTTGATGTAGTCATACTTATGTCTGCTTGATATCAAGAAGTTTGTAAAATAGAAAAGGACAGGTTGAAGGGATATCTTCAACCTGTTTTTTTTATTCTTATTCCGGATACTTGATATTTTTTTAATATTTGTAAAAGATTTATTTTTTTAGTATCAAGGTTTGGAATGATATTTATGAGGTTCTTTTTTCTTAAGATCGTAGTGTGGGGGATGATGCTTCTTCAGGGACTCCCTCTTAGGGGTCAGCATCTGGAAGAGGAAGACTTCAAGTTTCGCCATCTTAATAGTTCTCAGGGACTTTCCAATAATCAGATTTCTACCATTCATAAAGATCGTTTCGGATTTATTTGGTTTGGTACCGTATCAGGCCTCAACAGATATGATGGTCACTCGTTTAAGACCTACAAGAATATTCCCGGAGATACCACAACCATACCGTTCAATAACGTTCAACGCATCTTTGAAGATCATCGGGGCTTTTTGTGGGTTTTTTCTCAGGACAATCAACTGACTATTTTTAATCCTTACAAAGATGTATTTTCTTCTGATTATGACCTGCTAACCCGTGAAGACCACATTCCTTCGGATTATATCTCTTCGCTGGTGGTTGACAGAGACTCCAATTTGTGGGTGGCAACCAATCAGTACGGGGTTTTCAGAGTAGATGCTCAAACAGCTGATATAGAGCGGTTTCATGAGCTGAGAGGCAATAAAGCTGATATCGGCAGTGATCTGGTTACTGATATTTTTGTGGAGTCTGACTCATCAGTGCTGATCATCAATGCTTATGGTGGTGTGGAACGGCTGGATACTGAAACCGGAGATGTTGTTTATTCATATCAGCCCAGGTCTCTTGCCGGATTTTCTGAGCCTGATTACTTTTCCATTTTTTCCGATCAAAGCGGTGATCTTTGGATTTATTCGGAAGAAAGCGATCTTGGATTGTTTTACCTCAATGTTTCAAGTGGGCGTGAACTGCACTTTTCCGTGGATGATCCCCGATACAGCCTTTCCAGTAATATTGTAACAGGAATTTTGCAGGATGAAAAAGGACATATCTGGGTAGGCACCGACCATGGTGGTTTGCAAATCATAGAGAAATCTGACGTTTCAGTGATTCATGTAAGAACTACTGAAGGAGCTTCCAATAGTTTGTCTCAAAACAGTATTACATCCCTGATGCGGGATAATTCCGGTACTATTTGGATCGGCACCTACAAAGAGGGTGTTAATTATTACCATCCCGACCTTTTTCAGTTCAGGCTTTTTTCGCACAATCCTTTTGTCGAGGGTGGACTTCCGGCCAATGATATTGATTGTTTTGCCGAAGATAATCAGGGAAACCTATTTATTGGAACCAATGGAAACGGGCTGATATATTATGATCGAAATAATGGGAAATATAAGGTGTTTCGGGCCAGACCTTCTGATCCTGATTCGCTGAGTCATGATGTGGTGGTGAGTCTGCTTTACGATTCACGGAATCGGTTGTGGGTAGGAACTTATTATGGAGGGTTGAACTGTTATGAGAATGGAAAGTTCAAAAGGTATTATCATGACCCTGATGATCCCGGATCCATTGCTGATAACCGAATATGGAAGATAATAGAGGATGCAGAAGGGCGTATCTGGATTGGTACACTTGGGGGTGGCCTTGACCTTTTTGATGAAGCCAGTGGTCGTTTTCTGCATTATCGGGATGGAGATCTTAATTCAGTGAATTCTAATTTTATTCTTGCGATGGAGGAAGATCGTGACGGAGATCTATGGATTGGAACTTCTTATGGGGTGAACAGGCTGGATAAAAATTCCGGTCGGTTTTCTCACATCGCGGCTAACCCGGGCAAACAAAATGCGCTAAGCCATCATATTGTTCTATCCATAATCGAAGACAAGCGAGGATTGATGTGGTTTGGAACAAGAAATGGATTAAACATGTATAATCCGCAGACCAAGGAATTTAGATTGTTTCTGGAACGAGACGGACTGCCCGATAATAATATTCTCAATTTGTTGGAGGATGGTCAGGGAAACATCTGGATGAGTACTTTGAATGGATTGTCGAGATTGGAAATCGTCCCGTCGGATGAAGGGTTTGATTATTTGTTCAGTAATTTTGATTTGCTGGATGGGTTGCAGGGACGGGAATTTAATGAACATGCATCTTTTAAAACTTCCAGGGGAGAATTGATTTTTGGTGGTCCTGATGGATTCAATCTTTTTGAACCATCTAACGTTCAGAAAAGCACCTATATTCCCCAGATTAGGATTACGGGCTTGCGACTGTTTAATAAACCAGTTGGTGTAGGAGAAAAAGTCGGCCGACGTGTTATTCTTCGACGACCGCTGTTTCTTTCTGATACACTTGAGTTAAAACATGATCAGAACGTCTTTTCCCTTGATTTCTCAGGCATGGGTTATTTTCATCCGGAGAAAATTAAATATCAGTATATCCTCGAAGGGTTTAATGAGGAATGGGTGACTGCCGATGCTCAAAACCCGCTGGCGACCTATACCAACCTGAATTATGGAACCTACCGCTTTCGTGTTCGCGGACGGATTGGCGATGACGGGCCTTATGGCGAAGAAGCAGCATTAACAGTGGTGATTAAACCCCCGTTTTATGCTACTAAGTATGCTTATGGTGCTTATATTTTGTTGTTTGCGGGACTGGTTGTTTTCTTTGGCTATATCATCAGGCGCCGTGAGCGAATCAAATATCAACGGCAGAGTGAGTTGGTAGAGCATAAGCGGATTCATGAGATGGATGAAATGAAAATCCGGTTTTTCACAAATATCAGTCATGAGTTCAGAACCCCACTGACGTTGATCATTACCCCGCTGGAAAAGCTCATGCAGGAAGTGAATGATAAAGGTATCCGGGAACAGTTGAAGTTGGTTACGCGAAATGCCCGACGACTTTTGGGGTTGGTCAATCAATTGCTGGATTTTCGGAAAATGGAGGTTCAGGGAATTGTTCTCAGCAGGACCAGAAGCGATATTGTCGCTTTTGTGAAGGAGGTGGCCATTTCTTTTTCAGACCTGTTTGACACCAAATCCATTCGTTTTTCTATTTCTTCGAATGTTGATGCTCTGACCATGAGTTTTGACCCGGACAAAATGGAAAAAATTGTTTTCAATTTGTTGTCTAATGCTTTTAAGTTTTCTCATGAGCATGGAGAGGTGAGGTTGAATATTGAGTATGCGGAGACTTCGGAGAAAAAGACAGGGAAAGTAATACGCATTGCTATTAGTGACAAAGGTATTGGAATCTCGCCTGAAAAGCAGGAGAAAATTTTTGATCGTTTCTTTCAGATTAGAAACGATGACAACCAGATTCCCGGTAGTGGTATCGGACTTGCCATCACACGGGAGTTTGTGCGTTTGCATGAAGGAGAAATTTTTCTGGATAGTCATCCCGGACAGGGAAGTACCTTTATTGTTGAATTACCTGTATCTCAGGATGAAGATACCGGGGTGGCATCAGGCAAAAAAGCAGAAGTTTACAGTGTTCACGAAGGAGAAAAAGCCATCGAAGAGACGCAGGAAGCCGGGAACAGCGATAAACCGCTTTTGCTGATTATCGAGGATAATGAAGATTTGAGATTTTATCTTAAAGAAAACCTGCGTCGCAATTATCGCATTGTTGAGGCTGCAGATGGAGACAGCGGAATAGAAAAAGCCCGTACAGTTTTTCCGGATGTGATTATCAGTGACATCATGATGCCCGGAACTGATGGTGTGGAGCTATGCCGTATTCTGAAAAGTGAATCTAAAACGTCTCATATTCCCGTTATACTGCTCACAGCCAAGGTCTCTTCTGAGCAGGAAGCAGAAGGCTTGGGTGCCGGAGCTGATGATTACATTACCAAGCCTTTCAATTATGAGGTGCTGGAGCTTAAAATCGGGAAACAAATCGAAATACGGCGTAAGTTCCGGGCTAAACTCGAAAAGCAACATTTCGAAATAGAACCCGGTGAAATTGGCATAACTTCCCTGGATGAAAAATTCATAAATAAAGCAACGCGGTTTGTGGAGAAAAATATTGCCAACACCGATTTGTCTGTGGAAATATTTAGCCGTGAAATGGGGGTCAGCCGCGGACATCTTTACAACAAAATCGTTTCTCTGACGGGAAAAACACCTACGGAATTTATTCGCATTATGCGACTGAAGCGAGGCGCCCAGTTGTTGGGCAAAAGTCAGCTCAATGTGGGAGAAGTAGCCTTTAAAGTTGGCTTTAATGATCCCAAATATTTCTCCCGCTATTTCAAAGATGAGTTTGGCGTTTCTCCTTCTGAATATGTGAAGAGAATCGAAAAGAATGGGTGATTGACTTTTGGTTTTGTTGTTTTTCTTTGGTCATTCCAGTTTTTATATAAAAGATTTTGATTTCGCACCACTTCCATCCCGATAAGTGGGGATGACTTGTGCGCTGTTTGCCAGCCGCTTTCGTTTGTTCGTTGTGGTTTTCTTTTTGAAGAGCCGGAACCTGGAGGGCCCCATGTTTATAGAAGTTATGATAATAAAGATATTGACGCTGAAGGTGTCGAATGTTCTTCGATGAGAATTTGTTTATTCTCGTTGGCCCTTTCAGGGACAGGAGTGATACCTTAATTGGATGAAAAATGGGTTTTATTGTTTTATTATCAGGAGACGAGAGATGGAAAACCTTTCGTATGTGAAACGATTAGGGTAGGGGGCTTTTTTCTTTTGGCTTAGCCCCAAAAGAAACAAAAGGTCAAGTCCGCTTAGAACCTATCTTCCCGCGTCACCCAAAATTTCCNNTGTTTTTCTTTGGTCATTCCAGCTTTGAAATTAAAGATCTTTAACTTCGCACCACTACCATACCGGCAAGTGGGCCTGACTTGTGCTGTTTGCTAGCTGCTTTTATTTTTTTATTATGGTTTTCTTTTTTTAGAGCCGGGGCCTGAAGGATTCCCATGTTTATAGAAGTCATGANNCAGAGATTGGGGGAGGAGACACAGAGGGCACAGAGTTGATGGGTTTTGTGTTTCTGGTTTCGTGTTGGCCTCCCCGCACCCCCTAACCCCCTGAAGGGGGAACCTTGCCGCGCTGTTTGGCTTGTTGGTTTCGTTTATTCATTGTGATATTCTTCTGAAAAGATGGTTTTGCAGATTATAGACTCTTTTTCTATTGCCTACTTGTCTATTGCCCTTTTTGCCTTCTTTCCTCAGCTTCTTTTTCTTTTGGCTTAGCCCCAAAAGAAACAAAAGGTCAAGTCCGCTTAAACCTATCCTCCCGCGTCACCCAAAATTTCCGGCTTAAGTGTCGTATCCTGCATAAAAGGTCGCACCAAGCATCATTGATATTGCTTTTTTCTTCATGATAAAAAACTCACGTAGCTAAGGCTATGCTCTTTTTTCTCCTTTTGAAAAAAACAACATCAATTTCAACTTATGCGTTATTTTATACATGAAACGACACTAGCGCAAGGCCTTGAAAGTCGCC
>DHQK01000266.1:0-904 GCA_002411085.1 Marinilabilia sp. UBA5340 | reverse complement strand
CTTGAAAGTCGCCCATTTTGGCCTCCCGCCACCGCCGGCCCGGCAAGCGGACGGGGCTCGCGCGTTGTTTAAATTGTCTGGTTCGGCTATTCATAGTTGAATTCTTTTGAAAAGATGATTGCTGACAGTTCATTTGAGATTCTATTCTCTAACCTCCAACCTCAATCTCAGTCTCAACCTCTGCCTTAATCTCCGTCTTTTTCTCTACTTGTCTGCTCGCTTAATTCTGCTACTCCCTGTCATTCCTCCCACACCCTTCGGCTTCCGTCCCCCTCCTCGTCGTACCTGCTTCGACCCTGGGTCGTACCTGCTTCGATGCTTCTTCGACTGTTCTTCGACTGTTCTCCGACCTTATAAGAGTCGAAGAACAGTCGAACAAAGGCCGAACAAGACCCGAACAAGGTACGAAGAAGGCCCGATTAAGGCTTGGTTATGTCGTTGAAAATCAAATATTTGAAAATACTTTTATTTAACAAAATATTAAATGGCATTTAGATTTTTGTGTTCATCAGGCTTCTTCCGGGCAGCTTCCGGCACCTCCTATGTCCGAAGAATGCCGAACAAATACATGTAGGATAGTTGAATTTGTGATCTGGTGAGCATTGATCTAACTTTATGTAAGCGTCAGCTAATTTACTGCATACTTCAGATACCCGAAAATTCAAATTTTCAAAAGGCTCTTCCTTTATTGTTAATAATATTTTCTATTTTTAATGTTTTAAAGATAGAACGGATTATTGCGTTGGTTATCAATGATAAATGCGGCTCTTTCTTATGTGCTGACTTTCGATTATTAAAACTTGACAAGTTACAGATACTGCAGGTATGAATAATTAGTGCCCGTTTATAAAATCGGGATACTTTGCAAAAATTCATGTGTCTGGTCAGAAAGTGACAGTTGCAA
>DHQK01000267.1:3565-18391 GCA_002411085.1 Marinilabilia sp. UBA5340 | reverse complement strand
TGGATGGTTTTACAGTTGAAGGTGGATATGGAGATTCAGGAGCTGGGTTGTTTTTAGATTTTGCTTCTCCTGTTATTCGGAATGTTTGGTTTAGAGGTAATTATGCTAATAGTTATGGAGGGGCAGTTTATGCAAATCATGACTGCAAGGCTGTTTTTGGCAATGTGATATTTGAAAAAAATATTAGTAGGTTTTGCGGAGGTGCTGTTTATAGTTACCAATCTGAATTGAGTTTCTATAATTGTTCCTGGTTTGGCAACCGGGCTGAGGATGTTGGAGGCTCTGTTTATGGTTATTGTAATATCGTAAATTCAATTTCATGGGGGAATTATTCCGGGGAGTATTATGATGACTTTACTTATGAGGGAGGAGTAGCTAATTCCATATATAATACAAACGTTCTGGAACAGGGAGTCATTTCAGAAGACCCCATGTTCGTTGCTCCCGAGAAGGGAGACTTTAGACTGCAAGAGGAGAGTCCCGCTATTGACCTGGGAAATAATGATGTCCCCTTTGATTGGTTGTTGACTGATTTTATGGGTAATCCCAGAAATGAGGGAGAAAGGTGGAATGCCGGAGCGATAGAATCTACCGCAATACCTCCTGTGTTGTTTTATCCATCCGATGGTGAGATTTTTACAAGCGGACGACTTGATGTATTGTTGGAGTGGCGTTGGCCTTCTTCCAGGCCTGATGACGTAGTTAGTTACTCTGTTGAATACCAGATAAACGATGCCGACCCTGTTCTGGAAGAGAACCTTACAGATCCGGCATTTAGCTTATTGAATGTCCCGGCCCCTGCAAATGTAACCTGGAGGGCGTGTAGCGTGAATGATGAGGGAATCGAGACCTGGACGCGGGAAAGCCAGTTTCTTGTTACCCGTGGACATCCAATTTTTGTTACTGTTAATGGCTCCGGAGATGGCAGTTCATGGACTAATGCTGCAAGTTTAACGGATGCTATTGATATGTGTGTGAAAGGTGACTCTATATGGGTGGCTGCAGGAACGTATTATCCGACTTCTGATGCTGATCGTGAAGTTTCCTTTAATATAGATGAAGGAGTAAAGATATTTGGTGGTTTTGCAGGAACTGAAGATGCTTTTTTTGATCGCAACTGGAATGAAAATAAAACTGTTCTGAGCGGTAATATTGGCGATCCGGCGTTGAAATCGGATAATAGTAAACATGTACTTAAGGTAATAGGAACGCCTTGGGATCTTATTACAGAAAATACCATTATTGATGGCCTGACAATAGAAGAAGGTTATTTCGAATCCTGGTCCGGCCAAGGAGCTGGAGCTTATCTCAAATGGGGAAAGCCGCTATTTAAGAATGTTTGGTTTAGAGATAATTATGTTGGGGATGAGGGAGGTGCCGTTTATGGCGGTCCTGGAAGTGAAGCCAGGTTTATTAGTTGTTTGTTTACCGATAATGAATCTAATTATATGGGTGGTGCAGTATATAGTCTGAAATTACTGCATTTTGTGAATTGCGTCTGGTACCAAAACAAAGTGAATAGTGATAATAGAATTGTGTATGGGAGTATAAATGTGACCAATTCCATTTTCTTTGATAATTCAGGAAATGGCTCTACGGATAATATTGACTTTAGTGGAAATGTAAATTTGACCAATTCTATTTCGTTCGGAGTAGGGAACTATAATGGTAATATTTCTGAAAATCCCGGTTTTGTTAACCCTCAAAAGTATGACTTCAGACTAATGGCTGAAAGTCCTGCCATAAATGCGGGAGAAACAGAAGCTGTTACAGGCTATACCAATATAGACTATGCTGGCAATGCCAGAGTTCTTGAAGATACGGTAGATATTGGTCTGTTTGAGGGTAGCGTGATTGTTCCTTCGTTGCTCTCTCCACAAAACGATTCTGTTTTTGTAAATGTGGACAATAATACTGTCTCGCTGGAATGGACATTGGTTGATTCTATTGCAAAGAATGTGTCTGAATATCAATTGGAATACATTCTAAACGAAGACACGATTTCCGTTAACAATATCCAGGGGATGAGTTATGAACTTGATGGTATAGTTCCAAATGATCAGGTAAAATGGCGCATTGGATATACCGCAGAATATGGCTATGTAAACTGGTCGGAGATGTTTTATTTTTCAGTTTACAGAGGTCACCCCCTTTATGTAATTCCTGAGGGTACAGGAGAGGGATCCTCTTGGACCGATGGTATCGGGCTTCAGTCTGCACTTGAAACCACGCTGCCAGGCGATACACTTTGGCTATCTGCCGGGATTTATAAACCAACAACGGATGACGATCGGAGAATATCATTCATAATTAATAAGGATGTAAAAGTATTCGGTGGATTTGCCGGAACAGAGACTTCACTGGAGCAGCGAGACTGGAATAAAAATAAAACCATTTTAAGTGGAAATATCGGGGATGTCGCAAAAAGCAGTGATAACAGCTTTAATGTGGTAAAAATGGAAGGGCCTCTTCTAAAACCGCTTACCAATGCCTGTGTGCTTGACGGTGTAATTATAGAAAGTGGCTTTGCAGATGATTATTATAGTACTACCAGGAATGGTGGTGGATTAAACGTCAACTATGCAGCACCAATAGTGAGGAATGTTTGGTTTAGGAGTAACTATGCCGACCTTTACGGAGGGGCAGTTTACCTTTCTGAAACAACTGCCGCTTTATTTGGAAATGTCTTGTTTGCTGATAATAAGAATGATTATTATGGAGGTGCAGTTTACGATGAAGGTGCTGCTGAATTTTTCAATTGTATATGGTATGGCAATTTTTCGGAATATGGGTCAGCTGTGGAAGGATCATCACAGGTATTCAATTCCATAGGATGGAATAATACTAATAGGTATGAAAACGATGATAATTTCGATTCTTATAATTCCGTTGTTAACTCTATAGATAGTGAGTCTGTACCTTATAATTACACTCCTGGGTTTGTGGCTCCAGATGAGGATGATTTTAGAATAAGAGAAGGAAGTCCCGGGATTAATTCAGGAGATACTATTCCGGCTTGGCTGACAACTGACTTTTGGGGAGCGCCACGTGTCGCTGAAGATACTGTAGATATCGGGCTGATGGAGGGATATGTGATAACTCCTAAACTGATTAGTCCTGCTGATGAAAGTTATTTTAATGCTGATTCATTAAAAATTCAGTTGGAATGGGGATGGGCAGATTCCATTCCTGACAATATTACCGGTTATGAGCTGGAGTATTGTATAAATAATGGCGATTCAGTGTTGGTTGATATTTTAGAAGAAAATGAATTCCTTTTAACTGATCTGGAACCTGCAGATGTTGTTCATTGGCGTGTATGCAGTGTGGAGGAATCAGGTTTGAAAAACTGGTCTCCCTTCTATAAGTTTACCATTTACCGAGATCATCCACTCTATGTAAAGCCTGATGCCACAGGTAACGGAACATCATGGTTAAGCCCCATGGATCTTAAAGATGCCCTGAAAATTGCCATCAGGAATGATGAGATTTGGGTAGCATCAGGGACTTACAGACCGACCAATGAGAATGATAGGGATGCAAGTTTTCAAATTAGAGAAGGAATTGACCTATATGGAGGCTTTGGTGGTTTTGAGAGCTCAAAAGATGAAAGAGACTGGTTTAATAATAAGACGATTCTTAGTGGTGATATAGGAGTCCTGAATGATAGTACTGATAACGTGAGACGAGTTGTTGATATTGAAGCAGATCAGGATTCTGTGGTAGTTGATGGATTAATTATTGAGGATGGATACGTTTATTCTTGGGGTGGAGATGGTGCTGGAATGAGAATCTCTGCGGAATATGCTACTATTAAAAATACATGGTTTAGAAATAACTATGCTTATGATGATGGAGGGGCTGTCATTGTGAGTCGTAATAGTAATGCCTATTTCTATAATGTTATTTTTGAAGGAAATGAAAGTCAGGATGAAGGAGGAGCAGTTTATAACTCCTCCTTCGATTTTGTCGAGTTTAATAATTGTATATGGTATGGCAACATTGCAGGAAACAGAGGCGGAGCCATTTTTACAAATTATGTTAAGATTCTAAACTCCATATTCTGGAATAATCTCTCAGCAAATGATTATGATGATTTTAATTCTTCTTATGAAGTCTATAACTCCATCTATAAGGATGCCGATCCTGCCAATGAAAACGGCAATATTTCAGAAGACCCTCTTTTTGTGGATGCTGAAAACGGTAATTTCTTTTTACAGCCTTCATCGCCGGCAATTAATAAGGGCAATAACCAATATGTCCCTGAACAACTTGATACCGACTTTAGCGGTTTCAGTCGTATTTTCGGAGAGAACGTGGATATTGGGGTATATGAGAATAAGTTTATTGAGCACATCACTCCTGCATCTCAGGGAAGTGGAACTTATGAATTCAGTGTTCTCGGTTTTGTTGAGCTTACCTGGGGGCTTACTGATGGCATGATGGAACCTGATCCGAATATTTCTAATGATATTGAATATCAGTTGAAATTATGGAAAGAGGGAGATGAAGCCAATCCTATAGAAGATGGATCTTTTGTGGCTGGTGACGGATTGCCAGGAAACAATAATAATACCTATGTATGGCAATTGGAATATGGCAATACTTATAATTGGAGTATCGGTCTGGATTATGGTGATTATGTTGTTTGGTCTGAACCAACTGTCTTTTACATAGGTCACGACCACACTATTAAAGTGAAAGAAGGCAGTAATGGTACTTCCGGAGCTACATGGGACGATGCCTTTGGAACTTTGACCGAAGCTTTAGATTACGCCATACCTGGTGACGAAATTTGGGTAGCTGAAGGAACTTATTATCCTGTGACACCTGCCGATGCTTCTAATGTTACTGCAGATGAAAGAGCACAGGCTCTGTCGTTGAAACCTGGATTATTGATTTATGGAGGTCTGGCAGGTGATGAATCCTATGCATGGGATAGAAATCATGTCGAACATCCTGTCATTTTGAGCGGTGATATTGGTGTTGCCGGAGATGATTCTGATAATAGTATTCACCTTTTTAGAAATGAGTTTGATGCTGGTGCTCCACTTGGACAGGGAGCAGTCATTGAAGGATTCATTTTTGAAGATGCAACAGGAAGTGCCATCTACAATGTGAATGCTTCGCCTTCCATTGAGTTTTCTGTTTTTCGCAACAATAGCGGAGAGGATGGCGGTGCTGTTTACAATGATGGATCAAGTCCCAGATTTTTTAATGTTTTGTTCCATGACAATGAAGCTTCAGGAAGCGGAGGGGCAATCTTTGCTGATGGTGACTCTAAACCCGAATTGCTTAGCTGTACAGTTGCTCATAACAGCGCATCCAATACTGGTGGCTTATATGGAACTTTTGATGTGAAGAACAGCATAGTTTATGCCAACCAAAACGGAGCCTTCTCAAATGCTGCTTCTCAGGTGGTCTATTCATGTGTTGAAGGTGGTTACGAAGGTGAAGAAAACATCTCTTATGATCCGATGTGGACAGATCCAGAGAATCGTGACTACTCACTTCAGATGTTCTCACCATGTATTGAACAGGGCAACAATAAATGGTTTACCGGACTCTATGGCTATGACCTGGCTAAAAATTCACGTACACACTGGATAACCACGGATATGGGAGCTTTTGAAGCCACAGAAAACGGGAAGCTGGAAATTGTTGAAAGCTCTGTTGATGCCGATGGTCTTACTGATTTTATAGACTCAATTACCATTCGTTTCAACCAACCTATTGCTGTTGATTCGACTGTTTTACCGGTCTTAAATCCGGATGTGGAAACAGAATTGAGAGTGTCAACGGAGGATCCCACAGTGTTGGTTATTTCACATCCGGGACTTCAATCTTCTAAAGATTATCATTTGGAGTTGCCGGGTGGTCAGGTAATGCTGGCTAATAATGATAAGATCATCCAGTGGTTTGTTGAATTTAATTTTACAACCAGAGCTTGTATTCCGGTTGAGTTATCAACAACCAATCCTGATGTCGCCGTTTGTCCACGAACCTCTGTGACTCTTGAAGCAGATGTTTCCGGTGATGCCCTGAATTATTTCTGGGTCTTTAACCAGGAGGACACATTGAGCCGCGATGTTGATTCCCTGCTCATAGATACCGTTATGCCAGAAAATACAGGAGAGTATGTGTTAAAAGCAACTGATTGGTGCGGTTCATCAGATGAAGTGTCTGTAAATCTTCAATACAAATCCGGTACTGAGATTGTGGTGCCTGCTCCCAAATGGAATACCGTTTATTTTGTGGACAACAATACAGGAAATTTATCCGACTTTAAATGGTATTTTAATGGTGAAGAAGTTGGCACCAAACAGTATCTGGAAACGAAGAGTCTGGATTACGGAGAACTTACCGTGGTTGCTTATGATGAAGCTTCCCAGTGTTTGGTTTATGGAGAAGTGGGTGCATTGAAATCAGTATCTCTGAAGTCGTTATCTGTTTCTCCCAACCCTGTGATGGCAGGAAATCCTGTAGCTGTAATATTACCTCAGATTTCCGAAAAATCCAGAATCAGACTTTATGACCTGAAAGGATCGCTTTTGATAGATCAGGAATATGGAGAGGGTAGTATACTTCAGCTCAAAGACACCGATCTTGCCAGTGGGGTGTATCTGATGCAGATTGAGTACAATGATGGTTTTATCGAAAACAAAAAGCTTATTATTGAATAGAGTTCTAACAGCAGCTGTCAGGAGTTATCATTTCCTGACAGCTGCAATTTCTTTCTATTTTTTTCAACCGATTCAATCAAATAACCATGTATAAATATAATTTCACTTCTTCTCTGGGAAGAGTTCTTTCACTTTTGATTCTTCTTACTGCCTTATCTACTGGAATAATGGGACAGAATAATCAGCAAAATGATTTACTGAAAACATCTGTTGACCAGTCAAAAGAGCAGTCGCGTTTAACGGAAATCAATACAGAAGAAGAAAACAAACTGTTTTCGATGCTTATTTTTGGCCATGGAGGAATGTTTGAGTGGCAGCATTCCAATAATGCTGTGACTATAGATCCTTCAATAGTCTACGGTGGCGGTCTTGCATTCAATTTCAGGGTGGTGGACTGGCTTGAAATTTCTTCCGGCGCCGGAATTAGTGTGCAGACGACTGATGCCAATGTGCAGAACTATTCAGTTACAATGATGGCTGTTGATAATGAAGGAGATCCTTATGAAAAAAGAATTTCAGCATCAGGAGTGGAGGAATCCCAACAGTACTTGTGGGTCGAATTTCCGCTGTTGGTACGTTATTTCTATACCGCCGGGAATTGGGATTTTTTTGCTGAAGCAGGTGCCGAATATCGCATGCCGGTAAAAAGTACTTATGATCAATCGGGTATTTTTTCTCATCAAGGTTATTACAAGCAATATGATTTGTTAATTGACGACCTGATGAGCAGCGGGTATTATACTGATTTATCCAAGTCGCATGAGGAAGAAGATATTGAAATGAATAATCTTCTGATGCCTTTTGTCGGGCTTGGAGTCGTTTTTCCGGGTAAGAAATCTCATTTCTTTTTTGAAGCCAGATATTATCTGCCCGGTGAAGATCCTTTTAAGGAAAAACAGGATGTTCTTTTTCCCGGGCCTGATTATAATGGCAGCCCTTCTTTCTATAACAATCCCAGTGTTATGAGTAATGGGGAGGTGTCCTTGTCAGGAATAAAAGGGATTGTTGGAATTCGATTTTGAGAAGAGGGGTTAAACCAAAGTGTATTTTTGCTGTTTTGTTTACTATGATTCGTTAAGATTTTGTGATGAGTAAAAATAGTGTTTTGGGCATTTATTAATCAATTAAAATTGCTACTGGCTTATTACTATTGCCTAACTACTAACTTTACTTAAAGTTCATATTTAAAAGTCTAACGATTTGGTGTATTATAAAACTCTTAAAAATAAGATATTATGGCAAAATTAGAAGAAGGACAAAAAGCCCCCGCCTTTTCAGGGAAAAATCAGGATGGGAAAGAAATATCACTTGATGATTTCAAAGGACAAAAAGTAGTGCTCTATTTTTATCCTAAAGATAATACTTCAGGTTGTACGGCCGAAGCCTGTAACCTCAATGATAATCTGGATCAATTTGCAGATAAAGGATTTAAAATTATCGGGGTCAGTCCTGACAGTGAAGCCTCGCACCGCAAGTTCATCGATAAGCATGGTTTAAAATTTGATCTGATTGCCGATCCTGAAAAAGAAATTCTTGAAAAGTACGGTGTCTGGGCCGAGAAAAAAATGTATGGAAAAACATATATGGGCGTAGTTCGCACCACTTTTATCATTGATGAGAACGGTGTGATAGAGAAAATCTTCAAAAAGGTGAAGACCAAAGAACATTCCGAACAGATTTTTTCCGAGTTGAATCTTTAATATTTATGGTTATCTTTATCGGTGAAAATGTCGTCTGATGCACATTTAAAGTTGCTGTTTGTGAGCAAATTGTGTGTGAGGTGAGGTTTTGGTGTCGATATTAAACCGCATAACATAGATAAATAGTATGGCCGAACAACAGGAAAAAACGGACAAGAAAAAAGAAGAAGCTAAAAAGGTGAATGCTGAAAAGCTGAAAGCCCTTCAGCTGACCATGGATAAAATAGATAAGACCTATGGAAAGGGAGCTATCATGCGCATGGGCGAGTCGGTGGCCGAAAATGTGCCGTCGTTCTCATCCGGTTCCATAGGACTCGATCGTGCATTAGGAGTAGGAGGATATCCCCGGGGAAGAGTTATTGAGATTTATGGCCCTGAGTCTTCGGGTAAAACAACTTTGGCCATTCATGCTATGGCAGAGGTTCAAAAGCAGGGTGGTATTGCTGCTATTATAGATGCCGAACACGCCTTCGACCGTTTTTATGCCGAAAAGCTGGGAGTGGATTTAGAAAACCTCCTTATTTCGCAGCCAGACAATGGTGAGCAAGCCCTGGAAATTGCTGATCAGTTGATCCGTTCATCAGCCATTGATTTGGTGGTGGTCGATTCGGTGGCAGCATTGACTCCAAAAGCCGAGATTGAAGGGGAAATGGGTGAGAATAAAGTAGGGCTTCAGGCGCGTTTGATGTCTCAGGCGCTTCGTAAACTCACATCTACCATCAGTAAAACCAATACTTGTTGTATTTTTATCAATCAGTTGCGTGAGAAAATTGGTGTGATGTTTGGTAATCCCGAAACGACCACCGGTGGTAATGCGCTGAAATTCTATTCCTCTGTGCGATTGGATATTCGTCGCGTTACCCAGTTGAAAAACGGTGATGAGGTAGTTGGTAACCATACGCGGGTGAAAGTTGTGAAAAACAAAGTGGCACCTCCGTTCCGGAAAGCTGAATTTGATATCATGTACGGTGAAGGCATTTCTAAAATTGGAGAAATCATTGATATTGGTGTGGAGCATAATGTGATTAAGAAAAGTGGATCCTGGTTCAGCTATGGTGATACCAAATTGGGGCAGGGACGTGAAGCAGTGAAGGATGTAATTCGTGATAATCCGGAATTGGCTGAAGAGCTGGAGCAAAAAATTGTTGCTGCCTTGGCTGGAGAGAAAGCTTAGGAGGAATTTGACAGAATATGAGTTTTCTGTAAATCGCAATATTTTAATTGTTTGAGCAGAAGACAGAAGTTGATAGAAGTTTTCTTGAAATATACTAACAGGGCCTGCTGAATTTTCGGCAGGCCCTGCTTGTTTGTGATTAATTGGTTTTTTATATTTTGGAATGTGATGAAAGCAGACCTGAAGAGATTATCAAAAAATCATAGAGGAAAAATATTTTTTGATGATGTTCTCCGAACATTGTATGCTACTGATGCATCGGTGTATCGGGAGATGCCTCTTGCAGTAGCATTTCCGGAAGATGAATCAGATATAAAGACACTGATTCAATTTGCCAGAGAGTATCGAATTCCTTTGATTCCCAGAACTGCAGGAACATCTCTTGCGGGTCAGGTGGTGGGATCAGGAATTGTGGTGGATGTCTCCAGAACCTT
The DNA here is from genome assembly GCA_002411085.1 of Marinilabilia sp. UBA5340. Taxonomy (GTDB): domain Bacteria; phylum Bacteroidota; class Bacteroidia; order Bacteroidales; family Marinilabiliaceae; genus Marinilabilia. Next base: position 8,400 of record DHQK01000267.1, on the reverse strand, counting down.
CACCGAAATATTGGAGGTTAACGAAGCGGAAAAATGGGTGCGTGTGCAGCCGGGTGTGATCCGTGACGAGTTAAATATGTATCTGTCTTCGCATGGATTATTTTTCGGGCCGGAAACCTCGACTTCCAACCGGGCCATGATAGGAGGAATGGTAGGTAATAACTCCTCGGGAGCTAATTCTTTGGTTTACGGAAGTACAAGAGATAATATTTTATCAGTAAAAGGTTTTCTGAGCGATGGCTCTTATGTGGAGTTCGGAAACCTTTCAGCTAAGGAATTTCAGGGAAAATGCGATGGTGAAGAAGGACGTCTGGAAACTGTTTTATACAAGCAGATTCAGGCTGTGCTTTCTGATGGTGCCACTCGCGAAAACATTCGGAAAGAATTTCCCAAACCATCCATTATTCGTCGAAATACCGGCTATGCACTCGATAAGCTAATGGAAGCGAATGCTTTCGTTCCCAATAAACCGGATTTTAATTTTTCCAGGCTCATTGCCGGCTCAGAAGGCACTTTGATGTTCATTACCGAAGTCAAACTGAAGTGTCATTTATTACCTCCTGCTCATAAAGGGCTGCTATGTGTTCATTTCAATTCGGTGGAAGAGGCCCTTCGTGCTAATCTGGTTGCGCTGCAGCATCGTCCCAGTGCCAGCGAATTGATGGATGATTTTATTCTGAATTGCACCAAAAACAGTTCGGAATATAGCAAACACCGGTTTTTTCTGAAAGGCGACCCCAATGCTTTGCTGGTAGTTGAATTTTCCTGTAATTTAATGTCAGAGCTGGAGGAGGCATCTGAAAAGCTCATTCGTGACCTGAAAAAAGCATCTTTGGGTTATCACTATCCCCTGGTGACAGGAGAGGATATCAAGAAGGTATGGGCGCTCAGAAAAGCTGCATTGGGGCTTTTATTTACTACTCCCGGAGATGCCAAGCCCGTGGCGGTAATTGAAGATACTTCTATCGCAGTGGAAGATTTACCCGATTATGTGGCTGATTTTCGGAAACTGTTAGACCAAATCGATCTGACCTGTACTTTCTATGGTCATGCCAGTTCCGGGGAGTTGCATCTCCGCCCGGTCATTAATCTTAAAACCGAAGAGGGACAGAAGCTTTTCAGGAGAATCGGGGAAGAAACGGCTGCCCTGGTGAAAAAATATAAGGGATCGTTGAGCGGAGAACATGGAGACGGTCGTTTGCGGGGGGAATTTATCCGGCTGATGGTGGGAGACAAGAGTTATCAATTGTTTAAGGAGTTAAAGGATACATGGGATCCTGATCATATTTTTAATCCCGGAAAGATTGTGGAAACGCCACCGATGGACTCTCACTTGAGGTATGTTCCTGGTGTTGAAACTCCTGAGATTGATACTTATTTCAATTTTTCGCGGGAGCAGGGAGTTGTTCGTGCCACGGAATTCTGTAACGGATCCGGTGATTGTCGAAAAACACATCTGTCAGGAGGAACCATGTGTCCCAGTTATATGGCCACACGCGATGAAATGCACACTACCAGAGCCCGTGCAAATATTCTGCGTGAATATCTGCGTAAACCTTATGTGAAGAACCGGTTCAATCATTATGAGATTTATGAGGTGATGGATTTGTGCCTGATGTGCAAAGCTTGTAAATCAGAGTGTCCCTCGGGAGTGGATGTGGCCAAACTGAAAGCCGAGTTCTTACAACATTATTATGAGGCCAACGGTGTGCCTTTGCGTACCCGATTGATTGCGAATATATCCGGTCTCAACCAAATGGCTTCTGTTTTGCCTGGTCTTTTTAATTTTGTTGTTTCAAACAAAACGATTTCTAAAGCATTGAAAAGATTTGTCGGTTTTGCACCACAACGTTCAATTCCATTGCTGCACAAAACTACCCTGGATAAATGGGGAAAGCAGTATTTATCTCAATCCGGGGATTCCAATTCCAGGAGGAAAGTTTATCTTTTCAATGATGAGTTTACCAATTTTAATGATGTAGAGACTGGGAAAAAGGCGGTTTTGCTTCTCGAACAATTGGGGTATGAAGTGATTTTTCCAAGATTTTCTCAAAGCGGACGTGCCTTTATTTCCAAGGGATTACTTAAAAAAGCCAAGCGAATTGCAACCAAGAATGTGCGATTGCTAAAAGACTTAATCTCCAAAGAGACTCCATTGGTTGGAGTGGAACCTTCTGCCATCCTCTCTTTCAGAGATGAATACCCCGATCTAGTTCATGATTCATTAAGAAAAGAAGCCATAGAGCTGGGTCAAAATAGCTTACTTTTTGAAGAGTTTGTAGTAAGGGAGATGGAGAAAGGATATATTAATGCTGAGTCTTTTGTTACCAATCCAAAGAAGATTCTATTGCATGGTCATTGCCATCAAAAGGCGATTGCTTCTCAAAATTCAACTGTACGCATGCTTAGCCTTCCGGATAATTATGAGGTAGAGGTAATTCCATCTGGTTGCTGCGGCATGGCCGGCTCTTTCGGGTATGAAAAGGAGCATTTCGATGTTTCCATGAAAATAGGGGAGCTGATTTTGTTTCCTGCTGTCCGCAATAAATCAGTTTCAACTCTGGTGGCGGCTCCCGGCACCAGTTGTCGTCACCAGATAAAGGACGGCACAGGAGAGGTCGCCATGCATCCGATTGATATTTTGTATGCGGCGTTGAGGAAGTAGCTGATGTTGTGATAAGTGCTACAAAATCAGGTGCTTACCATAAATTCTGAATTTTATAAGCCACCATCAATTCATGCGTCCCACTGTTTACTGTTGAAAGCTTGTTCAATGTAAAATCAAAGGCATAGCCTGCTTTCAAAAACTCTGTGATCTGAACATTGAAAAATACCCCGGCCGCATCGCCAAACCGATAATGAGCTCCCATATAATATTGCTCCTGATAAAGAAAGCGAGCTGTGATATCTGCCGAAACTGGTGCTCCCGGCATTACAGTTACCAGGGCTGAAGGCAGAAAGAACCATTCATAATCCATTTTGTATTTGTATCCCCCCATCAGAAAAATGGAGGGATTGTAAGGCTCATCACTGTCACGGAATTCATCTTCCAGTTTTACCTGAATCAGTCTGGGAGAAGAAATACCCGCAAAATACTCATCAGAATAGAGGTAAAAACCAACCCCAAATATTGGGGATGTACGATTTAAATCACTTTGAAAATGATGGTCGTTACTTTCATTAACCTCCAGGCTGGAGATCGCCGCACTAAAATTGCTTACGCCTGCATTGAGCCCCATTGAGAGGTGGGTTCCTCTGGAAACAGTAATTTGATAAGCATAAGAGGCTTTGAAATGAGTGTTTCTCACTGGGCCCACTCTGTCCGTCATTAAGCTAACACCTAGCCCGAAATTTTGTCTCTGATAGGGAGTATGAGCCCCAAAACTATAAGATGCCGGATAGCCATCAATCCCCAACCACTGATGGCGGGTCAGCAAATTCAGGTTGAGACCCTCCTGAGTGCCTGCAATGGCAGGGTTGATTTCCAGTGGATTATTGACGTAGTTGGTATACAATGGTGATTCCTGTGCCCGTATGTTATTGAGCAAAAGTGAAAGCACTGCAATTAATAGTATTCTGTATAATAAGGTCATCTTTCTATGTTTTTTAGGTTAAATGTGTTGTCTTTTTGCTGTTATTTCTTCAGGAACACATTGCCTTTGTATTGATTTCCATTGTCCACCACTTTTATCACGTAAAAGTAGGTGCCTGTGGGCAGAGAACTTGCCCCTCCCAATGTTTTAGAGGTAGTTCCGTCCCAATCGTTTTGGTAGTTGTCGCTTTTGTAAATTACGTTGCCCCAGCGATTGAAAACGCTGATGGTTACCCGGTCGTATTGTTCCAGACCTCTGATTTCAAAATAGTCATTGACACCATCGCCATCCGGAGAGAAACCTTCCGGAATTTTAAAGTTCCCGGTGATTTCAACGTTAGGCTCTCTGATTTCGAATATTATCCATGCACGGCTGCAGTTGTTGATATTTTCTTCACTGCAAACTTCATAGGAGATGGAATCTGTACCAATATAATCGAATAGAGGATCGTAAGTGATCATACCCGAGGCATTGATGGTGGCATTTCCTTTTTGGGGATAGGACAAAATGGAGACAATTACATCATTATCTATGCCCTCATCATTGTCCAATGGTTTCAGGTTGATGGTCTGATTCATTACCATTCGGATGGTATCATTGATGGCATTGATGCCAGGCAGTACCTCAACTCTGACTTCTGCAACAGACTGGTCGCCATTCGCATCTGTCAATGCATAGCGGAAGGTTACTTCACCGATGTAATCCTGTAATGGGGTAAAGGTGATGGATTGATTTTCTTCCAGGACAATGGTTCCATTTTTTGACGATTTGCTTATGCTTATGGAAACAGGAGCGTCATCAAGACCGCTGTCGTTTGCAAGAATATCAATGTTTACCGATGTATTGATGATTGTCTGTGCATAATCATTCCCGGCTACAGGAACAGCATTGTTGAGCTGATGCACGGTAATATTTGTCGTAGCGTTGTCGCTGTCTCCATCAGCATCAGTAACGGTATATTCCAATGATGTTTCACCATAAAAGTCATTCTCGGGTGTAAATGTGATGGTGTTGTCGTTATTAACAACGGCTAACCCATTATCTGAATTGGTTAAAATAGAAACAGAAATGGGTTCGTCATCCAGTCCCGAATCATTATCCAGAACCGGGATAACTACATCGGAGTTTTGATTTGTTTCAACCTGGTCGTCATTGGCAACCGGTTGATGGTTTTCGTCATTGTTATCATCTCCTTCATTGCCATCGTTGTCCCCTGAGTCATCATTCCCTCCGTTGCCACCA
>DHQK01000267.1:0-3284 GCA_002411085.1 Marinilabilia sp. UBA5340 | reverse complement strand
GACGATGTGTCTTCTGTTACAGTAATTCCAACATCCGCCCCATCGCTGTCACCATTGGCATCGGTTACTGAATAGCTGAAAGAGTCGCTTCCAAAATACTCCCCATTTGGTGTATAGGTGATAGTATTGTCGGTTTCCACCGAAACAGAGCCATTGGCCGGTTCCTGGCTGATGGTGACGGAAACAGGTGTATCAGCCAACCCACTGTCGTTATTCAAAACATCAATGTTCACGTCGGTGTTTTCGCTTGTTGTTGCCTCGTCATCATTGGCCTCGGGAATTCCATTGGTTGACTGGGCTATTGTTACGGCGATATCTGCCTCATCGCTATCTCCGTTGGCATCGGTAATCGTGTAGCTGAATGAATCACTACCGAAAAAATCATCGGTTGGTGTGTAGGTGACGGTGTTGTTATCTTCCACCACAACACTTCCGTTTGTGGGGTTTGTGTTGATGGTAACCACTACCGGAGCATCGTCCAGTCCGGTGTCGTTGCCTAGTACATCGATTGAGACAGCGGTGTTTTCAGTGGTTGAAGCCTCATCATCGTTAGCCACAGGAATGCCGCTTGCGGCCTGAGTAATGGTTATTTCAACGGTGGCAGCATCGGAGTCTCCGTTGGCGTCGGTAATTGCATAGTCAAAGGAGTCACTGCCAAAATACTCATCGTTGGGAGTGTAGGTGACAGAATTGTCACTCTCCACCACAACAGTTCCGTTGGCTGGTTGCTGATTAACGCTTACAGATAACGGAGTGTCATCGAGTCCCGTGTCATTTCCAAGTATGGGAATGTTGACAGAGCTGTTCTCCTCCACTGTTGCTTCGTCATCCATGGCCACCGGTACAATGTTTTCTTCTTCGGTAACATTGACAGTGATGAAGGCCATATCCCAGTCACCATCTGCATCAGCCAAAACATAAGGGATGCTGATTTCTCCGATAAAGAAATATCCGGGAGTGAAAGTGACTGTATGATTGGTATTTACCTGGATGCTTCCTGAAACCGGAGAGACAGGGATGGTGATGTTGCCTATTCCGTCTTCCAGTCCTATATCATTGGTCAGTACATCAATGGTCACCGGAGTGTTCAGATAGGTGTCTGCCACATCATCATTGGCTACAGGCAGGTGGTTTTCTGCATTTTCTGCAAGAACAGTTACTGTGATAGCAGCTGATGCACAATCTCCGTCCTGATCGCATACCTGGTAACCAAATGTTTCAGTGCCACTAAAGCCGGCATCTGGCGTATAAGTGATGGTGAAATCAGTATTTACCACTGCCGTTCCGTTGACGGGCTGTGGCGAAATGGTAATGCCAGCCACTCCATCTTCCAGACCTGTATCATTGAACAGGATGTCGATGGTTACCGGGGTTTCAAATTCTGTGGCAACCGCTACATCATTGGCAACCGGGGTGGCGTCGTGGGTTTCCAGTACCTGAATGTTGACTACCCCAAGGGCATAATCGCCATCCACATCTTCGATCTGATAAACCAGGAGATCGTTTCCGGTGAAATCTGCATCGGGCACGTAATGTAAAGTTCGGTTGCTGTTAATGCTAATGGTTCCATTGGCCGGTTGCGCAAAGATGCTGAAGTTTTGTAATCCATCATCCAAACCGCTGTCGTTGTTCAATACATCAAAGTCAGCAGCAGTATTCATGTAAGTGATCAACTCGTCATCATTGGCCACTGGCTGGTGATTCACCTCTCTTACATGGATGGTTACGTTAGCCTCATCACTATCGCCCTCATTGTCAGTTATGCGGTAGCTGAAAGTGGTGGTTCCTGTGAAATCCTGATCAGGAGTAAATGAGATACTGTTGTTTGATAAAACCGAGACCGTTCCACTGGTGGTTGATGCTTCTGCAATGGTCACGGTAATTGGGGCATCAAAGAGGTTTTCATCATTCCTCAGGACATCTACTTCCATCGGGGTGTTGATACTTGTTCCTCTGCTATCGTCGTTGGCTACAGGCGTTACATTAATGTGGGTAACGGTAATACTGACCATTGCGGTAGCGGACTGATTGATGGAATTGGAGACTTCATATTCGAATGAAAATTCTCCATGGTACATCCTGTCAGGAGTATAGGTTATGGTATTGTTCGGGTTGACCGTAGCTTCGCCATGCTCAGGCTGTGAAAGAATGGCAATGTCAGCGCCATACTCCAGTCCGCCATCGTTGGCCAGTATATCAATGGCTATAGGTGTTTCCTGATCTGTTGTTGCTGTATCATCAAGCGGGCGGGGAGTGAAGTCATCAATGTTCGTGACAGAAACATCACTGATGTCTATTTTGTAATTTTCGTCTTCTGTCAGTGCATCATCAAAAGATGTGCTGATATTGAAAGTTTCATCACCATCCTGCTCCTCATCATCAACACCTGTGATGGTAACTGTGGCAGGAACATTCCAATTGGTGGTGTTGAAGGTAACAGAGGCCTCATTGGTCGCTTCATTTACCGTGCCGCGTCCTTCGGTGACGGAGGTAATAACTCCTTCGCCGGTGTCGTCCGATGAGAGATTGATGACGACATTTCCTTCAGGTTGAGTATTCAGGGATATGTTGAAATCATCATGCTGTCCTGCCTCGGTAATTTCCAACCCGCCAGAGGGGCTGACCATGTAACCTGCAGTGTTGTTGTCCTGGTTGACAAAGATTACCGGATCTGGCTGCATGCCATTGTAGCGGCTGGTTCCTCCTACCACAGGTTCGAATTCGATTTGATAGGTCTGATTTCCATCTGCTACTTCATCGTTTTGTCCTGTCACGGTAATGGTGACTGGTTCCGACCAGTTGGAGTTGTTGTAGGTGACAGAAGCCTCGTTGTTTAGCTCATCAATGGTTCCTCTGCCATCAGAAATATGGGTGATCTTTCCTTCAGAGGTGTCAGATGATGACATAACAAACAGCACCTGATCTGTCGGAGCACTTTTCAGTCCAAGGGAGAAATGTGCTTCCCCGCCACCTTCTGAGGTTGGCCCTGAAGCATCTGAGATATCTGTTTCTGCAATGTCCTCATCAGTTACAGTGACCGATACGCTGGCCGGTGAATGGTTTTTGTAGTGCGAATCGTCGGTGTCTCCTTTGCCCGGAACTACAGTAAATGTCAGGTTTCCGTCATCAATGTCATTGTTGACCGGGGCAATTGTAACTTCTTTTGGTGTTTGCCAGTCATTTCCGTCTGTGCTAAAGGTTACGGATGTCGGCGAAACAGTGGCACGTCCTTCTGTCTCTGCCGTGAGACTATAGGTAACCTCCGAGGTGGGACGACTTTTCAG
>DHQK01000145.1 GCA_002411085.1 Marinilabilia sp. UBA5340 | reverse complement strand
TTTCCAGTTTATCGATGGCCACAGTGATGTCTGTCAAACGCGAGGCCTCTCCGATAATTTCGGCAATTCCCGCAAGAACTTTACGGTTGTTGAGTTTTATCACCACCCGAATTCCCAGCTTTCGAAACACCTCATCCACAATCTGAATCAGCTCCACCTCGTTGAACAGGCTGTCGCTGCCAATCACATCCACATCACATTGAAAAAACTCACGGTAACGTCCTTTCTGTGGCCTGTCGGCTCTCCAAACAGGCTGAATCTGATAACGTTTGAAGGGAAATGACAACTCATTTTGGTGCTGTACCACAAAACGGGCAAAAGGAACGGTCAAATCGTAACGAAGCCCTTTCTCACTAATCTGCCCGGTTACCCGGTTCGAATCTTTTTGGGCCAGCAGGCCATCATCCGCTTTATTTAGAAAATCCCCTGAATTGAGAATTTTAAAAAGAAGCTTATCGCCCTCGTCCCCATATTTCCCCAGTAACGTATCCAGGTTTTCCATAGCCGGAGTTTCGATAGGCATGTAACCATATCGTTGAAAAACTTCCTTAATAGAATCGAAAATATAATTGCGCCGAACCATTTCGGCAGGAGTAAAATCACGTGTTCCCTTAGGAATAGATGGTTTTTGAGCCATTGTTGATACTTTATTTGAATTCGGGTGCAAATTTAGGAATAATTATCAGAGTTCCAGTCCTCACTATTGAACAGAAACCAGCCGAATATCAAATTGCAAAACCGCATTGGGAGGAATCTTATTGCCGGTTCCCTTTCGGCCCCAGGCCAAATCGGACGGAACCCAGAATTTATAGCGACTCCCAACGGACATGAGTTGCAACCCCTCCTGCAAGCCCTCGATAAGCTCATTTAGTGGAACAATGGAAGTTTGATTGGCCCGGTAGGTGTCTTCCAGAATGGTTCCGTTGAGCAACAAAGCACGCTGATGAATCTCCACGGTACTCCACTCGTCGGGTTTTTCACCCTCTGTCTCTTCTACTATCGTGTACTGAAGACCACTTTCTGTTTCTACAACACCGGATTTTCGTGCATTTTGCTCCAGAAAGTCCTCACCGGATTTCCGGTTATTCCCGGCAGAACCTTTACTTTTTTGACGTTTTTCTCTTCTTCCCATAAGTAACTAAGATAGTGATTGCAACTTTGAGGATCCGCTGATCACAATTCAGAAATATCAAGTTGCAAAGAAAGCAATCACTTTGGAAAAATGGAAATAGGGTTACTTCCCGCTTACCTTACGAAGCCGTTTTCTGATATTTTCTATAGAAATGGAGTGCTTAGCAGTTCCTTTGTCTCCAATCAGGAAAGCATAGGGTTTCATGGAATCTATATGCGACATCACAATGCGGCTGATTGCCAAAAAAGGTACAATAAGCAACATGCCGGGAATTCCCCAGATAAGACTGGCCGCTACCAAACCTGTAATGATAAAGAAAGGATTGACCCGCACATTCCCTCCAACAATATTAGGAGTCAAGATATTGTTTTCAATAAACTGAATGATCACAAACAAAATAACCACATGAAAGGCCATGGTCGGGTTATTTTCGCCAATGAGGGCAAAAAGCAGCGGAACAGCCCCTCCCAACAATGTACCGAAGTAAGGAATAAAATTAAACACCGCTGAAATGATTCCCAAGGCGATGGGGTAACGAATACCGACAATCATTAGTCCTGTGGAGTTTAAAATGCACAAAATAACGACCACGGCAAGGACACCCCCCATATATCTTGCAAACACCTTTGATATCTCCCTCAAAATAGTAATCAGTTCCTGGCGATGTTCCCGTCCGTAAATCATCATCAGGAAGTAAGCAAACTTGGTACGATAATAAAGAAATAAAAAAATGTAGACAGGTAAAAGACCAAAACTAACAATGGTACTGGTGGTGGCATTAAAAATATCCTGAATATACTGACCTCCCGACGACAAGATATTCCCTGCCTGCTCTTTGATCAGATTGCGGGTTTCTATCTTATCGAACCCAAAATGTTCACTGATCTGGGAGAGGGAATCAGCCAGGTTGCGCAAACCATTTTCGGCAAGTTGCGGCAGGTCTCCCACCACCGGAGTTATTTTACTGTAAGCAAAAAGTCCTAAACTAAACAGAATACCCAACCCCACAATTATAGCGATGAGATTAGCCAGAATTCGCGGGACACTGTGTTTTTCCATCCAGTTAACTACAGGAAAAAAAAGATAGGACAGCAAAAAACCAAATGCCACAGGCCACAAAAAATTTCGAATGGCAATCAACCCATAAACAAACAAAATAATAGCCAGCAATGTGAAACTTACACGCTGCACCAATGAATATCTTTTCTCGGCTCGCTTATGTTCTTTTTTTGAACTCATGAACTGCTGTATTGTAAAAAGGAATGTTTCACGAAGTTAGTGAAAGTCCATCAGGAAGGAAACTACCCGTAGTATTGTTTTTGAAAGTTTAATATTTTTTTCCGGTTTCAGCATTTCTTTCCAATATTCATTAAATTTAGTCCCCAATATTGAATATCTTACAGAGAGAAAAATTTAAAATAACCTCAAAAGTATTCACGTATAAATGAAATCATCAAAAAATCAACTTTCTCAACGTGGATACCTCCCGAATGACCATACTCTCCCGAAACCAGTCCAACAGCCTGAAACAATAATAAAACTGCTCAATAGTCCTGTCGCCACCGATCGCTCCATTGCTGCCAGAGTAATATCCCAGAACACAGGCAACTTTGTGCACCCCCTTATTGAATCCCTCCGAAAAGAAAAAAAGCTTTATTCCAAAATTGAAATCTGTAATGCCCTTGTGGCGCAGGCCCCACTCTCCATTGAACCATTGATAGAAGAACTGGGGAATATTGGAACCAATCAGCATAAAGAAATCCCTGAAAAAGCATTTGAGAAAGACGGCTATCCGCTGCCCCGGGACATTGCAGCCAGGACCCTTGTGCGCATCGGGCCACCGGCCCTTCCCGCACTTCAGAAAGCACTAAACACCTCATCTGCAAAGCAACTAAGCGAGGCCATTGATGCCATTGGTCATATCTGTTTCTATTCACCACAGCCTGACATTTTCAAAAATCTAAAGCTATCTTTTGAAAAAAATCAGAAAAACACCCTGATCAAATGGAAACTAATCAGAGCTATGAGTGCATTTCCCGAGAGCAGGAACTTTCTGAATCAACAACTTAACCACATTGAAAATCAGATATTAATACCTGAAATCAGGAGAAGTATAAGATTAACGAATAAAGATCCTCATAACCAAAACTTATGAATCAAAGATCGACGAAGCCAATAAACCAAGTATAATAGAATCCTGTCTGGTTCCTGAATGCTTCTTTAAACCTGCTCCATTTCACTCCCCAGGCTATGTGAGTAAATCACAAATATCATTTTGGGATTTTTTTATCCATTTATCCTTTTTGATTATCTTTGCAGTGAATTTATCAGCTGATAAATTGGCAAATTTTGACCTGAATAATTTTTACCGAAATGAAAAGGACTGTCTCAATAGTTTAAAACATTAAGTGCATGTTAAGTCGAGAATAAACATCTGTTTATCAAATCAAAAGACGCTTCGACAAGCTACCAGTTACACCATAATCGGACTATTGAGCCAACCTCTTCCATCAGACCAATAACTTAGACAAATTTCATA
>DHQK01000063.1:471-3977 GCA_002411085.1 Marinilabilia sp. UBA5340 | reverse complement strand
TTGAGTCGATGAACGAAATCCACGACGGCGAATGGGGCTGGGGCGATAACCGAACCGACGGAGGCGCCCAATATGCAACGCTCAATGAATGGAACCAAGTGTTTGTGGATGCGGTACGCGCTACAGGAGGCAACAACATCAATCGTTACCTGGGGGTCCCGGGTTATTGTACCAATCCCGGGTTGACTATCGAGCATTTTGTCCTTCCGGATGACGTGGTAGAAGACAAACTGTTGGTTGCTGTTCATTATTATGATCCTTATGAATATACCCTCAACGACAAATATTCGGAGTGGGGTCACACAGCAGATCCATCAAAAAAAGATAGTTATGGCGATGAGGCAGACCTCAGAGAAGTTTTTAACAGTCTAAAGACAAAATTTACCGACAACGGAATCCCCGTCTATCTGGGAGAAGTGGGTAATGTGCACCGCAGCACTGAGCGCGCTGAGGCTTTCCGCAAATATTATCTGGAATATATGTGCAAAGCAGCGAAAACTTATGGCATGGCACCATTCTTCTGGGACAACGGAGCCACCTGTTCAGGAAAAGAGTGTTCAGGCATTATCAATCACAGCACGGGGGAGTACATCAACAATGGAAAAGAGATTGTTGACGTAATGGTAAAAGCCATAACCACTGAGGATGAGAATTATACTTTACAGACGGTGTATGACAATGCACCTCAATAGGAGATTTCCTTCCCCTCGTTTCCGAACGAGGGGAAAATGGTGAATTGAACCGGCCATAGTGAGAAAATTGAATTTTTTGTGACAAGTTTAATCCCTTAATGGAACCCCGGTTGAAACAAAAAAGGCACCCGCGCAGGTGCCTTTTTTGTTTTATTTCAAAATGTATCATTTATCTTTTTTTATGGACCATCCTCCTTTAAGCCCGAAAACAAACCAGGCGAGGAAAAGAACACCAATGGCAAATATGGTGTCACCAATGGCCCTTAACCAGCGAAGGGTTTCCATAGTCGGAGTTTGAAGGAATTCTGCTGATCGCGCATACCACAAACCATGCTTTACGCTGGCCCATGTTTGCGCAAGTCCCACAGGTAATACACTGATCAAAACCATAAGCAGCAAGCCTATATTGATTGACCAAAATGCAATCTTTATGGGCTTTTCATTCCACTTCACTTTTAAATCCATCTCGCGAAGAACAAAGAGCATTAAGCCCATTCCAAGCATGCCATAGACTCCGAAGAGGGCAGTATGACCGTGCACCGGAGTGGTATTTAAGCCCTGCATATAATAAAGTGCAATGGGAGGATTAATCAGAAACCCGAAAATACCGGCACCCAGGAAATTCCAGAAAGCCACGGCCACAAAGAAATAGATTGGCCAACGGTAAACCCGAACCCACTCTTTGGCCTTACTTAGTCCAAGGTTGTGGTAGGCTTCATATCCCATCAACACAAGCGGCACAACTTCCAGAGCACTAAAACTGGCACCAATGGCCATCACGGCAGTGGGCGTACCCGTAAAATAGAGGTGATGAAAAGTTCCCAGAATTCCTCCAGACAAGAATATTACGGTAGATAACAAAACCGTAATGGTTGCCAAAGAAGCCTGAATGAGCCTCATGCGTACAAAAAAAAACGCAATGGCTACCGTGGCAAACACTTCAAAGAAACCTTCAACCCAGAGGTGGACCACCCACCAGCGCCAGTATTCTGCCAGCGCTAGGTGTGTTTGTCTTCCCCACATAAGTCCGGCACCGTAAAACGAAGCAATGGCTACAGACGCTATCAAAAACATGATGAGCAGATGACGGTTTTCTTTCTGATTTTTCAGTGCAGGTAATAATGCGCGCCCCATCAGAAACAACCAGATGAAGAGGCCTGCAAACAGGAATATCTGCCAGAAGCGTCCCAGGTCAACATATTCGTACCCCTGATGACCAAACCAAAAGTTATCCACCAAGTTGAGTTTTTGCATCACGCCCATCCACTGGCCAAGCAGTGAACCGACAACAATTACAAGAAGCGCCCCAAAAAGAATATTTACGCCCAAACGTTGAAATTTAGGCTCTTTACCAGATATGGCGGGAGCCAGATAGAGACCTGTGGCGAGCCAGGAAGTTGCAATCCAGAAAATGGCCAGTTGGATGTGCCAGGTTCGCGTCACTGAATAAGGAAGAATCTCAGCCAGTGGAATTCCATAAAAGCCCTGTCCTTCTACCCCGTAGTGTGCAGTAATAACCCCCATTAGAATTTGAACAAGAATAAGTGCGGTAACCACCCAGAAATATTTGATGGTGGCTTTCATCGAAGGAGTTTGGGGAACAGCCATTAACGGGTTCTCTTCCGGAGCTCCTTCTCTTTCATCCTCTTTTCGGGAGGCATAAAACCAAACCATCAGCCCAATTCCGGCTAACAATATGATGACACTGAAACCGGTCCAGAGAATAAGCGAACTGGTTGGTTTGTTTCCCACCAGTTCATCCGGTGGCCAGTTGTTGGTATAAGTAATTTCAGAGCCGGGACGTTGGGTTATTGTGGACCAGGTAGTCCAGAAGAAGAACGCATTCATCTTAAACATGCGATCTTCTGTTTTTATACTGTTGGCGGGAATACTGTAGGCATCACGCAAGTCAGCTTTGGAAGGATCATCCATGAACAAGCCTTCATAATGGCGGCTCAACTCGCGAAAAGCCTCCGCTCTAACAGGAGAAATGGTTAACACACCGTTGTCAAAGTTATGTGTGTTGGTACGGAGCTCTTTTTCCAGTCTCGACTGAAGCATCGCCTGTTGCTCGTTGCCCAAATTGTCATAACTCTTTCCAAAATCGGCTTTTGCCCATTGATTCAAAATAAAAACCGCCTCACGGTGCAGCCAGTCAGCATTCCAGTCGGGAGCCTGGTAAGCTCCATGCCCCCAAATTGTTCCGACCTGCTGACCACCTACCGATTGCCAGATATTCTGTCCGTCTTTGATGTCCGAAGCAGTCATAATGACCTCTCCCTCTGTTGTCACCACTTTTTCGGGAATAGGTGGAGCTTCCCGGTAAATTTCCCATCCGTAATAGCCCAAAACTCCAAAGGAGATGACCATCACAAGGATGAAACCAATCCATAGTTTTCTTGTTGTCATAGCTTTAGATATTTAAGAATAATAAACTTTGGTTCGTTTACTATAAAAACAGGATTACCTTTTCCTTAACCTCACTCCATCCATCAATCCTATCGCTTTAATTGCAAACTTAAAAATATATTTGAATATAAAGACTTCTTTGTCTTTTGAATGTCTTATTTGTATTGATTTTAAATACTGAACCCCAATGCGTTTTCATAACGCTGTAGTTAAAAAATCACTAATGTCCTGGAAAAACTATTATTAAGAAAGAAGATTGCTTCGCTCTGCTCGCAATGACAGATCTTTGTAATAAGCAAGAAATCAGCAAAATAATAGTTGGCCCCCTTGCGGGGACCCGGTCCTATTTGTTCAGCTTACCCCGGGTCGTTAACCCGGGGTAATTCAAATTTGCCCCCTTCGGGG
>DHQK01000063.1:0-242 GCA_002411085.1 Marinilabilia sp. UBA5340 | reverse complement strand
ACTCGCAATGACCAATTTTTAAAGGGTTTAGCAGGGACAAAGCGACCTATAAAAGTAAAGAAGGCACTGGATAATATATTATCAATTTTTCCGCCGCCTGTAACGTCTCCGATACAACAAATAACCACTGATCACCACCATTACCCCGGCAAGTCCCACAAGAGGCACAATAAGAATATAGAAATCACCCAGCATTGTTTGAAAGAAACGCCCGGTATGAATCTCGAGAGACAGGTTCCAAA
>DHQK01000213.1:26745-81434 GCA_002411085.1 Marinilabilia sp. UBA5340 | reverse complement strand
TTGAAGATAACTTTGATAGTGCTTCTCTTGATAGCAGCAAATGGATTACCGGGTATTACTGGGGAAAAGCTTTAATGAATGATACCTATTCTCTTGAGGGGGAACATCAGATTTTTAATGAGGAAAATGTTGAATTGCGTGACTCCTCACTAAAAATCAAAGTTGAACGTCAGTCACTTAAAGGGAAAGAATGGAGTCCAACCCTAGGATTTAGAGAAAAGGATTTTGAGTATACATCAGGGATGATCAGTACAGGTCAAAGTTTCAGACAACAATACGGTCGTTTTGAGGCAAAAGTTCGATATAATAACACGTTTCCTGTAGTGAATGCTTTCTGGCTGGTAGGAGAACGAATGACCCCTCATATTGATGTTTTTAAGACCATTTATTCAGGAGGCCGCATGATTGAAGCAGGAATAATCTCCGATGTACCGGGAAAAGGTATTACTGAATCAACACGCAAAATCAATGGCACCCGTTTTACCAATAAGTATTTCATCTATTCGCTTGACTGGACTGAAAATGAAATGGTATGGAAGATAAATGGTGTGGAGATTTACCGTCAGACACATAATATTCCGCAGGAACCGATGTATCTTACATTTTCCGCAACGCTTCCATCAGAGCCGGGAGAAAAGCATCTTCCATCTGAAATGGATGTCAGTTGGGTTCGATGTTATCAACGGGTATGAAAGTTTTCTGAATTGACCGAAACGTTGTCATAATATTGACGACCTGAAATATTTTCAGATTCTTGACCTGGATTAAATTCGTTAAAAAGCAGCTCGAAAGAGCTGTTTTTTGTTTCTGTCTGTTGCATCTCCATGCCAATTCTGGATATAACTTTTTTCCCGTCAATGGTGCCGTCATACTCTGCGCTTACATTATACTGATTTACGGGTATTAAAGCATTTGATACCGTTTCATCCGTCAAAAAAGACCTGCCATGACGAAACCATCCGTGGGTGAAATAGGTAGTTCGAACTTTCAGTACACTCATATTTTCCAGGATCACATGAATTTCCCCTTCAATGTTGGTTACCCGGGGATCACCTGAAAATTCAGAAGCAGGATTGTCGTTTTTAAAACCAATAACGATTATTTTTTTGCCTTCATTGGTGTATTGGTCTTTTTCATAAACATCAAACCCATCAACAAATGCATTGTCCAGAATATTGCCAGGATTTCGAACAATATCAAACTCCAGCAAATCACCAATTTGATGCATCCCCCCTTCAAAAGGAAAATATTCGAAGTTACGGGTACCGCCGACAAGTTTGAATAATCTGCGCTCGAAAGCATTCTTGCGGGTGCGAACTCCATATCCGGCAAGATCCGCATAATCCACATCAAGAATTCGGCTTCCCTGAATCGTATTTTCTTTGTAGACAAGCTGAGCCCGATAATTACCGTTGTAATAGTTTTCAGAAATATTTTGTGTTACCATCTTGAGCATTCCGTATAAAACACGGGATGGAGCCTCCACATCAACTTCGTCAATATTGTAAACCGCAGGGTATAGTTTTATTTCAATATCCTGCAACTTCAGCAATTCCGTAATCTTAATTTCTTTGGAAATGTATCCAACTGCCGAAATCCGAACAATATTATTTAAGGCTTCGTCGGGAACCGAAAGGCGAAAAAATCCTTCATTGTCTGTTGCATCTCCCACGAAAGTATTCAGGATTCCCAAATTGGCAAACTCTACGGCAGCCCCACTGGAGGCATCCACTACCCTGCCCTGCAGAATGTTCTCCTGGGCACTTAAACTCGCTATAGCGAATAGCAAAAACAGGAACATCGACACAATATATTTTTTGAGCTGCATACTTTTCTTATTTTTGATGAGTTACTAAAAATATGAAAAGAGACGAAAACAAAAAAATAAAATCAATGAAGCAGTCAATTTTAATATCCATTCTTCTCAGCCTGATTTTTTCGGGATGTGTAGTTTCCAAAAAGAAATACGAAGCCATGGTGTCTGAACGAGACTTTCTGGAAAAACGATTGAATGAATCCAGGTCAACAAACCAGAGCTTAGAAGAAAAACTTGCCCGTGCTATTGCCGATTTTGAAACAATGAAGCAGGAGCTGCATCATAGTGATGCATTGAAATCAGACAAGGTGTCGAATTTATTTGCACAAACAGAAAAATTACATGAGCAAGTAAATTCGTTGAAGGAGGATCTTGCTGAGGCGAAAAGTAAATACCGCTCTCAACAAAATACCAGTATGGCAAGGGCAGATCAACTGGAAGAACTAACCGGACAGGTTGCTAAATTGAAAAATGATACCGCCGCACTGCAATATTCTCTGAAAATGAGTAAAGAAAGACAGGTCAACCTGCAACAAGAATTAAGAGAGGTAAAAGAGCGGTACAATGATTTGGCAGCCGGACGCGCACAGTTAAAGGCGGATCTGGAAAAGGCAGAAAGGAAGGTTGCTTTGCTGGAAGGTCAATTGGTGGAGAAAACCGAGTCGTTGAGTAATATTTCACAATCTTTTATAGAGCTTAGAAAGCAATTGTTGACTGCTAAATCGAATGGCAAAGCCATTGATCCCAATCAGAATAAAACCATTGATAAGATTGCCCGTCTGTTGGGACATTATTAGTCTTTTAAAAGTACATAAGGCTGAGTACTGTAATGGTGACCACCATGTAAATTATAGTGAGCGGGAAACCAATCTTAAAGAAGTCCTTGAAATTGTAGTTTCCCGGGCCATAGACCATCAGATTGGTTTGGTAGCCAATAGGGGTAATAAAATTGGCTGCCGCAGCAAAGGACACTACCAGTGCAAAAGGCTCCGGATCGAGCCCCAGGGTTTTGGCTGCCGTCAGTGATATAGGGAAAACAATGGCCACGGCGGCTTTATTGGTGATATATGCCGCCAAAACAGTGGTCATCAGATAGATTCCAAATATTAGTGTTACTCGTCCAAACGGAAGAAAGACACTGATAATTAAATCGGCAACCATATCGGCCACACCGGTTTTGATCATGGCTGTTCCCAGTGCCAGCGACATGGCAATAATCACTGCCAGATTGTAATCGATACTTTTGGGCATGTCTTTAGGAGATACAATTTTGAGGGTAGAAACCACGATCAACACTACAAAAAGACCGATAAACAGTGGAACCAGCTTAACGGCAGCCAGCAGAATTGCCAACAGCGTACCTCCCAGTAAAGTATAGATTTTGTATTTTTCTGTTCTGTTGAATTCCCTGATTTTTGAAATCAGATAAAAATCCTGCTCACTCTCAGCCCGACTAATAAAAGCTTCTCCCACCAGTAACATGAGTACATCTCCTGCTTTCAATTTGGCTTCATCAATTTTCCCCACTACCCGCTCACCGTTGCGATGCAGGGCAAGCAATGCAGAATCGAAACGTCCGCGGAAATTTACTTCTTTTACCGTTTTGGTAATCAGTGATGAGTTGTGAGAAACAACCACCTCCACTACCTGAGTTTTTTTAAGCTTAGACATCATCCCTACTGAAGGAAGGGTGAGTCCACAGTTTTCGGATAGCAATCGTACTACATTTTTGTTTTCTCCCGCAAAACGTAATAAGTCGCCTTCCTGAAGCCTGAAATTATCAGAAAGCAATTGATAGATTCTGTTTCCCCGGATAATTTCAATTAGCACAAGTCCGTCCATCTCCCGGATTTCTGACTCTTCGAGTGTTTTTCCAACCAGGTGGCTGTTTCTTCTAACTTCTGCCTCTACCAGGTATTTTCTTTCCGCACTTGAATATTCTTCCATCACACTTTTCCGGTCGGGTAATAAGCGGTAGGAATAAAAATAGAGATAGACCATTCCGATAACCAGCATGGGGAATCCAACCCAAAAGAAATCAAACATTCCCAGGGAGGGCATGTCAGGAAATATTTCCTGATCAACCACCATGCCATTGACAATAAGATTGGTGGATGTTCCAATGAGGGTGACGCAACCTCCAAGAATGGCCGCATAAGAGAGCGGCATCAGCAACTTGGAGGGAGAAATATTGTTTCGACGACTCCATTGATGCACATAAGGCATCATGACGGCCACTAATGGTGTGTTGTTCAGGAAGGCAGAGAATCCTCCAACCCATATCATCATACGGGCCAGAAATCCCTTGTATTTCATGGATCTGGGGAACGCTTTTTCAAAAATAGCCTCAATTACGGAAGTTTGCCGAATGGTGTCTCCCAGCAGCAGTAGCATGATGATAACGGCAATTTGTTCATTGGCAAATCCCGCAAGGATTTCAGATGGTGTGAGGACTTTGAAAATACCCAGCACCATAATAGCTATGAAGAAAGTAAAAGCTGCCCCCATCAGCTCCCGGTAAAGGGAAATCAGTATAAATGCAAGCACCAGAAATACAAGTATTACATCAAACGTGGGGACACTCATAAAGTCTTGTTTTCTTCATTTTTTCAGGGGTTGCAAGTTAAAACTATTTTTGGAAAAATTAACAAAAGAGTCACTAAAACCCGCCCAAACCTTATAGTTTGTTGCTTTTGAATATTTAATATCATGGACTTTTTTTCCGGAAATCTCAGAATTGTTACTTTTGATGGAATATTTCATGCAGGATTCTCTGATTCGGGAGTTAAGAACCTGACTGAGTTTCGTTTCATCAATAAATATTAAGATATGCGGGATAAAACAGCTGCTTTTGGGCGCTTACTGGAAATCATGGATGAATTGCGGGAAAAATGTCCATGGGATCGAAAACAGACCAATGAATCATTGCGCACACTTACCATTGAAGAAACTTATGAATTGGCCGATGCAATTCTGGAAGGTGGCAATGAGGCTATTCGCAAAGAACTGGGCGACTTGCTCTTGCACATAGTGTTCTATGCTAAAATCGGTGAAGAGAAGGGGGCTTTTTCCATTAAAGAAGTTATTGACTCACTTATAGAAAAACTGATTTACCGTCATCCTCATATTTTTGGAGAAACAAAGGTGAAAGATGCCCGTGAAGTCGAGCAAAACTGGGAAGCGCTGAAATTAAAGGAGAAAGACGGAAACCGCTCCGTTTTAGCAGGGGTTCCCAAATCTTTGCCGGCTATGGTTAAAGCCAATCGTATTCAGGACAAAGCACGCGGTGTAGGCTTTGACTGGGAACACCGGGAACAGGTATGGGATAAGGTACAGGAGGAATTGGGAGAGTTGAAAGCCGAGATGCTCAAAAACGACCGAGATGCAATGGAAGATGAATTTGGCGATCTGTTTTTTTCTCTGATCAATGCGGCCCGCCTCTATGGTGTAAATCCTGAAAATGCGCTGGAGCGTACCAATCAAAAATTCATCAAACGCTTTAATTATCTGGAGCAAAAAACTATAAAACAGGGAATTAATCTGAAAGATCTTTCCCTGTCTCAAATGGATGAAATCTGGAATGCGGCAAAGCAGGAGGAGCGTTGAGTGCTGGTTTCTGCGGTTCGGGTTGAGGGGTAAGGAAGGTTTATCTGGCATCTTTTTGCAGAGTGCTGGGGCGAATTGCACATTTCATGATATGATCGTTCACCATTCCGGTGGCTTGCATGTGAGCATAAACAATGGTACTTCCCACAAATTTGAAGCCCCGTTTTTTCAGATCTTTGCTGATTTTATCTGAAAGCGGCGTGGAAGCAGGTATCTCTTTCAGGCTTTCGAAATGATTGACAACAGGCTGATTATCCACAAATGCCCAAATATAGTTGCTAAAAGAACCAAACTCTTCGCGAACTTTCAGAAAAGCTTGGGCATTGGTTTTGGCAGCTCTGATCTTCAATTTATTTCGAATGATTCCTTCATCAGACAGGAGCCGTTCAAAGTCCTCTTCGGTATATTTTGCGATTTTCTGAAAGTCAAAATAATCAAAAGCTTCCCGGAAGTTTTCCCGTTTTTTAAGTATGGTAATCCAACTCAAACCGGCCTGAAAACCCTCCAGAATCAAGAATTCGAACAAGGTGGGATCATCAAAAACCGGTCGGCCCCACTCCTCGTCATGATATTTGATATAAAGCGGATCGTTTCCGCACCATTCGCAGCGTTTGAGATTTGATTCCGTCATAGTAAAAGATTGATTAGATATTTAGTTTTCAAGGTACCTTCAAAAAATTATACAACAACAATTTCACTAACAAAATAATGAAATTATTTGAGGAGAAATTATTTTTCAGCGTTTGACCAGTTTCAAATATCTTTTAGATCCTCCTGATATTTATTGCTGTTACCCAATCATCAATCTTGCATTGGGATAACGGTAAGCTCCGGAAATAATTCGGCGACTAAAAATAACAACCATCGTCAGTGAGCCGATACGTCCCACAAACATGGATACTACCAAAATCAGTTTCCCGGCGGTGGACAGTCCGCTTGTAATTCCCATTGAGAGTCCTACTGTCCCCATGGCTGACACTTGCTCGAATAAGATTTGACGAAACGAAAACTGTGGATTTGTATAAGACAACAAGATGGTAAAGAAAAACAGGAAAGTCAGTGCCACCGCAATTATGGCATACGTTTTATTCACTGAGGCCCAGCGAATATTCCTTTTGTAAACTTCTACATGTTCACGACCACGGATATTGGCCCAGGCAGCTTTCAATGCCACAGCAAAGGTGGTGGTTTTGATTCCTCCGCCCGTTGAACCAGGACTGGCACCCACAAACATAAACAGCATAAAAAATATTAGCGTGGGAGTGGTTAATATGGAGGTATCTACCGTATTAAATCCTGCGGTTCGCGTGGTGGCAGACTGAAAAAAAGCAGTGACTATTTTTCCTGCGAATGAATGGTCTTTCAGCGTATTATTGTATTCAAGAATGAAAAACAACGCTGCACCTGACAGTAGCAACCAAAAAGTAATCGTAATCACCACACGAGAATTGACCATCAGTTTCCGCCAGTTGATAATTCGTTTTCCCGAAGCTTTCGAGAAAACATCCTGTAGCACTATAAACCCAAGTCCTCCTGCAATAATCAAAACCATAATCACGAGATGTACCCCATATTGGAATCGAACCGGATCTTCAAACAATCCGTTGGTAAACAGAGAAAATCCGGCATTATTGAAAGCAGATATTGAATGAAAAAAAGAAAAAAACAGCTGTTGCACCGGCCCATGAAAATCACACTGATTGCCCCACAAAAAATACAAAAGTATGGCACCGGCTATTTCGAAACTCAGACTGTATAAAATAACCTTTCGCAAAATTCCGGTCAAACTACCTACATGATCAGTATCTAATACATCCTTAAGCATACTGGAGGCATACAAACTACCTCTTTTTCGGTAAAAGCTCCCGATAAAAGTGGCAATGGTCAGCATGTTAAGTCCTCCCAGTTGAAACAACAACATGATAATAAGCTGCCCCCTGAAAGTAAAAAAGGTAGCCGTATCCTGCACAATCAGCCCTGTGACACAGCTGGCGCTGGTAGAGGTGAACAGTGCATCTGCCCAGGAAATATTTTCATAAGTCATCTCCGGCATTTTCAGCAAAACGGTTCCTATCAGTATCAAAGCCAGAAATGAAAGAGCCAGCAGGGTACCGGGCCTTATGTGCAATTTACTTAGGTTGATGGAAGCCCTGCCGGTTTGGCGAAGAACTACTATCCAAAATACAGCTTGTACAACCAGAAAGTATCCTTGCGCCGTGAGTCCAACACTCTGGCTCAACTGAAACATCAAGGCCTTTCCAAAAAAGAAAAAAACGACAGATTCACCAAGAATCAATGCCATAATCAGGCTCTCCCAGATGTTTTTTTGCAGAAATTTTCGAGGGTTAAAATCAAAAATCAGCCGGAAAACAAACTGTAGCAGAAAGAAATCCAAAACACGATGAAGTTGATTGGTAAGATTTTCTGTACTAGCCTCATCTGGAGAAAAGCCGAAAAAGCGAATTACAATCATGATTCCTGCCAGAGTGGCAAACAATGCCAGGAGATTCATCACCTTAAAGAAACGGTCTTTAATGTCGAAAAGGAAAACATTGATCCATTCCCGGGTATTTCTTAGTTTTCCCATTTATTGGTTGATTTCAATAAACCGTTCAACATGTGTTCGTTTGCCAAAGAGTATCAGTGAATCGTTTTCCCGAATAAGACTTTCCCCTTTAGGAATTCCGTAAATATGTTGCTCGTAAGTAGTTTCTCCGTCTTTTTCAACTTTTTCTCCACGTTTCATTGTAATCAAGTTCAGATTGTAACGTCGGCGAAGATCAATATCTACAAGTGATCGTCCTATTACATCTGGCGGTGCGGCTACTTCCATAATACAAAATTCGTCCGGAAGATCCAGATAAGAAACGATGGAAGGGTTCATCAATCGCTCGGCCACATTGATTCCCACTTCATCCTCCGGGGAGAGAATTTCTTCAATACCTATTTTTTCGAGGATGATTCTCTGGTTTCTGCCTCTGGCTCTGGCCATGATTCTTTTCACGCCCAGATCCATCAAAACGGTGGTGCAAAGCAGTAATTGTTCAAAATCTTCTCCGATGGCCACGACCACCGCATCAAAATCCAGTATTCCCTGCGAACGCAATGTTTTTTTATCGGTGGCATCCATGGCTACAGCCAGTGCCACCCTGTCTCCCATCTCTTCGATGATGTGTTCATTACGATCAATGACCATTACTTCGGCCCCCTTTTTGGTCAGTGATTTGGCTATTGCCATACCAAACTGGCCCATACCGATTACTGCAATTTTTTGTGCCATTTCTGAGTTTTGATGATGCGACGAAAGTATCAAAAAATATGTTTAAGCGCAATTGCAATAAAGCGGGAACAACAATTTCGTTGGTCTTCTTGTCTTAAATCAAAGAATTGTTTTATATTTCAAAAGGGTATTTATTAAGCCGCTGATAAGCTATTTTTATGGATATATCTGCCTGGGTCACAATCTTTGGTCTTGTTGTTTTAATTATATAACAGTTTATGAGTTCAGTAAATAACCAGAATTCCGTCCGTCGATTTGGCACCGCTCCAGTATTTATTACAGCTATTTCCACTATTTTGGGTGCTATTTTGTTTTTGAGATTTGGCTATGCAGTGGGAACTATTGGCTTTATGGGTAGCTTGTTGCTTGTGATTCTGGGGCATCTGATAACCATTCCAACAGCCCTTGCCATTTCAGAATTATCCACCAATACCCGAGTGGAAGGTGGCGGTGAATACTTTATTATTTCTCGCTCCTTTGGGCTTAATATTGGAGCGACCATTGGATTTGCCCTCTTTTTATCCCAGGCCATCAGCATTGCATTTTATATTATTGCATTTACCGAAACGTTTGAGATGCTTTTTCAATGGTGGGCCAATCAGTATGGATGGGAAATGCCCCGACAGGTTGTAAGTCTGCCGGTACTGCTAATCCTGGCGATTCTTATTGTACGCAAGGGAGCCAATATGGGGATTGGTCTGCTTTATGGTGTGGCCGGAATTCTTCTGCTTTCACTGATAATGTTTTTTATGGGATCTGGCGAACCAGAAATGATGGCTGGAGACCATTTCAAATCGAACTTTAGTTTTTCCAATGCGCAGGAGTTCTTTACCGTTTTTGCTATATGTTTTCCGGCATTTACCGGGATGACAGCTGGTGTTGGCCTAAGTGGAGATCTAAAAGATCCTGGAAAATCACTTCCACGGGGAACCATGTGGGCTACCATGGCCGGAATGCTTGTTTATATTTTGATTATCTGGAAAATGGCAAGTTCTGTTTCTTCTGATGCGCTTCTTTCCAATCAGTTAATAATGTCTGACATAGCTATTGGGGGAAGTGTTTTTGTGTTGATGGGGCTGGCGGCCTCTACACTGTCCTCGGCATTGGGCTCCGTTCTGGTTGCACCGCGTACACTGCAGGCACTGGCAGGGGATAAAAGTTTTCCATTACCAGCCATAAACCGTAAACTGGCCAGAGGAAAGGGTATCACTAATGAACCGCAGAATGCTTCTATCGTGGCCTTCATTATTGCATTTATATTTGTGGCAATGGGAAATGTGGATGCTGTGGCAGAAATAATTTCTATGTTTTTTCTTATAACTTATGGATCACTTTGTCTCATCAGTTTTTTAAACCATTTTGGTTCCTCCCCTTCCTATAGGCCGCGATTCCGGTCCAAATGGTATTTTTCTCTCATCGGCTTTCTGCTGTCGGTATGGGTTATGTTTATGATCAATCCTTTATATACTGTAGTGGCTTATTCGCTGATTATCATAATCTATTTGGTAGTAGAACATTACAATAAGGATCGAAAAGGGCTGGTAAACTTGTTTAAAGGTGCTCTTTTTCAACTCAACCGTAAACTTCAGGTATATATGCAAAAGAATCAGTCTTCGGCAGAAAGTGAAGAGTGGCGGCCGGCGGCAGTTTGCATCTCGGCAAATTCTTTCGAGCGGGAAAAGATATTTGATCTCATGAACTGGATCTCTTTCCGTCATGGGTTTGGCACCTATTTTCACTTTATTGAGGATTACTTTAGCAGGCACAGTTTTCTGGAATCGAGAGATATCATGCGCCAGATTATTGATATGCAAAAGGAGGAAGAAAGCACGTTGTATATCGATACCATGATTTCTCCCTCCTACACTTCTGCCATTGCTCAAATAATTCAGGCCCCAAGTATTTCAGGAATGGAAAATAATATGGTGGTGTTTGAATATGATAAAAACCAACCCGATGAATTGGAGCGAATCCTGACCAATATTGCACTGACCAAAGCGGGGAATTTTGATGTTTGTGTGTATGGAATGGGGCAAACTGCCACTCGCTTTCGCAACGGTATTCATGTTTGGATCAGATCGGTGGATTATTTAAATGCGAATCTGATGATTTTACTGGGGTACATTATCCTTGCGCATCCCGACTGGAAGAAAAGCAAGATAAAAATATTCAGTATCTGTGCTCCGGATCAGGTTCGACAAACAAGAGATCAACTCACCCATCTTGTGGAAGAAGGTCGCTTACCGATCACACTTTCCAATATTGAGATAGTTCCAGCCACCGGAAACCGCGCTGTTCATGAAATAGTTGAAGAGAAATCCAAACGGGCCGGACTTACGATTATTGGATTTCGTGATGAGCACATCAAAAATCGGGGAGTTGAATATTTTAATGATTTCAGTAATCTGGATGATATTCTGTTTGTAAATGCATCGCAAGCCCGAAAAATAGTGGAGAAAGATGATTAAGAGGAGGCTAAAAAGTAATATTTCGCAATAATACTGAACATCATGCTTACGATAGCAAGAGCGTTGTTTACCAAATATTATTCAGAAATATCAGAGTTTCACACTCCGAAAATCGAACTTTTTAGCCTCTCGTTGTTGATTATGCACCCAAGGTAGCTACCATCACCGCCTTGATGGTATGCATCCGGTTTTCAGCCTGATCAAACACAATGGACGCAGGGGATTCAAACACCTCTTCGGTAACTTCCAACCCGTTAAGCCCAAACTTCTTAAATATTTCTTCCCCTACTTTGGTTTCCCGGTTGTGAAAAGCCGGCAAACAATGCAAAAATTTGCAGTTGGGATTTCCTGTTTTCTCCATGGTTGCAGCATTTACCTGGTAGGATTTCAGCAAATCTATACGTTCTTTCCAAACATCATCACCTTCGCCCATAGATACCCATACATCAGTATAAAGAAAGTCACATCCGGCGACTCCCTCTTCTACATTATCTGTCACTGTAATTTGGGCACCTGTCTCTTTGGCAATTATCCGGCATTGTTCCACCAGATCAGCATCAGGCAGGAGCGATGAAGGTCCCACAATGCGCACGTCCATGCCCATTTTTGCACCTCCTACCAGCAACGAATTGGCCATATTATTCCGGGCATCACCAAGGTAGGCAAACGAAACCTGATTTAATGGAACTGAGGAATGCTCCTGCATGGTAAGAAAATCGGCAAGTATTTGGGTCGGATGAAATTCATCCGTGAGTCCGTTCCATACCGGAACACCGGCATATTCGGCAAGTTCTTCGACAATAGACTGTCCAAAGCCGCGGTATTCAATGCCATCGTACATACGTCCCAGAACACGGGCGCTGTCTTTCATCGACTCTTTATGTCCGATTTGAGATCCTGAAGGTCCCAGATAGGTAACATGAGCTCCCTGATCATGGGCCGCTACTTCGAAAGCACAACGGGTACGGGTCGAGGTCTTCTCAAAAATCAATGCAATATTTTTCCCTGAAAGTTTGGGCTGTTCCGTGCCTGCATATTTGGCCGATTTTAAACCGGCAGCCAGTTCGAGCAGAAACCCAATTTCTTTTGGGGAGTAATCCAGTAATTTCAGAAACGATCTGTTTTTTAAATTAAAAGCCATTTTTATTCGTTTAAGTGTTCATTCTAAGATATACAAAATGTTTAGTCATACTTGTGTAAGTCCTTCTCATCATATTCCATGGTGATTTTTGTGCCAAAAGACTTGTCTTCCAACTTTTTGGACTCAGTAATAATGCTTTGTCTGCCTCCCTTTTCAATAAATGAGAGAGCGGCCCTTATTTTGGGAGCCATACTTCCTTCTCCAAAAGTGCTGGTCTCCAGATATTCTAGTGCATCGGAGTGATTGAGAAATTCCAGTTTTTTCTCATCGGGTTCGCCAAAATTGGCATAAACAAATGGCACATCCGTGAGGACGTAAAACTCGTCAGCTTTGATTTGGGAAGCCAGTTTCGAACTGGCCAGATCTTTATCCACTACTGCTTCGGATGGACGAACCATCCCCTCTTCATCTGTATAAACCGGGATCCCGCCACCTCCTACTGCAATCACAATGGTGCCGGCCCGGGCATTACTCTCCACCACTTCACAGTTCATAACAGATTGAGGTTCGGGCGATGGCACTACCCGTCTGAAGCCTCCTTTACCCTTTTTTTCTTCCTTAAATATCCAACCTTTCTCTTCATGAAGCCGGTCAGCTTCCTCCTTACTCATGACTTTACCGATTCGTTTGGTGGGATTCTGAAAAGCGGGATCTTCCGGATTTACTTCTGTCAGCGTCATCAGTGTCAGAACGTTTTTCTTTAGATTGTGCTTGCGCAAAACATTCAACAGACAACGTTCAATCATATATCCGATACCTCCCTGACTGTCGGCCACACAGATATCAAGTGGCATTTGCGGAATACCGTATTGATTTTCACCCGCATCGTTGCGCAACAGGATATTTCCTACCTGAGGCCCGTTCCCATGGGTAAAAACGAGATTATAACCTTCTTTTACCAGAAAGATAAGGTTTTCCAACGTTTCTGTGGTATTGGCCTCCTGCTCCTCAATGGTGCCCGATTGATTATTTCTTAATAAAGCATTGCCACCTAAGGCGATTACAGCGAGTTTACTCATACTAATTTGGTTTACTTTTTGTCCCTCTATTTTCGGTATAAAAAGGAATTTTTCCTATGATCATTGTCAGCAATACCCACTATAAATGGGAAAGATGATTTTGACCAGTGCCCCGAATCCAAAGATAAGAGGTTTACCTTTTCGTTATTTTTAAGCTAAATTTGAAATCACATTGACCATGTTTTTCATTTGATCCTTGTTTTATGGCATTTTATTCTAAAAATAGTTTTTCATCTTTAGTGTTCACTATATTGACTCTTTCTGTATTTCTTTTTGCAGGATGTCAACCAGGGACTAAGAAGGATACCCCCGTTATTTCGCAAGGAGTGGTAAACTATTCCATTTCTTATGCACCCGAGATCAAGTCCAAAAATTTCTCTTTTCTCTTGCCCGAGAAGATGCATTACTATTTCCGTCCTGGCAATGAGCGCATTTCATTTGAAGGGGATTTGGGAATATATGCCCTGGATTTCATCTCCAATCATGACACGGACAGCAGTACTACCTTGCTTAAGATCATCAATAAAAAAATGTGTGTCCCGGCCTCAGAAAGTGACCGCCTGTTTATTTTTCAGCAGCTCAAAGAAGGAAAGGTTTCTTTTGAAAAAGATACTACACGTACCATTTTGGGATATAAAGCTAAAAAAGCCATTGTGAAACCTCCGAAAAATAACACAGAGATTGTTGTTTGGTACACTCCCGAAATTGCTATTCCTTCAACCAATAAGAATACTCCTTTTTCTGAAATACCGGGAGTGATGCTTGAATTCTCCATCTATTATAATGATGTAATGTTTACCCTCAAACCAGAATCGATTGTCGGTGATAGTCTTCCCGATGCTTTATTTGAAGTTCCGCATGATTACGAACTATCAACCATTCAGGAAATTGAAAGCACAATAGCTACGATTATCAGATAATCAGACAATTTATGCTGTTCATCTGCGTTGATCTTTTGCATTGTAAAATCAACTTTATTTCTTTTTTTGGGTCAAAAGGCCCGGGCAATTATTATTTTTGCAGGAAGAAAACCAAAAAAGCATCATGAGTAACGGCAGAAAGTCAACATCCGGAAGAAAAAGTCGCAAATCGGGGCTCTCGAAGTGGGAGACCAATCTCAAGAATTTCAAGTTTCGTTTTATTTCAGGACTGGTACTTGTTGGAATGGCCTTTTATCTGGCGCTGTCGTTCATGTCTTTCTTTTTTACCGGTTTTGCCGATCGCAGTAAGTTTGATATTGCCTTTTGGGAGTTCATCAGGAACTCAGAAATAACTGTGGAGAACTGGACCGGGAAATTTGGAGCCTGGCTTGCCGACACTTTAATTAATGACTGGTTTGGGGTTGCTTCTGTTTCTATTGTCGTTTTGCTTTTCATGCTTGGCATCAAACTTATCGGAGCCAAAATCATGAAATTACCCACTGCATTTGTTCATGCAGCAATAATAACTATTTGGACATCTCTGACGCTTGGTTTCTTTTTTATAGATTCGGTGAATGACCATTACCTTTTGCTGGGAGGTGCTCACGGCTATTTCCTGAGCACCTGGCTACAGGCTGCCATTGGTTGGGCCGGAACATTTATTCTGATCCTTCTAACCTTTTTTGCCTATTTTTCATTTAGCTTCGATTGGTTTATTCCTTTTATTTCAAAACCTTTTCAGAAAAACAATACTGAAAGCAGTTTTCAATCAGAAACAACAGAGGTTTCGACCGAAGAAACTCCTAATAATCCGCTTGAGGAAAAAACAAATCGCCCTGAAGATCCGGAAAAACCGCTGGATGAAACATTGTCGTTGGATAGAGCAGTAAGCGGGTTATCTGAAGAGAATAAACAGGTGAAAATACCAAAACCTAAGGAAGAAAAAGAACCTGAAAAGGTAGAAGTTCATGACGAGGAAATCCTTGAAATGGATTTCAAACCTGAAAACACCGATCAATCGCTGGAGCACACCGGAGATGAAGACCTGGAACTGAAAATAGAAAAGGCTGCAAACGAAGAAATGCTTGATCACAGCGATGATAAACCCCTGGGTGATTATGATCCGACATTGGATCTTTCATCTTACAAGCTGCCCACTTTTGTCCTGCTGGATGAACATGATCCTGGATCGGGAAAAGTAGGTGAAGAAGAATTGATCTCCAACAAAAACAGGATTGTAAAGACGCTTGAAGATTATAAAATACAGATAAAAAGTATTAAAGCCACTGTAGGACCAACCATTACCCTGTATGAGATTGTTCCTGCTCCCGGAGTGCGTATTTCAAAAATCAAGAATCTTGAAGACGACATTGCCCTTTCACTGGCAGCCCTGGGAATCCGGATTATTGCCCCTATTCCCGGACGTGGAACCATTGGTATCGAAGTTCCCAATTCGGAGCCGGAAATCGTATCCATGCGTTCCATCATTACTTCAAGGAAATTTCAGAACAGCAAATTTGAGTTGCCCATTGCCTTTGGAAAAACCATCAGCAATGAAACCTTCATGATTGATCTGACCAAAGCCCCACACATGCTTGTTGCCGGTGCTACCGGGCAGGGAAAGTCAGTGGGTCTAAATGCGATCATAACAAGCTTACTATACAAGAAGCACCCTTCGCAGTTGAAATTTGTTTTGGTCGATCCAAAAAAGGTTGAATTAAATATTTACAGCAAAATTGAAAAGCACTTCCTGGCCAAGCTTCCCGATGAAGAAGAATCGATAATTACCGATGTTCAAAGAGTGGTTGCCACACTTCATTCACTCACCATTGAGATGGATCAGCGTTACGATCTCCTAAAAAAGGCTCATGCCCGGAATATGAAAGAATACAACCACAAATTTGTGAAGCGTCAGCTTAATCCTGAAAAAGGACACCGTTTCCTTCCCTATATTGTGGTTATCATTGATGAGTTTGCTGATTTGATTATGACCGCCGGAAAAGATGTGGAAATGCCCATTGCGCGGATTGCTCAGTTGGCAAGAGCGGTGGGAATTCACATGATTATTGCCACACAGCGTCCTTCTACCAATATTATTACCGGTGTGATTAAAGCCAACTTCCCCACGCGAGTGGCTTTTAAAGTGGCTTCGATGATTGACAGCCGCACTATTCTGGATTCTCCCGGAGCCAATCAACTGATTGGACGTGGAGATATGCTTATCACGCAGGGAAGTGATCTGGTACGTGTGCAATGTGCCTTTGTGGATACTCCTGAAGTTGAAAAGATCAATGATTATGTTGGGGCACAGCAGGGGTACCCGTCTGCAATGATTTTACCGGAGTATACCGGGGGCGATGGAGAAAGTGCCGAACCCGGCGAGGTAGATTTGTCCAAGCGGGACTCAATGTTTGAAGAAGCTGCCCGTGTAGTGGTGGCCAATCAGTCCGGATCCACCTCTTTGATTCAAAGAAGATTTTCTATTGGTTACAACCGGGCAGGCCGGATTATCGATCAATTAGAGGCTGCTGGTGTGGTAGGGCCTTTTGAGGGCAGTAAAGCCCGCCAGGTTTTGATTCCGGATGAATACGAACTGGAAAAACTTTTTGATACCATTAAATAGAGTTTGGAACGGAAATTGAATCACCAAAACTGAAATAGAAAAAAGAAACATACAATGAAGAAGATTATTGCATTATTTAGTATTTCACTGCTTTTTGCCGGCACACTGGTTTCAGCTCAAAGCCCAGAAGTGACCAAAGCAAAAGAGATTTTGGACAAAGTATCGGAGGTAACCAAATCCTATAATTCCATTAAAGCTGATTTTACATTTACTCTTGAAAACAAGCAAGCTGATATCACGGACAGCTATGACGGAACCATTCTCATATCCGGAAATAAATACAAAGCCGATGTCATGAATGCCGAAAGCTATTTTGACGGGGAAACATTGTGGACCTATTTGACGGAGGTAGGTGAAGTAAATATTTCCAATCCCGATCCCATGGATGAGATGTCACTGAGCCCCTCCAATATCTTTAGCATTCACGAAAATGGATTTCGGTATATTTTTGCCGGAAATGAAGCACGGGATGGGAAAGAAATTCAGATTGTTGATCTTTTCCCCGAAGACAGAAATAAGCCATTTTCCCGCATCAAGTTGTACGTTAACAAGGCCAATAATCACATCTCCAAGATTACCCAGATTGGAAAAGACGGAAACAATTACATTATTGATATCAAAAAGATGGAAACCAATGTTCCCGTGGAGCCTTCCATGTTTATTTTTAGCCCTGAGGATCATCCTGAGGTGGATGTAATAGATTTACGATAATTGTATATAGACACATTGAAAATTCTGGCTGTTGTGCTATTTTTGTCCATGCACAACAGCTTTTTTTATGTCAAAACTAATTTGTATTTGTAACCGGGTTACTGAACAGGAAGTGGCCAAAGTTGTATCCAGATATCCACAGGCTGAACTTCAGGATGTGATAAATTTAACGGCAGCTTCTTCTTCCTGCGGACGTTGTAAAACAGAACTCGAAGATGTATTCAATAATCTGAAAGCCCTTCATTCAAGACAGAAAAACGGTGCTCAATTGTATATTCCTTTTGATTTTTCAAGGTCTTTGGAATAAAAAAAAGGAGGCTGCTCCATCCGGAACAGCCTCATCAATCAACCAATTACTAAAAAGGATATTTATTACATCAGGAAACTCAGCATAATACCAGCCGCAACAGCCGATCCGATAACCCCGGATACGTTGGGAGCCATGGCGTGCATAAGCAGGTGGTTGGATGGATCGCTTTTCAATCCTTCATGCTGAACAACACGGGCACTGTCAGGCACAGCTGAAACACCGGCTGCACCAATCAGTGGATTGATTTTGTGTCCGTCTTTGAGGAAAAGGTTCATGATTTTGGCAAAAAGTAATCCTCCGGCCGTAGCCACTATAAAGGACGCCGCTCCAAGCACAAATATCATAATCGATTCTTTTGTCAGGAAAACACTGGCCTGCGTAGAAGCACCCACCGTAAGTCCCAAAAGAATAGTGACAATATCAATCATTTTTGTTCTTGCCGTTTCAGCCAATCGTTCAGTAACCCCACACTCTTTAAGAAGGTTGCCAAAAAACAACATTCCCAACAGGGGAAGTGCGGTAGGAGAAATAAACAGGGTCAGAATCATTCCAATAATAGGAAAAAGAATTTTTTCTGTCTTGGAAACAGCTCTTGGAGGTTTCATTTTAATCAAACGCTCTTTCTTTGTGATGAGCAA
The DNA here is from genome assembly GCA_002411085.1 of Marinilabilia sp. UBA5340. Classification (GTDB taxonomy): domain Bacteria; phylum Bacteroidota; class Bacteroidia; order Bacteroidales; family Marinilabiliaceae; genus Marinilabilia. Next base: position 62,902 of record DHQK01000213.1, on the reverse strand, counting down.
TTTCATAATTGGAGGCTGAATAACGGGCACAAGAGCCATATAAGAATAAGCTGCAATGGCAATACTACCAATAAGTTCGGGTGCCAGCTTGGAGGAGGCAAAGATAGCAGTTGGTCCATCGGCACCACCAATGATCGAGATCGCTCCTGCCTGATGAATTTCAAAACCAAGTGCCATAGCACCAATGAAAGTACCAAAAACACCAATCTGCGCTGCTGCTCCAAGCAGCATCAACCGAGGATTGGAAATAAGAGAAGAAAAATCGGTCATGGCGCCAATTCCAAGGAAAATAAGGGGGGGGTATACTCCTTTTACAACGCCAAAATAGAGGTAATTAAGCACAGACCCATCTTCATAGATACCAATTTGAAAACCTTCCACAAAAGGAATGTTTCCCAAAATAATACCAGTTCCGATAGGTACCAGAAGTAGTGGTTCGTAATTAAATTGTATAGCCAGGAAAATAAAAAACAACCCAACAACAATCATAATGATATTTCCAAAAGAAATATTGGAAAAACCCGTGTAGTTCCAGAAAGTATCCATGCCTTTTGCTAGGGCGCTACTGCTATCAGCTCCACTACCCTGGAGTACATCCTGGGCTGAGGCATCACCGCCGGTAAGCAAAGTAACCATGAATAACAGTCCGAGAACTGTAAATATTGTTACAAATTTTCTCACTTTAAGAATATTTGGAGGAAGCCTGTTGAAAAAAGCTCCGGTGATTAAACAATCGAGATAAAAAAGACTTATTCAAGAACGATGAGCACATCGCTTTGCAGCACGGCATCTCCTTCTTTTACTTTTATTTCTTTTACTGTCCCGTCTTTATCGGTCATTACATTGTTTTCCATTTTCATGGCTTCCATAATGAGCAACGTATCACCTTTTTTCACCTGATCGCCTACTTTGGTCAGCATTTTGAAAATGCTTCCCGGAAGTGGAGCCAGAATCTGGTGTCCCCCGGTAGATGGTTTCTTCACTATATGACCTTCACCTGGCTTGGGTTTAACTTCCTGGCGTACCAGTTTTGGCGTTTTCACTTTTTTTACCTCCTGTTCTATCTCCACAGAATAAGCGGTACCGTTCACTTCTACCGATGCAATGTTTTCATCAATATCCTTAATATGAACGTGATATTTATTTCCATTAATGGAAAAATCAAACTTTTTCATATCTGCATTTGTTTAAGGTCGGTGGCCATATAACACTGTAAGCATTGGAGATATAACTCCAAATGCTTACAGGTTTCATGTCCTTATGATTAATTTTTTCAGGATAACAATGTTCACCTTCGGGAAGGCAGAACATTGTTGATATTGTAAATCTTCGAACTCCAGGGAGAGTATCTTCTTTCCACCCTTTTAATGGTGATAATTTTACTCTCGTCATCATGAAGATCTGAGAAATACAGTCCTAGTGCAGTGCCAATGGCAGCGTTTACTTCGCCGGCTATGTATTGTTCTTCCGTATCTCCCTGTTCTACATATTTTCCTTCTTTCTTCAATCTGCGTTTGAGCTGCATGTTCAGCACCTTTGGCATAAATTTAAAGACGAAAATAAGCAGAATCAGTGCCGAAAAAACAACCGAATATCCGACAGCGGTAATCACCCATATTTGTGACCAGTTGACTGCTTCTAATAAATAGAACATAATTTATTCTTTTACAATGGAATATTACTGTGTTTCTTGGGAGGATTCGTCAATTTCTTCGTCTGAAGACTTTGGAATCCACGAATTACACGGAAACGGGTATTTCGGGGTTCGATAATATCATCGATGTACCCATAAGATGCAGCCTGATAAGGATTGGCAAATTTCTCTTTGTACTCCTCCTCTTTCTTGGCAACAAATTTCTTTTTCTCTTCCGGATCTGTGATGTCTTTCATCGCACGTCCTTCCAGTACTTCAATTGCTCCGGAAGCACCCATTACAGCAATTTCGGCAGTAGGCCATGCGTAATTCAGGTCGCCACGTAACTGCTTACAGCTCATCACATCATGTGCTCCACCGTAAGATTTCCGCAAAGTAATGGTTACTTTGGGAACAGTTGCTTCTCCATAAGCAAACATCAGCTTGGCACCATGGGTGATAATACCAGCATATTCCTGACCACTACCAGGAAGGAATCCGGGAACATCGACCAATGTCAATACCGGAATATTAAAGGCATCACAGAATCGCACAAAACGGGCGGCTTTACGCGAAGCATCGGTATCCAAAACACCAGCAAGGAAGTTGGGTTGATTTGCCACAACACCTACGGAAGCCCCTCCCATACGGCAGAAGCCTACAATAATATTTTTGGCATAATTGCGGTGAACTTCCAGAAACTCTCCTTCGTCTACGATTGAATAGATAACCTCTTTCATATCGTAGGGCTGGTTTGGATTGTCAGGAATGATTTCATTCAGGGCGTCATCCAGACGATCGATAGGATCGGCGGTATCTACCAAAGGAGGCTCTTCAAGATTATTCTGAGGCAGGTAAGAGAGCAATTTACGCGCCAACATGATACCTTCTTCCTCGTTTTCCAACTCGAAGTGAGAAACACCTGATTTGGTTGAATGCACACGGGCACCACCAAGATCCTCAACAGAAATATCCTCACCGGTAACGGTTTTTACCACTTTTGGACCAGTCACAAACATATAGCTTGATTCTTCGGTCATCATAATAAAATCGGTAAGTGCTGGAGAGTAAACCGCTCCGCCGGCGCAAGGTCCAAAAATGGCAGAGATTTGTGGAATAACCCCTGAAGCCAGAATGTTACGTTCAAAAATTTCAGCATATCCGGCCAACGAAGTAACACCTTCCTGGATACGGGCACCTCCGCTATCATTAATTCCAATAACAGGGGCTCCAACTTTCATAGCCATATCCATTACTTTGCAGATTTTTTGAGCAAAGGTCTCGGAAAGCGAACCACCGAATACAGTAAAATCCTGGGCAAAAACATAAACCACGCGGCCATCTATGGTACCGTGTCCGGTAACAACACCATCACCCATGATTTTCTTTTTTTCCATGCCGAAGTTGGTACAACGGTGCGTTACAAACATATCGAACTCTTCGAAGCTGCCATCGTCCAAAAGCATTTCAATACGCTCCCGAGCAGTAAATTTACCTTTAGCATGCTGGGCTTCGATACGCTTCTCTCCACCCCCCAATCGCGCCTCATTGCGCAATTCAATTAATCGATTGACTTTATCCTGATTTGACATATATTATAGTTTTAAAAGTTTCGTCTTTTAGGTCTTAAACAGAAGAAAAAATGTTACTTAGGTGCTTCACAGAGCTCTGTGAGGACACCAAATGTTGACTTGGGATGCAGAAATGCAATATTCAGTCCTTCGGCTCCTTTTCGGGCAGTTTTGTCGATCAAACGCACTCCGTGCTCTTCGGCAGCTTTCAATTTTTCATCCAATCCATCCACAGCAAAAGCCATGTGATGTATACCTTCTCCCTTTTTCTCAATGAATTTACCAATAGGTCCTTCTGAATCAGTGGATTCCAAAAGCTCAATCTTGGTGTCACCCACTTTAAAGAAGGCCGTTTTTACCTTTTGGTCTGCAACTTCTTCTACTGCATAGCATTCAAGTCCAAAGACTTTCTCATAAAACGGAATAGCGTCATCAAGGCTTTTAACAGCAATCCCAATGTGTTCAATATGTGTTGGCTTCATGTAATAAATATTTATTTGATGATATAAATAATCTGAAATTCGAGTGTTTCTAATTGAAAATTATGCAAATAAACAAAAACTGTCCTTTTTAGAAGTCAGATCTGTTTAAAGAAAATTTTCCGCAAAAGTAGCAGAATTAAACCACTATACCTATAAAAGACAAAAGAAAAAATGGGTGTTTTACAACATATTTTTAATTTATCCAGGCTCTTAAAATGATTATCACTTAAGATTTCTATGCACTTTTAAATGAACTTAACCACCCAATATTCAATAAATTGAAAGTTAATTTGAAAGAAAAAAGAGACCTAAAATTTCGATTCGTCAATATTGGTTTAAATATTAAAGTTTATTAAAAGTCGTCAAGCTTGCACTAAAATTAAAATATTCCGTCTATGAACCGGAATTCTCCAACCATTCTTTAAAGGACTTTACTTTTTCACGACTCACTACGATAGTCATGGTTGTTTTTCCTGTTGTTGTAGTTGAAATTTTCAGACGATTTTTCCCATAAGAGATGATATCGTGGATGTGGTTTAAATTGATTATGTCTTTACGGCTGGTTCTGAAAAACAATTTAGGATCAATAGTATCTTCAATCTGATTCAGTGATTGGTCAAGATGCAGGCTTCGGCCTTCAGAGTTCATTATAAATGTACTCTTTTCCTCGCTATAGAAACAAACAATTTCTGATACAGGTATTACTTTAAGATGCTGGCCAACTGAAATCACAAAGCGATCACGGTATTTTTTTTCGGGTTCCATAAGCTGCGCTACTGACGCAATAACGCTTTGAATATTTTTTGTATCGGATGCAGATGAATACAGTTCTTTGTATTTTTTCAATGCCCAAGTCAGCTCTGCTTCTTCAATGGGTTTTAGCAGATAGTCCACGCTATTGACTTTAAAAGCCTTGATGGCAAATTGATCGTATGCAGTAGTAAAAATTACAGGAAAATTAATAGTTGCTTTTTCAAATATTTCAAAGCTGACACCATCCCCCAGTTGTATGTCAAAAAAACCTAAGTCGGGAGCCGGATTTGAGTGAAGCCATTTTACAGCAGATTCAATCGATGAACATTGAGCTAATACAGAAATTGCTGAATCATATTGCTTAAGCATTTGACTCAGTTTTTCGGCGGCCAAAGGTTCATCCTCTATAATCAAAACTTTCATGAACTATGAATCTTTAGTAGTTATGTTGTTACACCATAACTGCATGTATTGTGAAAAATGCAATTTATTGACTAATAAGTCCTGCAATTAATCAATTGTGGATTCAGTCCACACGATGCAGAGAATCCGGGTTTTTTCCTGTCGAAACTTAAGTCAATATTACTTTAAGTCCACAAAATATTTTTTACAATATTTTGATTCTCCCAAAAATAATGCATTAATTTAAACATTACATAAAATATTGTTAATGATGTTGGAATTAATTAGAAAAAGACGTAGTTGCAGGAAATTTACCGAAGAAAAACTTACTCAAGAGGAAATAGATCAGCTCCTAAAGTCGGCTTTGTGGTCGCCAACCTCCAAAAACAATCGACCCTGGGAATTTGTCGTCGTCGATAATCCTGATACCCTGGAAGCCCTTTCTCAATGCAAGCCTCATGGAGCTGCATTTTTGGCCAATGCGCCTCTTGGAGTTGTTGTGCTGGGGGATCCGGGAAAGAGTGATGTCTGGGTGGAAGATTGTTCTATTGCATCTATTATGATGCAGATGACAGCTGAATCTTTGGGTTTGGGATCAACATGGATCCAGGTGCGGCTCAGGCTTGATGAAGAAGGCAATACAGCACAGGAAAATGTAAAAACAACAATTAATGCACCTGATGAATTAGAGGTGTTGGGAATTCTGGCTTTCGGTCATAAAGCAAAAGAGAGAGAGCCTTACTCCGAAGATGTTTTATTGTGGGATCGGGTGCATTTTGGTAAAATGTAAGAGTGTTAATTTCGGCTAAATATTTGAAAACAGGCGGCAACGCTCAGGAATGTGATATTGCTCTCTGGCTAAAAAATGCAAAATTCTTGCTGTTTAGTTTGTTGAAGAATAATGCATAATAAGTTATTTCACGGTGTTTCGGAATAGGTAAAGTAATACTTTATACAACTCATTTTGCTCGACCAGCATTTTTGAAAGCACAAAAAAAGGTTGCCATCAATTGACAACCTTTTTTTGTATTAGGATAATCACTGTTATTCAGCAAAAAGGCCTGAATTTAACAAACCTTGAATAAAAGCTTTGGTTTCTTCGGAAGCCTTAGTGGGGATATTTTTATTCACCTGAGGCAGGCTGATGCTTCCCTGCTCGATGCCCAATTCATAATTTAATTTCGAAGAAATCTGCGTGGAAAGGGGTTCCTCAGCAACAATTTGCCTAAATATGTACATCACTGTTTGCTGATGTGTGCTCAATCCGATTTCAGTATTACTGGATATCGCAGTGGTTTCTCCCTCTGGAATGTCAAACGCCGGGGTGTCAAAACGCAACGGGGTTTCTGATAAACTATTAAATACCACATCCTGAATCATGCCCGAAAACATAGCATCGGCGGCATTGTCTGAGGTATTCTCAGCTGTGTAATGAGTATTGACTTTGACAGCATAATTGGAAGGATCCCCATAAACTGCTTTATTATTTTCATACAGTTCCTGAAATGTCTTGCCACTCAAGCTCATTTGGGGAAGTACTAATTCTGTTGTCAGGCTGTCATAGGTAAAGGAAACATTACGTAATGCTGCTGTTTTCTGCACATCATTTACTGCATCTTCTACTTCTTCGCACGCGCTAAAGGAAAAAAAACTGATTATCAGCAGAAGAATAAAGGAAATTCTTTTTCTCATGGTCTTTCTTGTTTTTATGTGAATTGGCAAAGATGCATAAATTCAGTTTTAATGGAACAATGGTAACGTAAAAAATCCAGCAGGATTGCAATCAAAACGGCATTACGCTTTATTTAAGAGTCTTATTTTTCAAAATGGATTGATTTTCTGTTGAAAGTTGTTTATTTTAAACTGTTCTATTTGTGTTGTTTAAAACTTAAACATTTTCTTTTAGCCCCTGTTTACATTTTGTTTTTTCCTGATTTTTTAAACGTTTTCGACCGTGAACCATCAAATAGTCGAATTTTAACTAAATACTTAGATCGTTATGAACCTAAAACAACTGTTCCTTTCATTTCTTTTGCTTGTAATTACACCTGCCCTATTATTGGCCGATGAAGCAAAACTGATGCGTTTTCCAGGCATCAGTCAGGATAAAATTGTATTTACCTATGCCGGAGATCTTTACACGATTCCCATAACCGGGGGAACCGCTCGAAAAATCACCTCTCATGATGGGATGGAGATGTTTGCCCGTTTTTCACCAGATGGATCTCAAATTGCCTTTACCGGTCAATATGACGGAAATACGGAGGTTTTTGTAATTCCCGCAGAAGGAGGTATTCCCAAAAGACTTACTTTTACGGCAACACTGGGACGTGATGATGTATCCGATCGGATGGGCCCAAATAACATTGTCATTGCATGGACTCCGGATGGGAAAAACGTGGTATTCCGAAGCCGAAAAAATTCCTTTAATAGTTTTAAAGGAGCCCTTTATAAAGTACCAGTTGATGGAGGTATGCCAGAACAGATGCCTTTTCCTGAAGGTGGCTTTTCATCTTTCAACAGTGATGGAACTCAAATGGCTTATAACCGTGTTTTCAGGGAGTTTCGTACCTGGAAATATTACCGGGGTGGCATGGCCGATGAAGTATGGATTCACAACTTCGACAGCCATAAGACACATGCCATTACAGATAATGATGCTCAGGATATTTTTCCTATGTGGATTGGTGACGAAATCTTTTTTCTTTCAGATCGTGACCGTACAATGAATCTTTTCGTTTACAATACGCAGTCGGAAGAGACTGAAAAGGCAACTGGATTTACAGATTTTGACATCAAATTCCCATCTCACCATGGCAATACCATTGTTTTCGAAAAAGGAGGTGAACTCTATGTTTTCAATACTCAAAGCCGTGAATCGAGAAAGGTTCCGGTGACCATCAACAATGATATGCTCCAGGCGCGTAGGGAGCTGAAAGATATTTCAAAAAATATTGCCTCTGCAGACTTGTCACCCCAGGGTGAGCGCGTGCTTTTCACTGCACGTGGAGAGCTCCTTTCAGTTCCTGCTGAGAAAGGAATTACTTACAATCACACACAAACCTCAGGGGTACATGACCGCGATGGTCAATATTCTCCCAATGGAAAATGGATTGCATGGCTTTCAGATCAAAGCGGAGAGTACGAAATATGGATAAAACCAGCGAATGGTGAAGGAGATGCCCGTAAACTTACTTCCGGTGCTGACACCTATAAATTCAGCATAGCCTGGAGTCCGGATAGTCGCTATATAGCCTGGAATGACCAACATTACCGATTGATGGTCACCGATATTGAGACAGGAGACACCCGATTGCTGGCCGAAAGTGAGTATTCACGTCTGGGAGATTTTGACTGGAGTCCTGACAGCAAATGGCTCGCTTTTACCGATGGCATGCCGAATCAAATGGATGTGATCAAGGTTATTAATGTGGGTTCAGGAAATATTGAATCAGTTACCGAGAAATGGTATGATTCAGGTTATCCCGCCTTTTCGGCTGATGGCAAGTACCTGTTTTTTACTTCTCAGAGAGATTTTAGCCCGGTTTACAGCCGCACCGAATGGAACCATGCCTACATCAATACTTACAGAGTATATTTGGTTACCCTTGATAAAGAGACCCCCTCTCCTTTCGCACCTGAAAATATCGAAGTCAAACCATTGAAAAAACCAGGCAGCGAAGAGGAAAAGGATAAAGATAATTCGGAAGAAATTGTTGTTTCCATAGATTTTGATGGCATTGAAAACAGAATGGTTGCTCTTCCTATCGATCCGGCCAACTATTACAATATTAGCTGTGTAGATGATAAGGTATACTACCTGCGTCGTTATCAGGCCCGCGAAAATGGTGATGGAATGTTTGTGTTTGATCTGAAAGAGGAGAAAGAAACCTTGTTGGGAGATTTTAATTATACGCTGGCGGCCAACAACAAAAAAATGCTTGTTGGAAAAAATGGAACCTGGAAAGTTATCGACCTGCCATCTTCAGCTGTCTCAATTGAAGAACCCATGGATTTGTCAAATATGAGGGTCTGGATTGACTATCAGGAGGAATGGCAGCAAATTTTTGATGAAGCATGGCGCCAAATGCGTGATTTCTTCTATGTGGAGAACATGCATGGTCGTGACTGGAATGCGGTATATGAGAAATACAATGCATTGGTTCCTTTTGTGAATCATCGCAATGACCTTAATTACATTATTGGAGAAATGATCGGAGAGCTTAATGCCGGACATGCTTATGTTAATACCGGGGATAAAACCCATCCCAAACGTGTTGAGACTGGTCTTTTGGGAGCACAAATCGATCGGGATGAATCAGGCTATTTCAAAATATCCGAAATTCTTGATGGGGCTCCCTGGAGCCAACAAATGGCATCGCCTCTGCAGGCCCCTGGAGTAAATGTAAATGAAGGAGATTTTATTATTGAAATTGATCGGCAACCAGTTAATGAAGTGGATAATATTTATGAGCTTTTAGTGGGTAAAGTCGGTCAAACGGTGGAGTTACTGGTAAACAATCAGCCGCAAACCTCAGGGGCTCGCAGAGTACTCATAAAACCAATTGCTGACGAGAGTGAGTTGTATTACTTTAAATGGGTGCACGAAAATATCCAAAAGGTAGCAGATGCAACGGATGGTAAAATTGGTTATATTCATATTCCTGATATGGGCCCCAATGGACTGAATAAGTTTGTTCGCTTTTTTTATCCTCAACTCGACAAACAAGGGTTGATCATTGATGATCGTGGTAATGGAGGAGGAAATGTATCTCCCATGATTCTGGAACGTCTGGCTCGTGAAGCATATAGGGCCAATATGCGGCGCAACTCTTCCGAAGTCACCCCCATTCCTGCTCAAACCTTGGTTGGTCCCAAAGTTGCCTTGATTGACAAATATTCAGCTTCTGATGGTGATTTGTTTGCCCATGGATTTAAAGCACTGGGGATTGGCACCACTATTGGTACAAGAACCTGGGGAGGTATCGTTGGAATTACAGGTTCATTACCTTTTGTGGATGGAACTGATTTACGAATTCCTCAGTTTACTTCTCTTACTATGGATGGCGATTGGATGATAGAGGGCGTTGGGGTTTCTCCGGAGATAGAGGTCGAAAATGACCCCTGGAAAGAATTTAACGGAGAAGACCAGCAGTTGAATAAAGCCATTGAGGTTATCTTGCAGCAACTGGAAGACCGTAAATCGCTGCCGGAAATCCCGGAACCACCCGTTAAATAGCTTTGAGTTTGTCTAAATTTTTCAGGAAGGGAGTCTGCATTAGCCAGATTCCCTTTTTTCTTTAAAAAAAAGTATATTTCCAGGAAGTCTTTAATGTTTTGTAAATCTTTGAATTGCCCTAAAAATGGACATTCAGGCATAATTTTATTCAATTTTTTTACCCCATCTGTTTGCAGAAGAAATAATATTTTCCCTATATTTGCACCGCGTTTGAGAGAAACACCTACTCAAAACAACAATGATTCCGTAGCTTAATTGGATAGAGCACCTGGTTACGGCCCAGGAGGTTGGGGGTTCGAGTCCCTTCGGGATCACAAAAACGGGGATTTCATCATTTTTGATGAAATCCCTTTTTTTATGCCCTTCTGTGTACCTTGCCAGCTCAGGGATTAAAGAGAAAAAAGAATTTACACGAGGGATTCGAACTTGGTTATTTTCATGGTTATAGTAAATTCCTTCGGGGAATAACAAGTTTTGGAGTGCTTTCTTACTGTCAATACTAAGTGATTCCCACATATTCAATAAATTAGAACTTATTTTAGTGACAAATTTCAGTGCTTTATTGAGGTTCGAACTATAATTACCAGTTGCATTTAATTCTTGCTCAATTTCGATGATTTCTTTCTCGAATTTCGGCTTAAACTTATCATATAAAGAGCGGTCTATTTCTCCGATAACAAATCTTTCTTCAATTGCATCCAGTTTCTTTTGCACTTCACTTTTGTGAGCTTTAAGTTTTTTTGAATCTTCGCTTTTCGATTTGAAAAACACATTCATTTGCTCAGATAATACAACCTTGATTACTTCTTGCTCATCTTTGTCGATATGAAAAGCAGAGACTAAACTCTGAAACATTTGGTGCAATGACTTCGCACTTTTATTAACCCTGCAACCTTTCGTCCTGCATTTGTAATAGTATATGCCTTTCTTCTTTACCAAATATCCGGTCATTGGTGTTCCGCATTTCTCACACTTGGTAAATACCTTTAATGGCAGATTTTCGTTGTCTTTATCATGTACAAAACCATGTACCCTATTTTCTTGACGTATGTTATTTACTTGTAAAAACAAATCACGAGTCACCATTGGTTCATGTCGTCCTTCAATAACCTCACCCGGTAGCATTTTGCTTGTAATTAAACAGTTCCTTCTTTACCAATTCAATATCCTTTTCAACGGACAAGGTTTCAGGGTATTTGTTCAAGCTTTGAGTTATTGACTTTCGTATATTAACACCAATATTCTTATGAAGTTCTTCCAAAGGAGCTTGTCCTTTCACATTCTTTGATTCGATTGCCTTTTCGGTCAACGATAAGCGCAAAAGGTTGGCACTAAGTTCAATCTTCCCCATTTGGTCGAGAATATCAGAAGGTTTTAATTTGCGAAACTCTACCAATTGTCTGCTTTGCATATTATACATACCCATATATCCGGCATTTATAAACGACCTGTAATCTCTTACTCCGGCTTTTTTTGCAACGCTACTCAACCATTTGTTTGCTTCCGATAATTCCTCTCTTAGACCAACCCGTTCCAGCTCTTTAAGTGTTTTATTTGATAAACCCGTTTTTCTTGCAATGTTATATTTTGCCTGGTTCACCGATTCCTTTTTTGAATCGGCATGTAGCACAGCAATATACGATGCAAAGCGACTTAGTTTATAATCCTGTTTTTTTCCGTTCATTTTAGGTGAAATATTCTCAAAAACAGGGATGTTCAAAATGGTTAAAGTATGAATGGTTTTATCAATAACACCAGAAAAGGAGTTCAGGTCTTTGTATTCCAATTTATTGGCAATTTGGCTTGCCCACCAAGATTCTATTTTCTTGTCCGCTTTTTCCATAACTGAAACCCTTTAAGCAGCATTCTTTTTTAATTTAAAATACCAATCGTCAAATTGAGTGTCCATCAAAATTGTATCACCAAACTCCTTCTCAAAAAGTTCCTTTTCAGCATCAGACAAATGCCGTTTTACAAGGTGATAGTTTATGCTATTGCGAACCTTTACATAGTAACCGCCCCACCACCAAACTTTACATTTTTCATATATGCTTTTGTTTTTCATAACACATACGATTTTAATAAAGCCTTACTCGTAATCGGTTTTCAAAAAATATACCTGATACAAATTTGCATATAAACAATAGTGAATAAGTCAAATCGACAGTATGATAGCGTGTTTATTAGGGTAAATAAAGTCATTTTGACAGTTTAAATCGTGTGAATTTAGTTGGTTTACTTTTTGTATTTGGTAAGAAAACTTTAAAGGATTGAATAGTTCCATAAAAAAGTTAAAGTTTAATGTTTATGTTGACAGGTACTTGGCATATTCTACAAGCTTTAATTTTAAATGCTTTAAAGAGTTACCGACCTACTCCTCACTATCGAGGAGAACATAAACAGAAATCTTCATTTATTAAGCGACTTATTATTAGTCGCGCATAGTGCTTTGCATATATCATTTAATGAAACATGCGAATGCTATTTGGTATGCATTTGTTTGATTGAATAATGATAATAAATGATGGACTACAAAGATTATTATAAAATATTAGGAGTTTCAAAAAGTGCCAGTCAAGATGAAATAAAAAAAGCATACCGCAAACTGGCTGTGAAATATCACCCTGATAAAAACAAAGGTGATAAACAGGCAGAAGAACGTTTTAAAGAAATTGGTGAAGCCTACGAGGTATTAAAAGACCCCGATAAAAGAAAGAAATACGACCAACTGGGAACTAACTGGAAACAATACCAACATGCAGGAGCAGGTAATGGTGCTGGTGGTTTCGATTTCTCTCAATTTGGTGGCGCACCAGGTGGAGGTTCGTTTTATTACGAAGGTGATATTGGTGATATGTTTGGTGGAGGTGGTAATGGTTTCTCCGACTTCTTTAATGCTTTTTTTGGAGGCATAGGCAGTATGGGTGGTAGCAGAATGTCTAATGGCTTTAATCCAAGGTCGGCTTCTCAAAAAGGAAGCGATTATAAGGCCGAAATGGAGATTTCACTTGCCGAGGCTTATTCAGGAACGACCCGCATTTTAACCGTAAATGGTCAAAAACTTAGGGCTACTATTAAACCCGGTGCTTATGAAGGACAAGAGCTACGGATTAAAGGTAAAGGTGGTCAGGGTTATAATGGTGGAACACCTGGTGATATATACATTAAACTAAAAATAGTACCTGACAGCAATTACGAATTGCAGGGAAATGATTTGATATACAAGGTTAACGTAGACTTGTACACAGCTATTCTGGGTGGAAAGATAGAGGTTAATACGCTTGCTGGTAAATTAAGTTTAAATGTGCCTAAAGGTTCACAACCGGGAAGTAAACTTCGTTTAAAGGGTAAAGGTATGCCGGTATTTAATAAACCGGGCAGTTCAGGCGATTTATATGTTCAGCTCAATGTGAACATTCCCCGAAACCTTTCTGAAGAAGAAATTAACCTTTTCAAAAAATTAAAGGGACTAGGAAGCAAACATACTTATTGTAGAAATTAACGATTACAAAAATGATAGCACGATATAGCCAATATAACCAGTTAAGTCCTGCTATTGAAGTCTTCCTTAGCAGAATGAATGATTTGCGTTACAGGTATTATGCCAGCGACCTATTGCAATCGTATTTACATGCTCAAAACAGCAATATAGAAAGCTCAATTCGGAGAGCAATAGCCATTATGAGGTTAACAGGCCTACCTGCCAATCAACATTTCAAAAGAATATACAGGTCGGATATCCAAGGACTGTCAGGCGATTGGCGATTGTCTGAACTTGCCTGTGGGTTAATCATTCTCAGTTTTGATGAAACCAATGATGATGCCTGGCAAATCCAACAAAGTTTCCTTAGTTACTTAGGTTTATGATTCCGATACGAGACACTATAAAATCAGAGAATTTCCCAATCGTAAACTGGATGTTAATTATCCTGAATACGCTTGTATTCTTTTACGAATTAGGTTTAAGTCATGAACATGCCGAAATGTTTATCGGCAAATATGGACTTATTCCCAGCGAGACCAGCCTGTTTAACGATAGTAGGTATCGGTTTTTATCAAATATGTTTTTACATGGTGGTTGGGGGCATTTCATAGGTAATATGTGGATTCTGTACATTTTTGGTGACAATGTTGAAGATAAAATTGGAAGCATACGCTACCTGGGCTTCTATTTATTGTCCGGTTTTTTTGCCGGATTTGCCCACTATATCTTACATATCAATTCTGGAATTCCAGCCATTGGTGCATCTGGTGCCATTTCAGGAGTAATGGCTGCATACATGTTTTTATTTCCCAGAAGCCTGATTCTCTCATTTGTGCCAATCTTTTTCCTACCGATGCTTATGCCAATACCAGCCTTAATTTATATAGGATTTTGGTTTGTTGGGCAGTTGTTTAGTGGAACATTCTCACTCATGTTAAGTAATTCAGCAACCGGAATTGCTTTCTGGGCGCATATCGGTGGATTTATTGCAGGTTGGTCATTATACAAACACTTTATAAAAAATAGCAAAAAACTAAAAAAAGAATACATGTGGTATAAATATTAACTAAAAATTAAATATCATGAAAATAGCTTTTATAGGAACATATCCTCCTAGACAATGTGGTATCGGAACGTTTACCAACAATCTTGTAAAGGCTATAGTAGCCAACACGGATAGTAAAAAAATTTCAAAACATGCCATGGTTATTGCCATAAACGAGGATGGTCAAAAATATGAGTATCCGGATGAAGTAAAGCATGTAATAAGGCAAAACCACCAGCGCGATTATGTCGATGCAGCTAAATTCATCAATTACAGCGATGCAGAAGTATGTATCCTGCAACATGAATTTGGCATTTTTGGCGGTGACGATGGCGTGTATATACTTCCACTCTTACATCGGCTTGAGATACCGTTAGTTGTAACCTTCCATACAGTTTTAAAAGACCCTTCATACACACAACGTTCGATTGTGGAAGAAATTGGAAAAAAAGCTGCTCGTATAGTGGTAATGAGTAAAAGAGCCGTTGAGTTCCTAACAGATATTTATGGAGTACCCAAAGAAAAAATAGCTCTTATTGAGCATGGTGTGCCCGAATTTAAGCACCTACCGATTGAAAAAGCCAAACAAAAACATGGTTTAGCAGGCAAAAAGGTATTGTTTACATTTGGTTTATTAAGCAGAAATAAAGGTATTGAAACAGCCATTAATGCCCTTCCGAAAGTTGTAGAAAAACATCCCGATTTAAGATATATTGTTCTCGGTGCAACCCATCCCAATGTACTTAAACATGCCGGAGACGAATACCGGGATTATCTCAGAAGGTTAGTTAAAAAACTTGGTCTCGAAAAACACGTTTATTTCAATAATGAATTTGCCACAGAAGAAAAACTTTTTGAATATTTAAATGCCAGCGATATTTATATTACCCCCTATTTAAATGAAGCTCAAATTACCAGTGGAACACTTTCCTATGCTATTGGTGCAGGTTGTACCGTTGTTTCAACACCATATTGGCATGCACAGGAATTGTTAGACAATGACCGTGGCCGTTTATTCGATTTCAAAAATTCTGAAGAACTTTCAGAAATACTAATTGATTTATTGAATAATGAAGAAAAATTGGCTCAAATTAGTTCAAATGCGTTTGACTATGGAAAGAAAATAAAGTGGCCTAAAGTAGGTAAGCAATACTTGTATCTTGCCGAATATGTTAATGACAATTGGGAAAAAGAAATTGCTACAGAAAAACAACTCATTGATATTCGAATGCTTCCCGCATATAACCTAGAACATATTGCAAGGTTAACCGATGATACAGGAATAGTACAACACGCAAAATATGGCATTCCAAATTTAAAAGAAGGTTATTGTGTTGATGATAATTCACGCGCATTACTTATGGCTCTGATGGCTTATCGTCAGAATAAAGATAAAGAAGCGTTACGACTTATGCCCATTTACCTGAGTTATATACATTATATGCAAAGAGAAAATGGCGATTTTAGAAACTTTCTAAGTTTTAGCCGCCAGTTTCTTGATGAATATGGTTCCGAAGATTCATTTGGTAGAACAATATGGGCATTAGGTTATCTGTTACGGTTCCCGCCTAACGATTCCTTCCGTCAAATAGGACGTGATATTTTCTTTAAATCGGTTCAGCATTTCGACAAATTAGAATCTATTCGGGGTGCAGCCAATACCATTATCGGTATTTGTTACTATCTAAAAGATGCGCAAAATGACGAAGGTATGGTTCAAAAAATGAATCGCCTTGTAAATATTATTACTTCAAAATATGAAGAAAACAGCACCGACACCTGGAAATGGTTTGAAAATGAAATGACTTACGATAATGCAATCATTCCATTGGCATTAATGTCGGCCTATGAAATAACAGGTGATGAAAAAGCCTACAATATTGCTATCGAGGCTACAAACTTCTTAGAATCAAAAACCCTTAAACCTGATTATTTTGTTCCGGTTGGCAACAAAGGTTGGTTACAAAAAGATGGTGAAATGCCTGAGTATGACCAACAGTCAATTGATGTTATGGCAATGATCCTTTTATATTACCAAACATTCCAGGTAACGAAACAACGCGATTATATTGACAGAATGTTCAAATGTTATTTATGGTTTTTAGGTGAAAACTCACTTCGATTACCGTTGTTTGACCACGAAACAAATGGTTGTTGCGATGGGCTTGAATCTAGCGGAGTAAATCGCAATCAGGGTGCAGAGAGTACTTTAGCCTACTGGATTTCGCATCTTGCTATTCTTGCCGCACAAGAAAAAGAACATGTTTATATGAAAAAAGAAAATAATGTAAAATCAGAACCAGTATTGGTGTAATTTTTTGTTTATCCCGGCCTGCACTATAGCAGGCCACTAAATTGTTTGAGCCATGAATAATAACAATTATGCAATTATTATGGCCGGTGGCGTAGGAAGCCGATTTTGGCCTTTAAGCAAAACAGAAAGACCAAAACAGTTTATTGATGTTTTAGGTACAGGCAAAACCCTAATTCAGCAAACCTATGGAAGGATAAGCAGGGTTTGTCCCAAAGAGAACATTTTAATCATAACAAACAAACAGTACGAGAACAAAATTAAAGAACAGCTTCCTGATATTCCGGAAGAAAACATACTGTGCGAACCACAAAGGAGAAATACCGCTCCCTGTATAGCCTATGGTGCATTTAAGATTAAAAAGAAAAACCCGAAGGCCAACATACTGGTCGCTCCTTCAGACCATATCATTTTAAGGGAAGATTTATTTGTTGAGGTGGTAAATAAAGGCTTTGAATTTGCAAATAAAAAGGATGCTCTGCTTACAATTGGTATAAAACCGCACAAACCTGAAACAGGGTATGGATACATCCATTCCGAAGGAGTAAAAATAGATGAAAATAAAGGACGATGGAAACTATCAAAGGTTAGTGCTTTTAGAGAAAAGCCAGATTTAAAGCAGGCAAAAGAATATGTTAACGATGGACAGTATTTCTGGAATGCCGGTATTTTTATTTGGTCAGCCTATTCCATTTTAGATGCTATTGAAAAGCATTTACCATTGTTATACGGTCAGTTTCACGACCATTTTAACTCTCTAAATACATCAAAAGAACCCGCAGCCATTGATGCTATCTACGATGTTTGTGAAAACATCTCCATTGATTATGGAGTAATGGAAAAAGCCGATAATGTGTATGTACTGAGTACCGATATTGGCTGGTCAGACCTGGGTTCATGGAGTGCCTTACAGGAACTGAATGATGCCGATGCTTTTGGTAATGTTTCAAATAGTCATAAAGCTCTGTTCTATAACTCAAAAAACTGCCTGGTTCGGATGCATAATGGAAAGGTAGCTGTAATTGATGGTCTTGAAGATACCATTGTGGTTGAAGATGAAAAAGCTCTCCTAATATGCAAAAAACAGGATGAGCAACGCATTAAAGAGTTTGTAGAAGATGTGGAGATTCACTTTGGTAAACATTATGTGTAACAACTCAGGCGGTGGCATACATTGCCACTGCTTGCTTTAATAATTAATGCTTTTCAATATGACTTTAGTATCAAGATATAGTAAAAACCCCATACTTACCAAAAAGGATGTACCCTACGAAGTAGCAACCGTTCATAATGCCGGAGTGATTAAACATAAGGGAGAATACATCATGTTGTTTCGCTCACATAAACACAATGGACGAAGCATTTTGGGATTAGCAAGAAGTAAGGATGGATATAACTTTAAAGTAGAAGAAAAACCGTTTATTGAACCTGCCACCGAGGGGGAATTTGCCGAATATGAAGCATTTGGTGTGGAAGACCCACGAATAACCTTTATGGATGGCGAATACCTGATTACATATTCGGCTTATTCAAAACATGGGGTGCGAATTGGCTTAGCTAAAACAAAAGACTGGAAATCTATTGAACGGGTTTCGTTAATAACAGAAGCTGATTACCGAAATGTGGTCATTTTTCCTGAAAAGATTAATGGATTGTATGCTCGATTAGACAGGCCTCATTCGGAAATTAGCCCATGGTCGATGTGGATAAGTTACTCTCCCGATTTACGTTATTGGGGTGATTCAAAACTGATAATGAAACCCGAACCATACCATTGGGATGAAATGAAAATTGGTCCAGGTGCGCCACCTGTCAAAACCGATAAAGGGTGGTTGAATATATATCATGGCGTGTTTCCAACCATGGACGGAAGTGTATATCGTCTCGGAGTGGCCTTACACGATTTAAACGACCCATCAAAAATAATCGGTGTTGGTGACAACTGGATTTTGCAACCCGAAGAACCCTATGAGATAACCGGCTACGTTCATAATGTTGTATTTACATGTGGAGCTGTACCCGAGGAAGATGGAACACTAAAACTCTATTGGGGAGGTGCTGATACGGTGATGTGTGTTGGTACTGCAAACATTAGTGATTTAGTTGATTTGTGCTTAAATAATTCACGAAAACCTAAATAAAAATGAAAACAACGAAAAAACACTAAAAACACGAAAAGGATTCTTTTCTTTGTGAGTCTAACCTTAACCTTAAAGAAATGAATCAGGATAAATTACTATATGCAGATGATGCTTATGAAATTCAAGGAGCCATATTTGAAGTTTATAAAGAAATCGGTTGTGGTTTTCTTGAAGCAGTTTATCAGGAATGCCTGGAAAAAGAATTTGTTATGCAGGACATCCCTTTTGAAGCTCAATCATAGCTAAGGATAGAATACAAAGGTGAATTGCTTAAACAAACCTATAAACCCGATTTTATTTGTTTTGATAAAATAATTATAGAAATAAAGTCTGTAAAGGAGCTGGCAAAAGAGCATCAGGCACAAGTAATCAATTATTTAAAAGCAACAGATATGAAACTGGGTTTACTTGTAAACTTTGGTTCATACCCAAAAGTTGAAGTTAAACGGTTGATAAATTTATAGCTAAATTTCTAATTAGTTTTTTTGTGATTTTAGTGCCTTTCGTTGTTAAATATAAAAATATTTAATTATGAAAGTAGCAGTTTTATCACCCGTTGCCTGGCGTACTCCGCCCAGGCATTACGGGCCATGGGAACAAGTAGCCTCAAACATAGCTGAAGGATTGGCAGAAAGGGGAATTGACGTTACCCTTTTTGCAACCAAAGATTCAGAAACAAATGGAAAACTTGATGGTGTGATTGCCCAGGGATATGAAGAAGATAAATCCGTTGAACCAAAGGTTGTGGAATGTTTGCACATTGCAAACCTTATGGAAAAAGCATCAAAATTTGATATAATTCATAATAATTTCGACTTTCTCCCAATTAGCTATTCGAGGTTGATTAAAACACCAATGGTTACGACCATTCACGGTTTTTCATCACCTAAAATTATTCCTGTATATAAGAAATACAACGATGTTAACTACTATGTTTCCATTAGCAATTCAGACCGAAGCAAGGAATTAAGTTACATAGCTACGGTTTATAATGGCATCGATAAAAAGCTTTTTACACTAAATGAAAAACCAGATAGTTACCTGTTGTATTTTGGAAGAATCCATCACGACAAAGGAACTTATGAAGCTATACAGATTGCAAAAAAGGCAAAAATGAAGCTGATAATTTCGGGTATTGTTCAAGACCAGAAATACTTTAATGAGAAAGTTGCTCCTTTTCTTAATAACGATGATATTGTTTATGTAGGAAGTTCCGGCCCCGAACAAAGAGATGAACTGCTTAAAAACGCACTGGCCTTGTTACACCCGATAAATTTTAACGAACCATTTGGTTTAAGTGTGGCTGAGTCCATGTTTTGTGGTACACCAGTGGTGGCTTTCAAAAAAGGCTCAATGAGCGAGCTAATTCTCAATGGTAAAACAGGATTTTTGGTGAACACCATCGAAGAAGCTGTTGATTCATTAAACAACATCCCGAAAATTAACCGGGAATACTGTCGTCAGTGGGCAGAAGAAAAATTCAGCAGAGAGAAAATGATAGAAGATTATATTAAAGTGTATGAAAAGATTTTAGGAGTTTAATAAAAGGAGGTAATAGCTATGGAAAAGTTATATCCTTTGAGATTTAAGCCCATTTTAAAAGAGAGAATTTGGGGCGGAGATAAATTAAAGACCTACTTAAACAAAGATTTGGGAGAACTGAAAAAAGTAGGTGAAAGCTGGGAAATTTCTGCGTTGGAAGGAAATGAAACCGTGGTTGACAATGGCAGCCTTAAAGGAAAAACCATCCGGGAACTAATTAGCGATTATGATGAAAAACTTCTTGGCAAAAGACCATTGATGCTATTTGGTAAATCGTTTCCTCTTTTAATAAAGTTTATTGATGCAAATGATGATTTATCCATTCAGGTGCATCCAAATGATTTTGTTGCAATGCAACGAAATAACTCATTCGGTAAAACCGAAATGTGGTATGTAATGCAGGCTGATAAGGAAGCGAAAATAATTAATGGTTTTGTCACCGACATTTCAAAACCAATTTTTTGGGATGCTATTGAATCTGGCAACTTGTTAATGATTGTAAATCAACAGACAGTTAATCAAGGTGATGCCTATTTTATTCCGGCCGGAAGAATACATGCATTAGGAAAAGGTTGTGTTGTGGCTGAAATACAGCAATCGTCCGATATTACATACAGGGTTTTTGATTACAACAGAAAAGATACTGATGGTAATATGCGTGAGCTTCACATAAACGAAGCAATTGATGTAATTGACTATTCAAAACCGGACAAGCTAAAAAGCGAATACCTCTTAAGGGAAAATGAAAGCAATGAGTTAATTCATTCTGATTATTTTAAAACGAATATTTTACATATTCAAGGAGAAATAAGAAGAACCTATACAAAGTTATCGTCCTTTAAAATCTTTATGATGGTTGAAGGAAATGCGGTTTTAGAGAATCAAAATAATGAATATAAGCTAACAATTGGCGATACTATACTTGTTCCGGCTGAAATAGAGGCTGTATGTTTTAAGGCCCAAAATGCTAAAATTTTAGAGGTTTTTATTTAGCTAGCAAGCAGTAGGTTAATTCTACTGCTTGCCATATCAATATTTAATTGAATTCCGCAATCTTCAATACTTCATCGAAATAATTTACAAAATGAGCTGTTACCCCTTTCTTAATATAATCAGGTAGTTCATCAAAATCCTTTTTATTATCGGCAGGAAATATCAACTCAAACACTTTTACCCTACGGGCAGCAATGGTTTTTTCGCGCACTCCGCCAATAGGTAATACTTTGCCTGTAAGGGTGAGTTCCCCCGTCATAGCCAAACCTTTTTTTACCGCCTTTCCGGTTACAAGGGAGTAAAGAGCCAATGCCATTGTTATGCCTGCTGACGGGCCATCTTTTGGAGTAGCACCAGCTGGTACATGAAGGTGAATAAAATGCTCATTGAAATAATCTTTAAACTTATTATTCTTTGTTAATATTGAACGGATATATGAGTAAGCAATTTCCGATGATTCCTGCATTACGTTACCCAGTTGACCAGTCTGTTTTAAACCACCGCTTTTTGCGCTTATGGAAGTAGCTTCAATATAAAGAGTTGCACCTCCCATGGCTGTCCATGCCAGACCAAGCGTAACACCAGGTATTGATTTTTTATACAATTCTTCGGTAGTAAATATTTGCTGGCCAATAAAATCGGTAATATTTTTAGGTGTAACACTTATTTTACCACTACCTTCTTCTGCCTGACGGAGGGTAGCTTTACGCATAATCTTTTTAATCTGGTTCTCTAAACCTCTTATACCTGCTTCACGGGCGTAGCCATCAACAATCGTTTTAAGAGCTGCATCGCTAATACTTACTTCACTTGCTTTTAAACCATGTTCGTTTCTTTGTTTAGGTACCAGGTAGCGTTTGGCTATTTCTACTTTTTCTTCAAGTATGTAACCAGAGAGTTTTATTATTTCCATGCGGTCAAGCAATGGTCGTGGTATTGTATCAAGCTGATTTGCAGTAGTAACAAAAAGTATATTTGAAAGGTCGAAACGCACATCAAGGTAATGGTCGAGGAACTCGGAGTTTTGTTCCGGGTCAAGAACCTCTAGCAAAGCTGCTGCCGGATCTCCCTGGTAGCTTGCTCCAATTTTATCAATTTCATCGAGCATAATTACGGGATTTGCCACACCTGTGCGTTTAAGGCTTTGTATCAGTTTACCGGGCATTGCTCCAATATAGGTGCGCCTATGCCCCTTTATTTCGGCTTCATCGCGCATACCACCAACCGAGAAACGATAAAACTCCCTTCCCATAGCATCGGCAATGGATTTACCTATGGATGTTTTACCAACTCCCGGAGGGCCAACCAAACAAATAATAGAGCCGGAAACCTTACCTCGTTTAACAATGGTACTGATAAATTCAAGAATACGCTGTTTTACATCATCAAGGCCATAATGTTGTTCGTCTAATATTTTACGGGCAGTTTTCAGGTTATTATTCTCATCAGAAAACTTACCCCATGGCAGGTCGGTTAACCAGTTCAGGTAAGTTCTTGTAACGTTAAATTCTGATGAACCCGTTTCCAGTGATTTTAATTTATCCAATTCTTCGCTAACAACTTTTGAAGCTTCTTTAGTTAGTTTCAGGCTCTTAATTTTCTTTTCAATAGTCTCAATTTCGGTCGTTTTATCATCTTTTTCAAGCCCAAGTTCTTTCTTTATCACTTTAAGCTGTTCCCGCAAGAAAAATTCCCGTTGGTTTTGAGATACTTTTTCTTCAATCTGTTTACGAATATCTTGTTGCAGCTTACTTAGTTCAAGTTCTTCCTTCAAAAGTATAAGCAGTTTTTCACTACGAACAAACAAATCGACCGCTTCGAGAATTTCCTGTTGCTTTTTGCCCTCTGACGATAAAAAGGACGCTACTAAATCCATTAATAATCCGGGCTTTTCAAGTCCAACCTGTTGTATTGCCAGGCGCATTTGTTCCTGGAACATGGGGTTAACTTTTATCAATTCTTTAACCGAATTGATTACGGCCATAGTAAAGGCTTTTATTTCATCGGTAACAGGCGCTGCACTCTCGTATTCGTATTTTACCTGCCAATGTTGAACACCTCCCTTTGTAATGTCTTTTACAAAATGAAACCGGGTTACAGCTTGTGCAAAAATATTGATGGTATCTTCTGTTTTATTTACAATCCTTAATACCTTCAATAAAGTCCCTGTCTTGTAGAGTTGCGAAGTTAATATGTCTGCTTCGTTAATGTTTTCAATTAAAGAAACCCCAATAAAGCCGTTTTCTTTTTCTACAGCATATTCAATTCTTTTTACCAACTCCTTTTTACCAAACATAAGAGGTAATGCAAGTCCGGGAAACACCGGTCTGTTTTCGATAGGAACTACCACCAAATTATCCGGATACACCTCGCTTACAAGTACCAATCCGCTATTGTTGTTAAAATTTTCGTTTTTAACCATATTCTAAATAATTAAAATAAAAATCGTTTAATAAACCATATCCAAATGGATGTAAAAATCATCGTTAGCATGATTACCGAAAGGGTTATTTGGTAACTATAATCTTCAATAATATTCAAGTTAAAAGCTGTTGTGCTTAAAACAAAACTAAACTCACCAATTTGCGACAACAACGCCCCCACGTAAACACTGTCTTTCCAATTCATAGCCATTGCTTTAAAAACAAATGAATTGATAAGACTGTTTATAAGCATTACAAACAGTACAAGTATTAGTATAACTCCAATATTGTCGATAAAGAAAGATGTATTGAGCTGCAAACCGATAGATATAAAAAAAAGTGCAAGAAAGAATACCCTGAAAGGATTCAGGTTGTGCTTTAGCTTTTCGGTTGATTCGTCCTGCCCAATAATAATACCTGCTACAAAAGCCCCCAAAGCCGATGATAAACCAATAAATTGGGTAAGCCATGCCAGTCCAAAACAGATAAACAGACCAATAAAAATTTGTAAGTCCTGGTCTTCTTTAACATCTCTATTTAAAGGTAGTTTGAGCAACCTATGCTTCATAGCAGCTCTCAGAAAAACTATTATCAGACCCCCCCCAGCACTTGCTCCAATTAGTTGAGCAAGATTTAGTTCTCCCTGTCCCATTAAGTTGATAGTTATAAGCATTGGCACAACCAAAATATCCTGCAATAGCAAAACACCGGTTGTTAATAACCCAATATTTGAGTTGATTTTTTTATTGATATACAGGTATTGAAAAATAATCGCCGAAGAGCTTAAACTAATCACAAAGCTTAATAGGATAACCATGTTTATACTCCAATCAAAAAAAAAGCCAACTGTGGAAATACACATAAAACTCAATAATAATTGAGTTATGGTTCCGATAAGTGGTTTCTTTATGTTTTTTGTAAGGTCAGGTAGATTAATTTCAGCTCCAATAAAAAACATAAGAAATATTAAGCCTAATTCTCCAAGTTCAGATATTGTATGTTTATCGTGGACAATTCCAAGGACATCAGGGCCAAGTATAATACCTGCTATTATGTAGGCAATTAAGTAAGGTTGTTTAAGCTTGCGTAATAGCAAAGCAATAAAAAGTATGACCAGTGAAAGAATCACCAGGGTGCCAAATACTGGTATTGTTTTGCCTTCTAACATTTATGCAGCAACAAAATGAAAGTTCGTTAATAATGCCATTTATCTTGTTTTCAATCATGGTATCTTGCTTCTTTTGCAAGAACTTGTTTGATTTTGCTTTACAAATATTTGTTAATAAAACTAATGAGGCTGTTTTTATCTACTACACCGGATTGTCGCCATACGCTTTGTCCATTTTTAAACAAAGTAAGAGTTGGTACACCTCGCACCTGATACCTTGCTGCAAGTTCCTGGTTCTTATCCACATCAATTTTTATAACTTTTACCCGTCCGTTTAATTCGCGGGATACATCAACCAAAATAGGTGATTGCGTTTTGCATGGCCCGCACCATTCGGCAAAAAAATCAACCAGCACCGGAGTGCCGGAGTTTATTATTGAATTAAAATTTCCTTTCATGTTTTTACTCTTTATTCAGCAATAATTCTTCCAATAGTAAATCAAGATTTATGGTTACAAATGACGATTCGTAATCGCTCATGGCATAAGGGATTATCAACTCGTTATTATGTACGTATGAGCCACAGGTATATACAACATTTGGAACATATCCACCTCGTTCATCTTCCGAGGGTATCAATAGAGGCTCTTTTAGACTGCTAATTACTTTTGTTGGGTCGTTTAGGTCGAGTAGACTGGCCCCTAAACAATATTTACGCACAGGGCCAACACCATGCGTTATAAGTAACCAACCTTTTGATGTTTCAATAGGCGAGCCACCATTACCAACCTGTACCAATTCCCAATTGTATTGTGGCTCAGACAATACTTGTGCTTCGCTCCATTTATAAAGATTGCTGGAGAACATAATATAATTATTTACTCCGTCAATTCGACTAATCATGGCATACTTACCATTCACCTTCCGTGGGAACAAGGCCAGGTTCTTGTCTATGGCATACTTACCATGCAAGGGGAATATCTTGAAGGTATAGAAGTCCTTTGTCTCAATTAATTTAGGCAGTATTGTATAGCCATCGTATGCTGTGTATGTGCCATAGTACACAAAGTCGCCATTGTCTTTTTTAAATCGGGTAAACCTTGCATCTTCAATTCCGTTTTTTTCAAATTTTGAAATCGGAAAAATTACCCGTTCCGATACATCTGTATCAAACGAAAATCGTATATCTGTATGTGAATCGGCCAGCCAAAGAATTTCATCAAGTGCTTTCTTTTTCTCTAGTGTGAGGTTGCTTTCATTCTGATTAGCTTTAACAACATCACGAATACGGTCATACGTAAATTCGTCGGGTAACTGCTCTAAAATGGGGCTATAATCATCTTTGCCAATTTGCATGTTATTTAAACTGGCAATAAAATCATTCTTTTTGTAGTTATGATTTCTAATTAATTCTGCTTCTCCTATCTGGTCTCCGGTTTCCTGAAGGTGGATTTCATTTTTATCATCAATAACTGCTCTTCGAAAAACTAAGGATGAAATATGTCCTTCGCCAGTAGCACGTAAACTAATAATCACCCTTTTGTAACCTCGTGGCAATCCGCTTTGGTCAATATCTTCAACCATTGAAGGATTAAACAGGGCAGCCGATTCAAGGGCGTATTCCATAGTAAAAAATGAACCAATAAGCATTTTACGCCATTTACTTACTGGTTTCCCATTCACAAATTCATCAACTATATGTTTTACGTGATTAAAATGTTTTTCAAAAATAGTTGTAATACTCCTGTGCCGTCTTGAAAATTCTCTTAGTATTTGCAGCACTTGTTGTTCCACTTCCGGCTCGGGAAGTTTTATCACCTTTTCAATCAACAATCTGGCTCTTTCTTCACCATTAAAGAAGAATCTTGCTATCACCCGGTTGTTGTCGGGGGAAATCACTGCATCTTTTCTCTTTACCGGTAATTTCATCTGTCAATAATTTATTTTAATGGTCAGATGGAACATCCATGAGCAGGAAATTAGACTTTTGAATAACCCTACAAGGCATGGATGTTTCATATTTTTATGTATTCATGTTCTTTACAGAAAACTTCCTCTGCTATTGATTTATGCAGCAAACCAAAGTATATATAAATCCATTGTCTGATTTTGTGGCATTTATCTGTATTGTTCTCATATTTTTGCTTTTAGAGTGAGAAAGGGGCATACACCCCTTTCCCGAATTTTGGAGGACTAAAGCCCGAATGCATAATAGTAGGTTCCCGGATAATCTTCATAAACACCTTCAACCATGACACCGCCTTTTTTATTTTCAAGGTATTTAACGAATTCGTCAACGGTTTTGAATACTTTACCATCAACCTTAGTTATAATGAAACCTACCTTAACATCGGTATGTCGTTTAAGCTTACCAGAGAACAGTTTAGTAATTCTTAAACCTCCATCTACATCAAGCTTCTTAGCTGTTTCCTTATCTAATCCTTCAAGCTCAACACCTAAAATATCCAACACATCTTTTGTTCCTCGTTCGTAAATTTTTTCCTTCCCGTCTTGGTTACGCAAGGTTACTAGGAAATCCATTTCCTTACCTTTTCTGTCAACTTTAATTGCTACTTTATCACCAGGATGATGACGACCAATTATTTCTAATAATTTAGCGGTTGTTTTTACTGGTGTTTCATCCACTTCCATTATCACATCGCCCACTTTTATACCTGCATCACCAGCTGCGCTATTAGCAGCAATGCTGTCAACATAAACACCTGTTGTAACATCAAGGTCTTTTTCTTTGGCGAGGTTGCCATCAACATTGCGTATCATTAATCCTAGGTAGCCCCGTTGAACCATGCCATATTTCAGAAGGTCTTCAACAACCTTCGATACAATATTTGAAGGAACAGCAAAACCATAGCCGGCATACGCTCCTGTAGGACTAGCAATGGCCGTATTAATTCCAATCAAGCCACCTTGAAGGTTAACCAATGCACCACCACTATTACCAGGGTTTATGGCAGCATCGGTTTGAATAAATGATTCTATGGCACTGCGGTCTTGCAAAATGTTTATATTGCGCCCTTTGGCACTTACAATTCCGGCAGTAACTGTAGAGTTAAGATTAAATGGATTTCCAACCGCCATTACCCATTCACCTACTTCTACATCATCGGAGTTAACCAATGGCAGATAAGGTAAATCTTTTTCTTTTATCTGCAACAAAGCAAGGTCGGTTGATGGGTCTGTCCCAATAACTTTTGCCTTAAAAACCCTGTTATCATCAAGAGTAACTTCAATGTCATCGGCATTGTCAATAACATGGTTATTGGTAACAATATATCCTTCAGCATTAATAATTACACCTGAGCCTGTACCAATTCTTGCCTGCGGACCCCTGTTTTTGGGTTGTTGTGGGGATTCAAACCTGAAATGAGGCCCAAAGAAATGTTTAAGCATATCATCTTCAAAGAAATCCCTGAAAGGGTCCGGATAACTACGATAATTGTAGTTGTTTACATTCTGCACCTGAGTGGACTTTATATGAACCACAGCAGGCATTACTTTCTTTGCTACATCAGTAAACTCTAATGGAACAATTTCACCATTTTTATTTACAGTATAGGCTGCACCCACAACTGGCGAACCAGAGATGTGTTCAATTTTTACATGTTTCCCGTTTCCTGGTTCTATTAGCTTGAATGTACCAATTGTAAGGGCACTGCCTAAAACCGCTGCTACAATCAATAATCCAAACTTTTTCATGGCTTTGCCCTCCTATATTTTATTTTGTTTTTTGTTAATTTTTGTTTTAATAAAAGGTAGTCCCGATGTCGGGGGACTACCTGTCCGCCAAAGGCGGGTATATTAGTTTTATTACATTTTATTAGCCCCGAAACCTTTCCCCCTAATGCCAACCACAATTTTGAAATTCCGAATGTTATCGGCACAACATATTAGTCGGGGCTGCCCCTTTAGTTGAAAGGGTATATTGGGTGCGAAACGCTAATTGCATATTATGCTGCTTTTCGGAAAATTGAACGTAGTTTTTCCTTTGCAGTCTTCACAATAGAATGTGTTTTTTCTCCGATTACCTTTGCGTCTTCAATTTTCGCACTCTCAACTGCCACATTCTCACCATTTACCGGGATTTCCCGATAATTGATGTACTCTTTCTTTTTTGGAATAGTAACAGATAATACTCCATCTTTAAATTTTGCCTTCAAGTTGTCCACATCCATATCTTCAGTAAGAGCAGTTGCTCTGTAGAATGAAGATTCAAGTATATTTCTGTTTTTTCTGAATAGCTTACCGTTCGACTCACGGTGATGGCCTTCAAGAATTAATTGACCATTATCAATCTTCATCTTTAAATCCCTTTTTTGCATACCAGGCACAGAATAATCAATTTTATACTCAAAAGGAGTAGTATGCACTGATTCCTCTACTGGACTCTGATATACTGCAGGTTCAAACCAACTTAATTCGTTAAAAGGAGCGAACCAGTTAAAGGGGCTGTTATATATCATAATTGATTTCATCGTTTTGTCCTCCTATGCTTTTTGGGGTTATTGTCAAAATACTTTAAGGGGTAGCCGTTAATTTGTAAACGGCCACCTTGAATTCCTTACTTAATTGCAATTTCCTTAGCAGGTTTTTGTTTAATTTCTTCGCGTTTTGGCAAAGCAATTTGCAGTATGCCGTCAACGTATTTAGCGTTAATTTTTTCGCCATCAACCAACTCCTGTGATACATTAAACGTTCTTTGAAAAGACTGATAGCTAAACTCACGGCGAGTGTATTTTACACCATCCTGAGTTCCTTCATTTACCTCGGATGAAATAGACAGTTTACCATTGTCATAATTCAATTTAAAATCGTCTTTTTTCATGCCGGGAGCAGCAACCTCAATAACAAATTCGTCATTGGTTTCTTTGATGTTCACCCTGGGCAAAGTTGTATTGGTAGTTGAATAATTTGAATTTGCCCAATCCATCATATCGTCATTAAAAAACTGGTCGATTAATGATGGAAAACCTGTTGATAATCTTGATAGTGTCATAATTAAATCCTCCATCTAATTTGTGCCTGTATATACAGACTGGTTAAAAGTTAATTGTTTTCTTTTTTTACTTCTTCTTTTGATTTTGATATTCTATCCTTAAAATCATTCAGCTTTTCACGAAGCTTTTTAGTCAAACCAGCTGAATCACCATCACCTTCTTTCTTAAGCTCATGTTTTATTTCTTTGATAGCTGAATAGAGTTCCTCGAATTCTTTATCTTTTTTACCATACCCCAATGCTTCAGCAAAACGGATTTGGTATTCGGCATTTTCAAGCAGCGTTGTGATGTCGGTATCTTTTTCTTCTTGTTCTAAAAGAGTTGTTACCTCCTCAAGCATTCGTTCTGCCCTAATTAATGGTAATGGAACATATTTGGTTTGGACAAATACTGTACTTAAGGCAGTATTTAGAATAATTAACGCTTCATCCGGCTTGTCTTCACTTAAAGATTTTGCTGCCAACGATAAGGCGTTTGGATAGGTAGCAACCGGTAACATTGGAGTAGTAATCTCCAACTCACTGGCTAAATCTTTCAGTAAATGACGTGCAGCTTGTAAATGCCCTTTATCCGTAAGATGTTCTGCTTCCTTTCTTACTTGTTTCAGCACATCAATATCCGCAACCAAATCGCGGGTTGTAATTTGAACATCTAACGGAAATAAACTTAATTCAGGTCTTGCGGCAGTCATAACCGCAGCTTTTCCGATAGCATCTTCCAATCTGGCAGTGGCTTCGACATAATTGCTGTCCAATATATGTTTAACAGCTTCTTCAGTATAGGCTATCACTTTAACAGCATCAGCAATTCTCTCATCATTAGCTAATGAAAGAATATCACGTATTTCCTGGTCGACCTGGTCTTGAAGCTGTTGTTCGCTCAAATATTTGTTTTTAGGTGCCTGCAATGTGTCTGATAGATTGTTTGCAGTTCCCTCAGTTTGCTTTTCCTTGTTACATCCGACAACAACCAGTGCCAGAAGTAACAAAATTGTTGTTATTTTTTTCATAGCACTAAATTTTTTATGTTCCAAACTCAAATCAGCTAAACTTTTTTTACAACGAAAGCCACTAAAAGCACGAAATCCAAATTTTGTTAATCTTTATCGCGCCTTTCGCGCCTTTCGTTGCTATTTAATCCTTATGAAATTTT
Source organism: Marinilabilia sp. UBA5340 (assembly GCA_002411085.1). GTDB lineage: Bacteria > Bacteroidota > Bacteroidia > Bacteroidales > Marinilabiliaceae > Marinilabilia. The sequence goes on along the minus strand of DHQK01000213.1, from coordinate 31,608 downwards.
GATTTCTTTTGCAGGCTTAGGTTTTGCTTCTTCGCGTTTTGGTAGAGTAACATGAAGAATACCATCTTCGTATTTAGCCCCAATTTTTTCAGCATTCACAATGTTTTCAGGTACGCTGAAAGAACGTTGGAATGATTGATAGCTAAACTCCTTACGGGTTACCTTTTCACCGTCTTTTTCTTCATGTTCAGCTTTCTTTTCGGAAGAAATAGTTAACCTGCCGTTGTCGTAGCTAACTTTAAAATCTCCTTTCTTCAAGCCAGGGGCAGCAACATCAATTAAATACTCATTGTCGTTTTCTTTAACGTTAACCGCTGGCATTGTAGAATTCTCACTGGCAAAATTCCAGTTCATCAAGTCTCCTTCAAAAAAATTGTCTATTAATGAAGGAAACAAATTGTTAGATAATCTTGCTAAAGTCATGATTAAATCCTCCATCTTTTTTGTTAGACATTTTATATCATATATTTTGTTTTTTCGTTCAAGCTCATTTTTTCAAATCACATACCAAAATTTTTTATATTTAATATGTAAGATTCTTAAAAACCTGAATTGTAATGCTTTAAGATTCACCTGTTAAAATACGTTATTAAAATAGCCGGGTAATTTACTGTATATTTCTTCATGCCATATTGACAAACATACCGCTTAGGTAATGTCATTATGGCATCTGTAATGTGTAATGCAGCTAAAAACACACATGCTTTTTATATGGTATATTGTTTGAATAAGGGTTATAAGAATTTAGTAAGGATTCTTTTGTTGAAAATTTGTTTAACAGCCTTTTAAGGCTTCAAAAAAAAGGAGGTTAATATGAATACAGCAAACTTATTCTTAACATCAATTTTGTTATCCGTATTTAATTTTAACGATAACAACAACACAAACCACTCAGGAGTAATTGATTATTACAATGGTAGAGTAATTCCTGTTGCCGATGTTACAAAGATTGACTTACATTATGTAGGCAACAAAAGCATCAGTTCATTTGCGTACCATTCACCCAGGTTAATTATTAAATCAGCAAGCTTGCCATTGGACTTCAACACAAGTGACAACCATCATAATGGTAAAGAACAAAGCTTAGAAAACAAGTATGCCACATTACCTGAAAACAATCATTCTAAAAGAAAGAAGCGAAAAAAGGAGTTTGGCATAAGAATTCCGAATGGCAAGGAAGTGAAAAATATGCACCCGGACTTTTTTTGCCATGAATACAATAAAGTCAAAAGAAAAGTAATTGTGTAACCTATAAATAACAGAACCATGTTCAGGACAACAGAATTTTATGACAACTTTATTAAACATCTGTTTTCGCCTTGGTGGATGTATTTAATTATCGGGCTAAACCTGGTTCTTTTAGCAATACTCATTTTTATATTCCCGGATGCATTAGCATACCTTGTAGCCGGGTTTTTGCTGCTAAATGGTGTATTATTTATTGGAATTGGGCTTAGATTATCAAGGCTAAAACCAAGGTATAGAAAATGGAAAAACCATTATTGGATAGATATTGAATAATTAACAACATTCAGGACATATTTCAATTTCTCTTCTTAGATGCTGCATGGCAGATTTAATTGAGACACTATTAGGATATAGCTTTGTTACTAACTCTTGCTTTAATTTTGTTCTGCGATTTATCATAGCGATGAAATTTATTTAGATAATGATATATTTTTAGAGGAATTGACGGTGAGAATAGAATGCAAGTGTTGAACCTTGATATTTCGGAAAACAAATCGAAACATAAGGCAACAAATCAAAAAACACTTAGGGACTATAAACACGAAAAGCCCCTGAACGGAGCTTGTTTTAAAAGAATCGACATGTGTTTTCGGCATAATTATAAAAATTATACCCTTAATAATTAGCAAGAGCAAAGATATATTTTTAGCTGAAAATTGCTGAAAGTTTTCGTTTGAATTTATTTGAAGTGGATTGATTAACATATCTCTGACTTTAAATAAGTTAATCAAGTATTCCGCTGCGGATTACATTAGAAATTGCCTCTAAATCTTCAAGGATATAGTTCGAAATTTGACCGCTTGGGATCACAGAGAAAAGCCGCAATTCTTTAACAGAGAATTGCGGCTTTTTTTTGTCTCCACTTTGATTCCCTATGCACTAATTTTTTCTCAAACAGGCAACATTATGATGAACCTTATTTGTAATTTGCATCATTTTTCATCCGTAATCACTTCATATTTCATGGACTTTAGAGACACAGTATTCATTTCAGTTGCAGAAAATCTTAGTTTTTCAAAAGCTGCTGGTAATCTAAATATAAGCCAGCCGGCTGTCACCAGGCATATTAAAGAATTGGAGGAACGATACAAAACCAATCTTTTCGAGCGAAAAGGCAACAAAATTTACCTTACCAAAGCCGGAGAAAAAGTATACAATGCCTTTAAGCATATTGCCAGAGAATACAGGGAACTTGAATTTGATATTGGTCAAATGCACAATAGTGTTGTGGGTGAATTCCGAATAGGAGCCAGTTCAACTATATCGCAATATGTCATACCCAGGGTTATTGCATCTTTCCATAAACGATATCCCAAAATCCAGATTTTTCTGCTCAATGGCAATTCCTTTGAAATGGAAAAAGCGCTTTTGGAAAATCAGGTGGATATGGCTCTGGTGGAGAATAACTCATCCCAACCGGGCATTCGTTACAGAAATTTCATGGATGATGAACTAATTGTAGTTACCGGAAGTAATAGTGTTTATGCCAAAAAGGAGGAAATCAGAAAAGATGAACTGATGCAGATTCCGATTGTATTAAGAGAACAAGGAAGTGGTACCCTTGAGGTAATTAAACAGGCTCTAATCCGACAAGGTATTGATTTTGAAAACCTAAATACTCTGATTCATCTTGGAAGTACCGAAGCCATCAAAAACTTTCTGACTGATTTTGATGGGCTGGCTATTGTTTCAGAAAAAACTGTTTCCACCGAAATTTATCTGAAATCATTGGTGAAACTGAAAGTAACCGGCTTTACCATTCCGCGAAAATTCAGAATTGCCTTTCCTCTCGGACACAAAGGGCATCAAGTGGAATTGTTCGAAAACTTCCTGCAAAGCTATAACTTTTAGTTATCCGCAATAACAATTTAGTATTTGCTTTAGCTATAACTGTCTTTTATTTTTGTAATCAAATACAAGCAAGTTATGCAAAAAGCAAAAGCACTCATTTATTCCTTTTTCCCCAAAGCCGAAACGATCAACTCATCAGGTCTTTACGGAATCCTGATAGGTTGTTGTTTCCTTCCGTTGGTATCTCCTTCCCTTGCATTAGGAATAGGCATATTGATTTCTCTTGCCGGATTCCGAAATCACAGCATCCAGCAATATACGTCAAAAATACTGCAGGCTTCGGTTGTGCTTTTGGGTTTTAGCATGAATCTGGAAGAAGTAATTACCGCTTCAAAAAGTGGTTTTACTGAAACTGTGATCTCCGTATCCGGAGTGATGGTTGTCGGGCTTTTGCTGGGAAGAATCCTGAATACAGAAAAAAATGTTGCCTTACTCATTTCTACCGGAACAGCAATTTGTGGAGGAAGTGCCATTGCAACTATTGCCCCCATTCTGAAAAGTGAAAACTATCAAAACTCTTTTGCATTGATAGTCATCTTTGTCCTTAATGCAGTTGCTCTTGTTCTATTTCCTTTTGTTGGCCATCAACTGGGGCTTAGCCAGGAAGTTTTTGGAAACTGGGCTGCCATAGCCATTCACGATACCAGTTCGGTTGTGGGTGCAGGAGCTGTATATGGTGAAAAAGCCCTGCAGATTGCCACCACAGTAAAATTAATCAGAGCCTTGTGGATTATTCCCCTGGCGATTGTTGTTGCAATGCTCAACAAAAGCAAAGAAAAACGATCCATTAAATTTCCCTGGTTTATTCTTCTGTTTGTTGCAGCGATCCTTTTTTCAAATTTTTTCCAGGAGTACAGTCTCAGCTATGATCACTTTGCCTGGTTAGGAAAAAGAGGAATGGTTGTTGCGCTTTTCCTGATTGGTTCGGGAATCACCATCGATCAGATAAAAAAATCAGGAATCAGAAGTTTTGCGCTGGGAGTCTCATTATGGATCATTACTTCAATTGTTTCATTATATTTTTTAATGCATTAAACTATGCCTAACATCTGGATATTTCTGGTCATTATACTTTCAAGCCTGATAAAAGGAATTACCGGCTTTGGTTTTGCCTTGTTTTCATTTCCGCTTCTGTTAATATGGTATCCGCCCAGGGAGATTATACCGGTTTTGATGATTTGCAACTTAATCGCGTCTATACTAATTGTACTGCAGAAGAAAGACCACAAATTGCTGAATAAAAATGCTTATCAATTGATCGGAGCCGGAGGTTTGTTTACCATTGCCGGAGTTTTTGCACTTAGTGCAACATCAGGAGAAATGCTTGTACATCTGGCAGGCATCTTCTTTGTTTTGCTGACTCTTTACACGCTATTCAGGAAGAAAATCAATAAAAATAAGCTTCCCGGCTATGCCTATCTTTCGGCAGGAGCGTTTATTGGGTTTCTGACCGGAGCTGTTTCCGTTAGCGGGCCACCGTTGGCATTGTTTCTCAACAGGGCAAATGTAAGCAATCGAAAATTCCGTGAAATTTTTGCGGCCTTCAGTGTTGTGACAGCTATCATTGCAATTATTGGATATTACCACGCAGGGATGGTTACCTTGGAGACCATCAAAACAGCTTTATTTTTTACACCTATTTTATTAACCGGTACCATTTTGGGAAAACGATTAAACGCAGTTATGTCCATCAATAGTTTTCAAGGGACTAATATCATCCTTACGCTTATAGCAAGCATTTTACTTATATTGAATTAGTTTTTT